>NZ_QBDT01000002.1 GCF_004124325.1 Streptomyces sp. L2
AACAGGCCCTCGACGCCCTGCGTCGGCAGACCTCGGCTTGCCCTACTGCCAGCCGGACACGGCCCTGGGCATACTCGACATAACGGCACCGGGTCTGGGCGTATGGTGCTGCCCTGCTCACGGCACGTTTCTCCCGATCTTTCATCCCGGAATAGTGTTTGATCCCGGAGTGTCGGGTCGCGCCAGGAGAGGGGGGCTTCGCCGGTGAGGCGGCGGGCCATGAGGTCAGTCATGGCGAGGTGGATCATGGCTTCAGAGCGGGCGGGCAGGGTCTCGTAGTCGCGCGCCAAGCGACGGTGGAGCATCAGCCATCCGTAGGTCCGCTCCGCAGTCCAGCGCTTGGGTAGCGGGGTGAATCCTCTGGCTTCGGAGGTACGTTGGACGATTTCCATGCCGGTGCCGAGGGTGGCAGCAGGCTCGACGAGGTACTGGCAGTAGCCGCCCTCCTCCCAGACCTTGCGAATGGCGCCGCACACAGCCCGCGTCCCTACACCTGGACGGTGGACTCAGACGACGGTCCAGTCGCGCAGCTGGCGGGCGATCCGGGCGACGCCGAGCGCCCCGGAGGCCGCGTCCCGTACCAGCGCAACGGCTGCCTTGGGCGGATAGTCGAGTTCGCTCGCGTTGAGGATCAGGTAAGCCTCGGTCGCATGCCAGGCGAAGCGCTCGTTGGAATGTTCCAGGCACGGCAGCTTCGCCAGGGTCTGCAGCAGCGCGCCGGCTTTGAGATACAGAGATCCGTAGATGTCGCGCTCCATTGCCCGGGCATTGACCCGGGCGACGGCGGCGTACAGCGGTCCGAGGTCGTCGACCTGTGGATCACCGTCGAGCAGCTCGGCGGCGTGCAGCAGGAACGTGACGTCGAGCGGGTGGAACGGTTCCGGCTGGGTCACGCGGCGTGGCCTCGCTCCTGGTGCTGTCCGAGTTCCCGCTGCGCTTCCTCCTCGGCCGCCCGGTACTCGGCATTGGGGTCCAGACTGCTGGACTCAGCAGCGAAAGCCGCGCCGCTGCGGGCCATGGAAGCCTGGAAGCCGTCCAGGAACTGCCGCTCCACGGCGGTCGCACGGTCGTAGGCGGCGGAGAGGATGTACTCCTGCATGCTGACACCCTCCTGCTTCGCCGCTGCCGCGATAACGGCCCGCTGCGCAGGGTCGGGGAAGCGAAGATTCATCGCCGTTTTGACATCCGACATGGCATCCATGGTACCAGCGGTACCACAGGCGTGTCTCGGCACCGGCCAGGACTAGCCGGCCCCGGGCCGTCGGCGAGGACACGCTTGTCCCCAGTCACGGCGGGCGGCATAGCGGAAGGAGTTCCGCAGCAGGCTCAGCGCCCGGGAGACCACACCGGCCCTTCAGCGGTTGGTGTGGTCTCCCGGGCAACTGACGACGGACGGCTATCGACGCTCCTCCCGGCGGTGGTCCTCAGCCCGCCGGTCCGCCTCCTCGCGGGCTCGACGGTCCGCCTCCTCGCGAGCCTTGCGGTCGGCTTCCTCCTTGGCCTTGCGGTCGGCTTCCTCCTTGGCCTTGCGGTCGGCTTCCTCCTTGGCCTTGCGGTCGGCTTCCTCCTTGGCCTTGCGGTCGGCCTCTTCCTTGGCCTTACGGTCGGCCTCTTCCTTGGCCTTACGGTCGGCCTCTTCCTTGGCCTTACGGTCGGCCTCTTCCTTGGCCTTACGGTCCGCTTCCTCCTTGGCCTTACGGTCCGCTTCCTCCTTGGCCTTACGGTCCGCCTCCTCCTTGGCCTTGGCGTCCGCCTCCGCCTTCGCCTTGGCGTCCGCCTCCGCCTTCGCCTTGGCGTCCGCCTCCTCCTTGGCCTTGGCGTCAGCCTCCGCCTTCGCCTTGGCGTCCGCCTCCTCCTTCGCCTTCTGCGCGGTGTCCTGACCCTTCTTGTCGCCGGCCAGTTCGTCCTTCACGTCGACCTTGCCGTCACCGTTCGTGTCGCCACGCAAGAAGGCCCGAGGATCCTCGACCTTCTGCCAGGCCCCGTCCTTCTCCACATATCCCTGAACGTCGTCGTAGTTCTTGAGGGATGAGTCAGGCATCAACTGGTGCCACGAGCCATCCTTACCATGCCCGTAGAACTGCACTGGCGTGCCCTCGCCATCCTTCGTCACCTTCCACGACTCACCCGTCTTCGGATCCGACTCCAGAGACCAACTCCTCAACCCACCGAACGTCCCAGGTTGCGGCGCACCAAATTGGCTCGCATCAATTTCGGGTTGCTTCAAATAGGCAATAGCCTCCTCTCTGGGCACGCTGAAATCCTTCATGACGTTGGTAATCTGTTCCTCTGAGAACTGGCCGTTCCCGGCTCCCGGCTTGCCCCCGCTTCCGGCCGACTCAGACGCAGCGCCACCACCACGGAAGGTCCCGTGTATCCCTTCCCACACCTTAATGGGCGTGTAAGTGCTACCCTCCCGTACCTGATTTCCAACCAATTCCATTTTGCCGTAGTCAACGCCCGGCTGATATTTGAAGTAAATCTGACGCAAGAAATCTTGCTTCGGGCCGTAATCATTGTAGAGGCCGGCCATGTTGTTGATGTAATGATGGTTCTGCTTCACCGCATCGTTCAGGGCGTCCTGCAGGCTTTTATATCCCCAGCTCATGGCCTCTTTTCCGTCATCCCCGCCGGCAGCCGTCCACTTGTCGTGCTCCAGGAGGCGCACCATGTAGAATGCAGGCGCAGTCAGGGGTGCGTGACCATCCCCGGAGAGAAGGTTTGGGACGTCGGTCTGTGCTTGCTTTCGGGCGTCCGCCAGGTTGTCAAATCCATATGTCTGTGCAGCCTTATCAGTAAAGTCTGCATTAATGGGGTCGGGAACTGCATGGCCCGCAATATCCCAGATCTTTCCACCGGGAACAAGCTGCCGGTCAGGGACGCCGGGAGGTCTCAACGGAATAGATAATTGGCCATGCGCGTCGACGCCAAGCAGGTCGACCTTGACATGGTAACCGGCGGAGATCTCATCGGGAGTGAGTCCTGCATGGGCGCCGGCATCGAAAAGCTGTAGAGGCGTACGATTACCCTTACCGTCGATCAACGTCAACGTGGGTGCTACATTGACGCTGCTTACAGCGGAAAAGGTGCCCTTTGAAATATCGAGAACCCCGTTGACGCCACCCAAGCTAATCTCGGTCTTATTGCCACTGGAGTCCCCCAGAGTGAATTTCGGGTTAACCCCGGCCTTTGCGTGGAATTTGAATCCCTCTGCCCCTGCCTCTATGCCCGCTTCTGCGTTCAGGCCTTCCACCGTATAACTACGACCGGTAGGATCGGTATAAGTTGCCTTCGGCGTGAAACCCTCGTTTGCCTTGAAGGTGACCCCCTTTGTGCCGATCTCGAAGTTCATATTGGCGTGCCCAGCCTCAAACGCGACACTCGAACCATCACGACTACCCAGCGTAATCTTAGGCTGGATGTTTGCATGGCCCACGAAGGCGACGTCGCCGTTCGATATCTTCAGGCCGGTTCCAGCATCCAGGCCTTCGACCCCGATGCTCGATCCATTAGTGGCGGTGAACTTGGCCTTCACATTGAGACCGCCGCCCATCTCGATACTCCATCCCCCCTTTTCCGAGAACGCGAATTTTCCTTCCGCGTATCCTCCCTGCAGCTGGAGAATTCCCCCCTCGACGGGCAACGGCACATTAGGCGCGAACTTGAGCGTGCCCTCAATCTTGCGCCCTTCCTTCTCTGTGTAAGACGTGGTGACCTCAGCTCCCAGCCCGCTGATCTCGAATGGCTTACCACCAATGGTCACCTTTAGCTTCGGATCGATCTTTACAAAGCCCGAGCCCGCAAATACATTGCCCCCGACATCCACGGTCTTAAGTTCGAGTTGAGTACCACCTGGACCCTTCAGATTCAGATTCGGGCTGAAACTGGACTTGATCTGGCCATTCGGGGAAATCTGAAGATTCTTGGCCAGCGAACTACCGCCCGTGCCCGACCCTCCCCCGGTTGGGGCCCCCGTAGCCGCCATGGCGGACGGCGCAGCTACAGCCGCACCCACGCCCAGAACCGCTCCTAGGGAAAGGCCCATGACGACATATCTGTTTGCCACCGTAATTGAGCTCTTGCGGACCTTCTTGTGACGAGCAGACATTTCATCCTCCATGGATACAGAAAGAGAGCCAGGTGAATCCGGACAGGCGCCGGGCAGAGTCGGAGTCCTTGCCAGCGGCGGCGTTGGACCTGCCGCGTCGTGGGTCGATCCCGCCGAGGGACCGGGTGGCCCTGTCCGGACTATGTGGTGAATCACTGATGCCGGCAGCGGGTATGACCCGTGCGGTACCGGCCCTGTTACGCACTTCGCGATGTGACGCGGATCACCATTGCCCTGCGCCTTCGAGCACCGGCCCATTGCCCTCGTCGCGGGCGACGGGGCGGTTTGGGACGTGGCGTATCACCGGCTATGGACGCCAGAGATAGTGCGCTGTTCTCAGGCTGGGAGAGTGGCCTGTCGGCCGCCGGTTTCCTGACCTGTGCGACCAGCCTGCCGGTGCGGCGAGAGGCACGTATGGGGCGTTCCAAGGCTCGCCGCTGTCCTCCGCGACGACGGCGAGCGGATCTGAGGCGCCCCGAAGTTCTCGGACAGCCGTCCCCATAGGCTCGAAGTCCAGAACGGTGGAGAGAGCATGTGACACAGATGCTTCTTCGGCCGGTGGGTGCCGGTGCCTCTCGCGTGGGTCGCCCGCACGTCAGAAACACGCCTCGACGGGTGAGACACCCGCAATGCTGTGGAACAGCCCACGCTTTCGAAGTGCCGAACTTGCGTTCTGTGTGGGGCGGCGGGGTGTCAGCGGGTGATGCAATGCTGCTTGTTCAATGTTGAACGCGCGACCGTGATGACGGTGTTGAAGCATGGTGGGGAAGATGACGCCGACGCCCTGATAGGTGCGGTCGGCAAGGAGGAGGATCTGGCGGGTCAGACAGACAGGCTTGGACAATGCCGTGGGCGCGAGCTGCGGTCAGGTCGTGGTGGCGGTGGCGTACACGGCTGGAGCCATCCCGAGACGTACCGGATCAGAGGCGCCCTCACCCCTCCGTCCGCCGACAACATCCGCCGGTGGTGCGAGGCGTGCGGCGTCGCCGACCAGGCCGCCGACATCGTCGCCCAGTCCCACAGTGCGGAGTCGGAGTGGCGACGCAACGTCCGGCTCACGGAACTGGCACAAGTGCGCCGGCACCACACCGTGATCAGGAAGATTCGGTAGGAGCTGCCTGCGGCTGCCGCGACGGATGGTCGTGAGTGGCACGCCCGAGATGATCATGCATCGCTAAACGTTGCTCCCATGTCCAACCGCCTACAAGATCGCGCGGATTTGAGTCCGCCTTCAAACGTTGCTCGGATGTTGTCAATGGTGTGAAGGAGGTCAAGGCGCGGGTGTTCTCCCAGGATTTGTCGTAGACAACCACTTCAACAACCTGGGCACTCGGGTGGTCTACCCGAATCTGAAGCCGAAAATTCGCCCCTGCCACAAGCTGCTTCTCGCCGCTCTGAACAGCCGCGACATGGTATGCGGCATCGCCTGTCAGGTGCTGCTCTCGATTAGCCTCGGCCACCGCCCATGCCGCAATCTGCTGAATGTAAGAATCAGTCACAGTCACCGGATGCCAGCCACCGGTAAAGCCGCCAGGGTTTCGATGCGAACTCAAACGTTGCTCGGACGCCGTTGCCACGGGGGAGTGCGACGCAGCCATGGCGGGCGCCGCACCAGCCGCACCGATGCCGGCCAGGGCACCCACAGAAAGAGCGACGGCGGCACAACGGCTCGTCAGAACGATCGACATCCGGGTAACTTTCTTACGGTCTTCGGACATGTCATCCTCCATTAGTGTGGAAACGAATTCAGTGCCCCGCCATGTCCCATGGAGGTACCCAGGTTTCTTTAGAGGCCCAGCATCGACTGGAGCCTCCGTTCTCTCGGTCAGCGAGAGGCCTGTACACCTATAGGACTCTGCGCAGCTCGCCCCGTTATGAGGAGTTCCGTCCCTTCTCCGTGACGTGAGTCACCCGCTTCTGCCTGGCGCTACAGGCACAAGCAGGCAACCCCCAGCCCGGCAACTGTTGCCCCAGCCGCCGCAACTCGGCATGGATGCGTGGGACCCCGTAGGTGTGGCGGGAGATGGCATGGATGACCGTGGTCTCGTGGGCCACGGCCGCGTCGGCGGCGTGGCGGGCCGGACGGGGTCTGGCAGCGGCGAGCCAGGCGGCACCGGACGGGACCTGGGACATGCCCTCGTGCTCATGACGGCTCTCATCCATTGGGACCAATCATGTGACTGGACGTGAGGGGCTCGGCCGTTCGTGGAAGTGAATTTCAAGCCCTGCCCAGGATGCGCAGCTGCTGCTGCGAAAGGTGGACATGAGTGATGAGGCATGCAAGGTCCAGATTCTGGTGGCGGCGATTATCAGCCGGAGCCGCCATGTGGTGCTGCGTGCTGTCGGCATTCAGCGGATTCGCCAGCGCGGCCGAGCAGCCCGTTCCCCGAGTGCCGGACGGCTCCGCCCAGGATGCGGCCGCGACGAGTGCGAGTGCCGCCGCGGTGTTGCCGTACCCGTCTCTGTCCGACTACCGGATCAAGGGAATCCATCCGGATTCGATGTGGCCAGCAGAGGTGGCGGGGAACAACGCTGGTGCGGTGGGACTTAGTTTTGTCTGGGCGGACTGGGAGCCTGGCGTCAAGGGTGCACCGTGCGACAACGGGGAGCAGGAGTTCGGCGGACACTGCTTCCGCATCCCGTCCGAGCTGGATGCGGATGTCAAGGAGTGGACCCGCCTCGGGGTCAAAGTCATCGCCACCGTGTACGGGACGCCGGCGTGGGCGCGCCAGGGACGCCCGTGCTCACCGGCGCAGCAGGGGCACGAGACTTTCTGTACGCCGAACAACCCGGCTGACTATGGACGTTTCGCCGGTCTGCTGGCTCAGCGCTACGACGGACTGCACGGGAACGGCCGGATCGCCGACTTTGTGATCGACAACGAGGTCAACACCAACGCCCGGTTCGACATCGGCTGCGGCCATGGCACCCCCTGCGACCGGAATGCCTGGCTGGACGCGATTGCGGCGAACTACAACGCCGCCTACGACGCCGTCATGGTCCAGCAGCCCACCGCCAAGGTGATGACCTCACTGGACAACCACTTCGGCAGGGAATTCGACAGCCCGGACGACTTTGATCCGATGCTGTCGGGTATGACGGTGCTGGAGGGTCTGGCCGCCCGGGCAGGGACCCGGCAATGGCGGGTGGCTTACCACCCTTACCCGTCGGACCTGCTCCGCCCGGGGTTCTCCGCCGACGACTACCCCTATGTCACCTACGGCAACATCGGCGTCTTGCTGGGCTGGCTGCACCAGCACTTTCCCCACACGCCGTCCGCGTGGGACGTCGAACTCACCGAGAGCGGCATCAACTCCCTGGGCCCATACTCCACCGAACGAGCCCAGGCCGAGCAGCTGTGCAACTCGTTCCGCAATATCCTGGGCACACCCGGCATCAGCGCCTACCTCTACTTCAACGGAACCGACACCCCGAACGACACCAGCGGATTCACCCCCGGTCTCACGCACGCCAACGGCGTGCCCAAGCAGGCCTGGCTCACCTGGGCCCTGACCAACCGGAACGACTACTCCTGGCCTGTTCCACCGCACTGCGGCTTCGAGTACCTGCCCTACACCCAGCTCCGCCGCGGCTACTCCCCCACACGCGGCCACTTCGCCTCCACCCGACTTCTCCCCCACGGCGTCATGCCCGAAATGGCCTGGCGCCTGCTACGCGACCCTCGACCGGGCACCATGCCGCTCTTCGAGTGCAAATCCTCCCAACACACGTTCCTCACCAGCGACCCTGGCTGCGAAGGCCAGTTCCCCATGGGGCCCGTCGGATACGCCTACACCACCCCCGTCGCAGGCTCCGACCCCCTCTACCGCTGCTCCAACCCCAGCAACGGCGACCACCTCATCACCGCCGACCCTCACTGCGAGGGCTTCCCCCACAACGACGGACGCCTCGGCTACGCGCTGCCCGACACCCAGCCCCCTCAACCCGTGGCCCTTTACCGCTGCTACCGCCCAGACCTGAACGACCACGTCACCACCCTCGACGGCAACTGCGAGGACTACCCCAACATGGACGACCTCCTCGCACGCATCCCCGCTCACCAAGCACCCGGCACCGTCGCCCTCTACCGCTGCTACAACGCCGATAACGGTGACTACATGGACACCACAAATCCCCGCTGCGAAGGGTCTTCTCAAAAGGACAGCGTCCTGGGCTTCCTCTACACCACCCATGTCGCGCACTCCGTACCCCTCTACCGCTGCTACGACCCCGACAGCGGCGACCACCTCACCACCAGCGACCCCCACTGCGAGGGCTACCCCAAGAACGACGGACGCCTCGGCTACGCGTTTCCAGGTCAACTTGACCAGCTCGACCCCGACGGCTACACAACACCCGGCCCCTGACGGGCCACCGGACTCCAAGATCCGACGGAAACAGTCGAAGGCCTCACACGTGGCGATGGTCAAGACGTCGCCCCGCTCGCCTGGCATCGGCCTGGGCCTGGCGAATCCAGCTGCACAGGGCGCCCTCAACAGGCCGCGGTAGGAGCGTCGCGGGCGGTGGTGATTGCCGCTGATGCGGGCGGAGGCATGGGCAGAGGGGCCGTGCCTTCTTAGCCGGCAAGGTGGTCGACGCTCGCGGCCTTGGAAGCCCCGCGCCAGAGCTGCTCCCCAATGCCACATCCAGGTCCAGCCGTGGAGCGCCTCAATATTGAAAGCTTGGATTGGCCCAAGCGTGCCACTCATCCCAGACTGTGTGAGTCCCGGAACGATTCATGGCCATATTTCTGTCCCGGCCGCCGAGCGGCCCGACAAGGATCTGATACTTCCAGAGGTCATGCCCTTGGGCACCCTTTTTACCGAATGGCATGTCAAAGAAGTATCCGAGCCAGCGATTGCTCTTTACGAGTACTTGATGCAGGGCTCGCAGAGTGTTGTAGTTGTAGCGTGAATCGAGTTGACTGAGGAAGGATACACCGTCTGCGGCATCGCCCCAAAATACGACGTTCGCATGGTTGGGAAACTTTGACTTGTAGTGCTGCATGTACCATGCGAGATCACCCAGACCGAAGACTGAATCACTCTGCAGGAATTTGACTTGCCGATCTACTGTGGTCTCCGAGCGCAGGCCGACGTAATATTTCCATCGGTCATTGTATTTCGCAAGGTCATTTACGGCAGCGGGCTGACTCCTCATGTGTTTGTAGATGAAGGAAAAGCAGCCGGTCTGGCCTCTCATCAAGTTCAACCAGGCGACGCCACCCTTTTGAATATCCTTAAAATAATTCCCCATACCTGCGCCCGGCATCATAAACGTATGCGTTTTCAGCCAGTTTCCTGTTCTGGCGTTGATTCCCCTGGCAACGTATAGGGCACGCTCTCGCACCTCCCAGGTATTATTGAGGTTCGTCTCGATCGGCATCACCCCTCGAAGCCACCTGAGGTTCTCTTTCTTTGCTCGCGAGACGATATTGCTCATATCGCGAATGAAGGCGTCGGCTCCCGGGTACTTCGCGGCTGGTCCGTCTTTTCTTTGAAACCACTCGCGCTCATACAGGTAGACATTCGTGTGCTGCCGATTCAACTCTCTCAGCAGCTTTATAACCTCGGCGTCACGCTGGGCGATTGTCTGACCGGAATGCAGATCTTCCTTGGCGGCCACCCTGAGAGCCACCGTCCTGAAACCGTTGTTTGCGAGCACCCCGGCAGCAGTAGAATAGGGTAATTTTTGCGTTTCGAACCTTAATCCGAGATCGTCCGGCTGGGGGCCCACATATGTTCCGAGCAACTTTAGTCCTCTTACGTCACTCGGATGCTGCGGGCAATTCGCAGCCGCTGCTTTTGCTGGAGAAATTCCGCTCACCAGGCTTCCCATCACTGTTAAGACAGCTACCGAGAGAACGGTGAGACGTAATTTACGCCCCCATATCATTTCGCGCTCCCCAAACAGTCAATCGGAAATGCGACACCCTATAGGCGTGAGCAGGTGAAATGCTGCTACTGCTCTGCTTGGTGTCCCGAGGGTGAGGCGCACCTCCATCCCATACTGACGGTGCTTCAGCACCGCGTCTTAGGACAAGTGATGGAGCCCATTGTCGCATCCGGCTACGACCCCCGCATCCGATGGTCGGCGATGCGCGACTGAGAACTCCCGGACATGGCAGCCTCTGGCCCGCCCCCGTGCAGACTCTGGCCCGCACCGTGCAGCGTCAAGTCGACGCCGGACGGTGCGGGGGCACAGAATCGGGAGCAGTCGCCTGAACCGTTGCGGAGCTATGCCCAGGAGATCTTATGAAGGTACTGAAGCACAGGCGATTATCCATAACCGCCCTTTGGGCGATGGCATTCTGCTGCCTGGTGACGCAGGCCATGGCGTCGGCGGCGACGCTGGTCTACCTCGGAAAGAGGGGTGACCCGTTCACCGTTCACAACGTGCACCGATTAGTCAGGGACCCGCGGCAGGCCTTTTTTGTGCACTACCGCGGTAACCCGGTGATCAGCGGTCCCAACCTGTATGCGCCCAATCCCGTCACAGCAGGCAGCGCCTGGAACGTCTACTTCGGCGGCTGGCGTGCCGCCGGCCAGCAGCACGACGAGATCTATCTGAGCACCACCCGGGACGACACACTGACCCATGGGTTCTCCGGCGTCAGGACGGTCATCGGCCACGGCGTCTACCGGGCCGTGAACGACCCCTCGGCGGTGAGGCGGAACAACCGCTGGTTCATGGCGATGACCACCGCAGTGGCTGGGGGCAATGATCACTGCTCCGTCATGACCTCCCCCGACGGCGTCCACTGGCCACAGCCCATCAACCGCACACATGAGATCATCTTCCGCGGCGCGCACGTGTCCCTCTGCGGCCGCCCGTCCCTGATATGGAACAGCCGCTACCAGGGCACCAGCCGCACCGGCCGGTGGGAGCTGTATTTCGACGGCATCGCCAACGGCCGCCGGCAGCAGCATCTGGCGGTCTCCACCGAGGCTGTTCCACGGCACTTCTCCTACGTGCGGCCCGTCGGCCGCTTCGTCGACGCCGATGTCAGGCTGCTGCCCACCGGACAGTACATCGCCGCGTACCGAAGACTTGGTGGTCCGAAGGACTGGCGCATCAACTACGCCACCAGCCAGGACGGTATCCACTTCACCGACCACGGCCAGCTGCTGGCCCCTGACCCGCTGGCGGGCTACGACGACTGCGGAGTCACCAACCCCGGCTGGGCCATCAACGAAAAGGGCGTCATCACCTCCCTGATGTACGGCGGCACGAACAGCTGCCACTACACCACGCACAAACTCGGCGTCGCCCTGCCCCAGGCCGCGGTGACTCTCTTCTCTGGCACGGTCGCCCATACACACCGGCAGGCAGTCAACGCCTCCACCCAGCGCATCGACACCCACCAGTACAAGAACGTCGACAAAATCACGATCACCGACCATTCCGGCGCGCCCCCCATCATCAACCAAACCATCCACGGCACCACCGGGGACGCATGGGGGGTCATATATCCCCACCGTCCTGCGAAAGGCATACATTGATGATGAGGCATGAAAGGTCGAAATTTCGACAGCGATTACTGTCCATTGTCGCCGTATGGTGTTGTCTGTTGTTGATGTCCACCGGATTCGTTTCGGCAGCCGAGCAGCCTGTCCACCGGGCATCCGCGGGAAGCTCGCGAACCAACCGTGGTGCAGGCACAGCGGGCACCATGGCGGCGTTGCCTTATCCGTCGCTTTCTGATGACCGGATCAAAGGGGTACAGCCAAATGCTATGCCGCCGGTTGAGGCAGCTAGGAATAATGGTGGTGCGGTTGGGCTGAATCTTATTTGGGCGGATTGGGAGCCCAGTGTCAAGGGTTTGCCGTGCGGTAGCGGGGAGGGGGAATTTGACGGACATTGTTTCCATATCAATGCCCAGATCGATGCGGGCATCAAGGAGTGGGGACGTCTCGGAGTCAAGGTCATCGCGATCGTGTATGGGACGCCGGCCTGGGCCCGTGCGGGGCGGCCTTGCTCACCCAACGCGCCGGGTTATGAAATCTTCTGTACGCCTAGCAATCCAGCTGATTATGGGCGTTTCGCCGGCATGCTGGCCCGGCGTTACGACGGGCTTCATGGCCAGGGCCGGATCGCCGACTTCGTGGTCGACAACGAGGTCAACACCAATACATGGTTCGATATTGGCTGCGGTCAGGGCGCCCCGTGCGACCAGAATGCCTGGCTGGATGCTATCGCGGCGAACTACAACGCCGCCTACGACGCCGTCATGGCTCAGCAGCCCACGGCCAGGGTGATGACCTCGCTCGAGAACCACTTCGGCAGGGAATTCGACCGTCCGCACGATCGTGATGCGATGCTGTCGGGGATGACGGTGCTGGAGGGGCTGGCTGCCAGGGCCGGGACACGGGAATGGAGGGTGGCCTTCCACCCTTACCCGCAGGACCTGCTGCGTCCGGGGTTCTCTGCTGACGATTATCCCTATGTCACCTACGGCAACATCGGTGTGCTGCTGGGCTGGCTGCGTCAACGTTTTCCCCACACACCCTCGGCCTGGGATGTCGAGCTCACGGAGGGCGGCATTAATTCCGTGCATCCGCATTCCAGTGAACGAGCCCAGGACGAACAACTGTGCAACTCCTTCCGCAACGTCTTGGGCACGCCTGGCATCAGCGTCTACCTCACCTGGGGGATGGATGGTCCGAACGACGTCGCGAGCGGGTTTGCCCCTGGGTTAGACCGTGCTGATGGGTCACCCAAGCCGGCTTGGTTCACGTGGGCTCTGTCCAACCGCAGTGACTTCTCACCCCCTCTTCCGATGCACTGCGGTTTCGAGCACCTGCCCTACACACAGTTACGCCGCGGGTTCTCCCTCAGCCGCGGCCACTTCGCCTCCACTCGGCTGTTACCTCACTGGGTGGTGCCCGAACAGGCCTGGGACCTGCTGCGCGATCCGGAGCCGAACACCCTGGCGCTGTTTGAGTGCAAAGCTGCCGAGCATACATTCTTGACCCGCGACCCTGGCTGTGAAGGCCAGTTCCCCATGGGGCCTGTCGGCTACGCCTACGCCACCCCCGTCGCAGGCTCTGTCCCCCTGTACCGCTGCCACAGCCCCAGCAGCCGCGACCACCTCATCGCTACGGATCCCAACTGCGAGGGGTACTCCGACAAAGAAGGTCTCCTCGGCTACGCCTTGCCCGACCACCACCCGCCCCAGCCCGTGGCGCTGTACCGCTGTTACAGTCCCGGATCCGGGCGCCACATCACCAGCCTTGACGGCAACTGCGAGGGCTACCCCACTATGGACGACCTCATCGCCCGCCTCTCGGGCTACCAGGAGCCTGGAACTGTTCCTGTCTACCGGTGCTTCAACCCTCCCAACAACAACCATCTGGACACCACGCATTCCGACTGCGAAGGGTATCCCCACAAGGACGGCATCCTGGGCTTCATCCATACCGCCCAAGTCCCTGAATCCGTCCCGCTCTACCGGTGCTACAACCCCAGCAGCGGCGACCACCTCACCACCGCAGATCCCAACTGCGAGGGCTACCCCCACAGAGACGGCCTTCTCGGCTACGCCATCCCGGGGCAACTCGGCCAACTCGACATCGACGTCGACACGACCTCGTAACGGATCGCGGGGCTCTCCCTTGGGCCGACTTCAGCGTGGGCCGCGCTCGTACGCGCGGCCCGAGCCGCCGCCCTGAGGCGAAGACGGCGGGGAGCACAGCGGTAACGCCTGCTGCGTCTGCCGATGCCTCATGCCCCCGCCGGCACGTGCCGCGCCATACGGCTACAAGCCGTCCGGATGGCTGTCCGGCGGGGCAGTTCACGCCTTCACAGGGTGCCCAGCCACCGGAGCACTGACAACCGGCTTTAGTCACGAGTTGCGGCTCTGGCTCAGCTTCCGTGCAGTGGCCACGGGGAGTGACGGCTGAGCGTCTCCGGACAGCACACGAAGTCGCCCGAAAATGGATGGTGGTCAGTGCCGCTGCCCTGACAGTCCGGCCCTGGAAGACGTTGCACTCCGGCACTGAAGACGCTGCTGTTCCCGGCGATCGCGGACATCGTGGTGCTGTCGATGCGGGTCCTGCTCGCCCCGTAGTCATGTTGTCAGTCCCTGATGCGAGGATTCGGCCAGCCTTACGCAAGGGAGAGCAACATGGGCACCTGGGACACCGGTCCCTTCGACAACGACACAGCCGCAGACTTCGCCAACGCTCTCGACGACGCCGAGCCCGAGGCGCGCGAAGCCCTGATCCGAGGCGTTCTCATCCGGACGATCGACGCGACCGGATATCTCACGGAAGCAGAAGAGGCGGTGGCCGCCGCTGCGCTCATCGCGGCGCAATGTCCGGGAGGCGAACCCGTCGACAAGTCCTACGGTCCGGAAACACCTATGCCCGTGTTTCCTTCCGACCTTCGGACACTCGCCGACGAAGTCCTCGCCCGCATCGCCAGCGACGAGGACGGGCCGGCCTCGAACTGGGTCGACCCGGAGGACTGGAAGCAGTGGCGAGCCGTACTCACGCGGCTTCGCGCCGTGCTCGCCCCGCCACCCCCTTCAATCGCTCTATTCGATGTCCAGCCATAACAAAGCGTCACTCGGCACGGAACACTGAGCCAGCACCTTCACGTCACCGAAGCCAGGCAACCGGCTTCGGTGAGACAGTGACCGTCCCGGCCCCCGGGTCAATCCCCGGTTGCGGAGCGAACGACATCAACGTGCGCACGTGCTCCCACGGGCGGTCGTTGACGACGGCCAGGACCAACTCCGCGGACGGGTGGTCGACCTGGATCTGCAGACGATAGTTCATGCCCGCCACGACCTGCGTGTCAGCACTCTTCACCGACACCAGGTGATAGGCGGCGTCACCGGTCAGATGC
This sequence comes from Streptomyces sp. L2, assembly GCF_004124325.1. Classification (NCBI taxonomy): domain Bacteria; kingdom Bacillati; phylum Actinomycetota; class Actinomycetes; order Kitasatosporales; family Streptomycetaceae; genus Streptomyces; species Streptomyces sp. L2. The sequence continues at coordinate 14,960 of NZ_QBDT01000002.1, forward strand.
TGCTGACGGTTGGCCTGCGCCACCGCCCACGCCGCGGCAGCCTGCACACCGGGGTCAGAGACGTCCTTGACCGGATGCCAGCCGCCCACAGACCCCGGGTGCGGCGTGCCGGGGTCCGTGCCAGTACCGGTCGACTGCGGTTCGAAGGACGTCAGAGTGCGGACGTTCTCCCAGGGCATCACGTGAACAACCGCGGTCACTGTCTCTGCGGAGGGGTGGTCGACCTGGATCTGCAGACGATAGTTCGTGCCCGCCACGACCTGCGTGTCAGCGCTCTTCACCGAGACCAGGTGATAGGCGGCGTCACCGGTCAGATGCTGCTGACGGTTGGCCTGCGCCACCGCCCACGCAGCAAGGCGCTGAATGCGGCGAGCGGTCACGTCCTTCACCGGATGCCAGCCACCCACAGACACCGTGCCACCCGGCTTCGGCTTGCCCGCACCGTCATGACCTCGCCCAGGCCAGACACGATGCGGCCGGTCCCAGCCACGCATGTCGTCGTGGTCGTTATGCCGCCCAGTGTGCGCAGACTGCTGCTTGTCCGGATGCGATGCATCCGTGGGAGCGGCCGCGGCCGTGGCCGTGGCCGTGGCCTGCGTCTCGGCTGCCAGAGCGGGCGCCGCGCCGGCAACGCCGACGCCGACCACGGCACCCACAGAGAGCGCGATCGCCGCGTACCGGCCCGTCACCGCACTCGGCGTGCGGCGAGCCTTCTTATGCTGTCCCGACATGTCGTCCTCCATAACGTGGGAACTGAGCGACCGCTGCGGGCCGATGAGACGTTCCCTGGGTATCTGGATCTGCGAGGGAGGCCGGCATGGTTTTCGGCTCCCGGTTTTCTGGCTCAGCACAGGCAGGATGCCTGTGCTGTCTTTATGACCCAGTCACCACTCACCGCGTTATGCGGATCCTGGCCGGTCTTCTATGAGGTGGGTCACCCGATCGGAACCCGAGTCTGCGGCGGCTTGGTTGAGGTTGAGGGGTGACCGTGGGTGTGGCGGCCGTGGGTGTGTCCGCCGGCACGAGCGTGTGTGACGAGACGGGGTGGTAAGGGGTTCGCGTCCTACACGGTTCGGTGCCCCGGGAGACCACACCAGCCGCGCGGCGGATGGGTGTGGTCTCCCGGGCAACTGGCGGCTATCGGCGTTCCTCCCGGCGGTGGTCCTCAGCCCGGCGATCCGCCTCCTCGCGGGCTCGACGGTCCGCCTCCTCGCGGGCTCGACGGTCCGCCTCCTCCTGCGCTCGACGGTCGGCTTCCTCCTTGGCCTTGCGGTCGGCCTCTTCCTTGGCCTTGCGGTCGGCTTCCTCCTTGGCCTTGCGGTCGGCCTCTTCCTTGGCCTTGCGGTCCGCTTCCTCCTTGGCCTTGCGGTCCGCTTCCTCCTTGGCCTTACGGTCGGCCTCTTCCTTGGCCTTACGGTCGGCCTCTTCCTTGGCCTTACGGTCGGCCTCTTCCTGCGCCTTGCGGTCCGCCTCCTCCTGCGCCTTGCGGTCCGCCTCCTCCTTCGCCTTGCGGTCCGCCTCCTCCTTCGCCTTGCGGTCGGCCTCCTCCTGCGTATTGGCGTTGGAGTCCTCCTGATTAGTCAGGTCGCGCCTCACCCGTGTCTTTGCGTTCGGGTCGGCGTACCCAGCAAAACCGCGATCTCCGTGCTCCACGCGGTACTGCACCCACCCGGGCATCGTCCATCCGTTCGGCACGTGCTGCTGCATATCTGCAGCTACTTCGCTGTCACTCTTGTCCAACATGCCGCCGTGGTCGGACCTGTATCTGGCCAGCACGTTGTTCCAGTCCCACTGCGCTACCCCCGAGGGCGGCGGTGCGCTTTGGCCATTGGCCAGCGCGCCCTGGGGAGGTGAACCCTGCCCCCAAAAGGCCTCATACGTTTCCACGTCAGTGTGAGAATCCTGGGCTTCGGGGGTTCTATTCAGATCATGGATGCCCATCTCGGTGGCTTCCAGTCTTTCATGCGGTGAGCTGTGAAAATCTGCCTGCCTACCTGAAGAGGTAACAGCCATGACATCGACACTGTGGGCTCCAAACTGACCCGCCCAGCCAGCGGGCGTAAGGTAGGTGTCAAAGAATCCCCCCTCCCAGACCGGGGCGGTCTGCCCTGGAGCGATTTTGTACGCCTTATATTCGTGGCCGCCAACTTGCACTGTAACCTCTTCATAAATGCCGTAGGGTCCAACGACATTTTTGGCGGCCCATATACCTTCGACGCCACCTAATACGTATTTTCCAGCCTGGACCGCCTTGATCGCGCCCTTCGCCGCCACTCCACCGGAGAAAATGCTGGCCACATCAAAAGCCCCATTTACCATACTGGCCCAAAGAGCCTTATTAGTGGTGACGTACACATCTTCATGCTGATTATTGGTGAATAGAACCTGCTGGTTTCCTAATTGCACGCTCCGCTTGTTTACCGAGTGGGTATCAGGCGAGGCTATGCCGGTGGAATCAGCGAAGGCCGGGGCCGCACTGGCCGCCCCAATCCCTCCCATGACCCCGAGAGAAAGAACCATCGCCGCGTAGCGGTTCGCCACCAGCACTGAATTCTGACGCGCCTTCTTGTGACGTGCAGACATGTTTACTCTCCTTGCGTGAATCGAGATAGGTAGCCCCTAGGACCCCCAGATTGGAATCCGGAATCCCTTCCCGATGAACTTGGGAAGGTCTGCTCCTTGAGTTCACCAAGCCGGAAAACCGGTTGCTGTATGCCTGTTAAGACCCGCCCACAGCTCGCCCTGTTATGCGTCGAAAGTATCTGCTCACGGGACCCCATGAGCAGGAAGAATCCAGCACTGAAACTTTGGTCAGGCCGCCCTCATCCAGTCATTTGTGTTGTGAGGCGGCGGAGGGCTCAGGGCGATTGCTGAGTCTGATTCATGGCCCTGGTGCTGGCCCCGAGCGTCGGCGCGCAGGGCCCATGGCGTGGCCTAGCTCTCAGGGCGTCCGCTTACGCGTGGAGTGTTCCGGCCACGGCAACCATGCGTAGAGGCGGAAGTCACCGGAGGGTGTGGTGCCGTGTTCGAGACGCCCGCCAGCGAGATTGGCACGCTCGGTGAGGCCGATCAGGCCTTGGCCCGAGCCAGGTGGGGCCGGCTGTTGCGCGCCCCTTTCGGGCATCGGGTTGCGTACTTCGATGGCGAGCCCTTCCCCCGGTTTGCCCGTCAAGGTCACCGTCGTTCGTGCATGGGGTGCGTGCTTGCGAGCGTTGGTCAGGCCTTCCTGGATGATTCGGTAGGAGGTACGTCCTACAAGGTCCGTTAAGGTCTTCCCCTGCGTTCCCGCGGCTCCGGCTCTGTCGATCAGTGTCACTCCTGGGCCCGGCTGTTGTGACTCTTCGACGAGGCGCGGCAATTGCGCCAACGTCGGCGACGGGCGACGGGTGTCGGCTGTGTCTGGTGCGCGTAACACGCCGATGACGTCGCGTAAGTCCTGCAGTGCCTGGCGAGCGCTTTCCCGGATCACTCCTGAGGCCCGTTTGATCTCTGCCGCTGGGGCGTCCGGGCGGAACTCCAGTGCGCCGGAGTGCATGCTGAGCAGTGACAGGCGGTGGCCCAGTACGTCGTGCATCTCCCGGGCGACTTCCTCACGCGTCAGCTGCTGGGCGCGTTCCTCGCGCAGCTTCGCCTGGGCGGCGGCCTGCTGAGCGCGTTCCCGCGTGACTTGCATGAGCTGGTGCCGCGAGCGGGCGAACATGCCCCAGCCGGTGGCGGCGAACATCGCCAGTGTCCCGGTGATGACCGATACGGCGGGGGGCTGGCCGGGGGCCGGGGGGCGCAGGTAAACCCCGAAGGTCCAGCACGCCAGCCCGGGAACCAGGAGGATGACCACGACGCGCGCCGGGCGGTGGGCGGCGAGGGTGAACAGGGCCACGAGCCCCGCGCCGGCGGCGCTGGGCTCCACGCAGAGCAGGGCGCACAGCACGATGGTGACCGCGACGGGCCAGCGCCTGCGTAACCACACCACGGCGCACGCGGCCGCGGTCATCGCGAGGTCGGCCAGCAACAGCGGGTGCGAGACCCGGGGATCGGCCGCCAGCGCCCGCAGAGTGATCAGGGCGTTCAGGACGGCGAAGGCGAAGCAGGCGACGTCGACCCACCATTGGGCCGCGGTCCGGCCCTGATGCTGTGACACACCCGGGCGCGCGGCATCAGAGCGGATGGCAGCGGACGAGTCGTCGACGTCTTGCGCGGAGCTCGATGACGGTTCGCAGCGGCATGGCGACCCAGACTGAGCCGACTTGCGCACCCGGCCCAGCAACGCGCGGGCACAGGGGGTGCGGAAGCGCAGCCGGCTCATGTCGCGTCCGGTGATCCGGCATCGTGCACGAGCAGTGCGATCTGTACCCGGTTGTTGAGGTCGAGCTTGGTCAAGATGCGCGAGATATGCGTCTTGACCGCCGGGATGCTCAAGTACAGCGCGGCCGCGATCTCAGCGTTCGTCTTGCCCTCGGCCAAGGTGAGAGCGATCTCGTGCTCACGCTCGCTCAACTGGAGCAACAGACTGCGGGCCCGATCCTGCCGGCCATCCCTGTCACCCTGTGACACATGGGCGATGAGTTGCTGAGTGACCTCGGGAGACAGCACAGGGCGGCCCTTCATCACGTTGCGTACGGCCGACACGAGATCGTCCGGCTCGGTGTCCTTGAGGAGGAACCCCGCGGCTCCGGCCCGCAGAGCGCGCAGTACGTACTCATCCGCGTGGAAGGTGGTCAGTACGATCACTTCGGGTGCCGGCTTGCGCTGGCGTAGTTCCCTTGTCGCGGTCAGCCCGTCTGTCGTGGGCATCCGGATGTCCATGAGAACCACGTCCGGCGCATGCCGATCGGCCATCGCGGTCACCTCTGCCCCGTCCCCGGCCTCGGCCACGACGTGGATGTCGGATGTGGCCTCGAGCATGAGCCGTAACGCGGCACGTACCAGCGGATCGTCGTCCACGAGCAGGACACGTACCTCGTTGCCGGAGTGCTGGTTCATGTGCCTTCCTCTCCCGCCATTGCCTGCCTTTGGCGTCGGCCAGCCATGCGCCGGAGACCCGGTGCGCGCATGCGGCAGGTGTCACGCGTCGAGGATCATCCCACCGGTGCCGCCGACTTCCGGTGCCGAGTTGCCGTTCTTGAAGAACCGTCCGCGTCCGACATAGACGGATGCCGGAGCGACCGCCTCGATACCGGGAAAACCGCGGCCGGAAATATTCCAGTTCTCCACCCAGCAGTTTTCCAGGAAGAGATTGGTACCGGCGCCGTGAACTCGCACACCGTTGGTGGTGAAATATGAGGCACGCACGTTTGTCGCTTGCACCGTTACGCCGTCCGCTTCGATATCGAGGCAAGCAACGCCAGTGATGTTGCCCTTCGCGTCCTGCGCGCCCTGAGAGGTGAGATTGGTGATCTGACCTGTCGTACCGTTACCGGTGATCCTTACTCCGTAGCCGCAGATGTCGAAGTCCGCATCGGACAGCCGGAACTTGCTCGTGATTCCGCTGCTTGCGTCGAAGTGCATTCCGACGGCGTACCCGAGGGCAAAGATCCTGGTGAAGTGGGGGTTGTCGTTCCGGGCTGAGCGGATCGCTGTCGCGTTGCCGGCAACGTAAGCGCCGACATTCGGGTCGACGCTCCAGAACGGCCAGAAGTGAATATTGTCGATCTTGATGACGTCAAGTGCGTTGTCGATTTCAATGCCCTGCCGCAGTGGTTGGCCCCAGATCCGCTCCAGGCAGACACGGCCGACAACTCCGTCTGGGTAGGTGATGCTGATGCCTCGTGTCGGGTTGTTCAGCATGACGTCGTGAATGTGGACGTCGGTGCTGCTGACCTGGATGGCCGGCGGATAGTCAAGGGGAGCCCAGCCGGGGCCGGGGGAGGGCTGTTTGTGGCCGATTGCCAGATCAGCCACTGTGGTTCCAGCTCCGTTCCATGTGATGGTGATCGCGCTGACGTTCGTCGAGTCGACATACAGCCACGAACCATGGGTGTTCTGGGCCGGTCCCCAGCCGGCGCCGGCGATGACGATCGGCGCGTTGACGGTGAGTCCTGTGCCCAGCCGGTAGGCGCCGGGCGGGATCCAGACGACACCGCCCTTGGCACTGGCCACGTTGATGGCCTTTTGGATGGGTGTGCTGTCGTCAGCCGCGCCGTCCCCCACCGCACCGTAGGCTGTCACGTCGAACACCGAGCTCATTCCTGGGAGAGGGCCGCTCGCGGCGTGCGCCGTCCCACCGGTGGCCGCGGCAGTGAATACGCCTGCGCCCGCACCGGCGGCTCCCAGCATGCGTAACGCAGATCGCCGAGGAGTCGCCGCTGATAAGGGGTTCTGTCCGGAGCCGTGCGCACCACGCCCCGGCAACGCGTTCTCGTTCTTGTCCACTTCGGTCATGGTCTTCGGCCTCACATGTTTATCAGCTGGGCAGACCCGGCGATGAAGGGATCCGCACACGGGTCCTTTTGAAAATGGTCTGGGTGAACGAATTTCCGCTCACCCAGACGTGGCATCGGGAATTCACTCTCCGGTTCTGGTCAGGGGTAGATGATGTTGCCCTCGACGCGGGTGAACGGGTTGCTCGCGTGGTTGATGAGGGCACCTTCGTGGGTGTTGGCCACGACCACATTGTTCGAGAAGAGGATTACGCCGTTGTACGGATCGATTTTCGCAGCGGCTGTGACCCCCGAGATGTCGTTCCCCGAGATGTTCACCTTGGCGCCGCCGTCGATCTCGAGCGCGGGGTTGGGCGCGTTGATTTCGGAGCTGGAGACCGTCACGATGTAGCCGCCGTGCACGTAGACCGCCGCTGCGGCGTTGGAGCGGAATTGGCCGCCCGACACATTTACCGTGCTCGTTGTTCCGTCGATCTCGAGCGCGTGGACATGGCTTCGGTGCGTCGTGTTCGTGAGGGTGAGGTGGGCGTTGTCTGCGACCTTCACGCCTGTCACACAGTAATCGGTGGTGAGACCGTCGATCGTCCCCCAGGCCAAGCCACCGGCGCTCCCTTGCAGGAGAACGCCGGTCTGCGCGCCGAAGACCAGGCCACCGCTCATGTGGTAGGCATCGAGATGGTCGAGTTCGATACCGACGCCGCTGTTGAGGAAGGCACCTTTGTAAACACCGGGAGGGGTCCACACTTCCACATTGGAGATCGTCGTAGTGTCGTACCCGGTATCGAGACGCATGCCGAGTTTGGCGACGGACGAGATGAACACGTCCTGGATCACTGCGCGGCCCGTGTTCTGCCCGACCGATTCGATCCCCTTCCAGGCGTGTGCGATTCTCACGTTGCTCACGCGGGTCCCGACTCCGTCCAGGAGGATGGTCGTGGCGTACTGCGTGGGAGTGGCGGAAGACTCGTCCTGCGGGTAGTCGAAGTTCAGGCCGGCCACCGCACCGCCGTCCTTGAGACGGATCGCGCTGTGAGAGGGGTCCGTCGCCACAATGGTGGGGAGCGTCGCATAGTCGGACGTGTAGGTGCCGCCCAGGTGACCGACCATCAGCTGCTGAGTCAGCGTGAGGGTATCGGTGATCCTGTACCTTCCCCAGGGGACGTAGACCGGGACCTTCCAGGCAGTGGCCTGTGCGATGGCGCACTTGAAGGCGCCGGTGTCGTCTGTCGTGCCATCGCCTACGGCACCACAGTCCCGGACATCGGCGACCTTCTTGGGAGCGGCAGATGGTGCGGACGCGAACGCGGTGCCCGCAGAGGGCAGGACTCCCACCAGTGCGGCGGCCACGGACACAGCGAGTACTTTGAAATGACGAGTGGTATATCTGAGGCAACGGTGACGCAACGTCATTGATCTCCCTTTCTTGTAGAGAATCGGCAGCACTCTCCATAGGCGCCGCCGTCCGTGGGATGCCGTGTTGTCCGAGTCGGCATCATCGGGAGGAGCAGTGCCGGCGAGGTCTTCCAGTTGGCTGGAGTCCGCGGGGAAAAGGGTGGTGCCGGGTGCGGAGGCAGGTCCTAATCCGGGACCACGACGGCAGGAACGATCCAGCGGCACCCGATGCTGCCTGGCGAAATCGGCTGCTGCCGCGGCCCTGCAAGGCCCTGTAGAGATACGGAACCCGCACCATTAAGAGGCTCGCAGAGCTTTTATATGACGATCACTTCGCCTGAACGGAACGTGGCGGTATGACCGGGCCCTTCCCGGTTCATGCGAGGCGCCCAGACGATGCCCGCGGAGTCACCGCTCAAGTTGCGTGAGCGTGCGGTCCGGATGGATCGTGCCGCCGGGCCTGAGCCCGTGAAGTCCCCGTAGGACCAAGGAATTCGGCGTGCGTCACGAGATCCTGCGCGGCTCGACCCTGCAGGGCCACGGCCGGCGCCAGTGAGGATGACCTGCTCACCACCTCGTACGGCACGACGAGCACGGCAGACACACAACGAGGCGAGGCTCCTCGGGCGAAGCGCGGTGCGTGAGAACACCGGCGCCACGACCAGGAGCCTCGCCTCGTTACGAACTCCCCTGACCAGCGTTTTCGCCTTCAGGAAAGGTTATGGGAGGGAGATTGCCTTGCAGCGTCATCCTCCCAGCAGAGCATCGTTGGAACTCGGCCCCCTCCAGACTGGGCACCTGCCGCCAGGCCAGCACCCGGCAGGCAAGCGCGCGTCCCCGAGCAGGCGTCTCCGGCGGCAGTGTTTCGGGGCGCCGCGCCCGTGTCGGTGTCCGGCGAGACGAGCGTGCGCGACGAGGCAGGGTGGCAGAGTCCCCCCTCCCACACAACTCAGCGCCGGGGAGACCACACCAGCCGGGCGGCTGGTGTGGTCTCCCCGGCAACTGGCAGTTATCGGCGCTCCTCCCGGCGTTGGTCCTCCCGGCGGTGCTCCTCAGCCCGGCGGTCGGCCTCTTCACGGGCCCTGCGGTCCGCTTCCTCGCGAGCTCGACGGTCGGCCTCCTCCTTGGCGCGACGGTCGGCCTCCTCCTTGGCGCGACGGTCGGCCTCCTCCTTGGCCCGACGGTCGGCCTCCTCCTTGGCCCGACGGTCCGCTTCTTCCTTGGCCTTGCGGTCGGCTTCCTCCTTGGCCCGACGGTCGGCCTCTTCCTTGGCCCGACGGTCGGCCTCTTCCTTAGCCCGACGGTCGGCTTCCTCCTTAGCCCGACGGTCGGCCTCTTCCTTAGCCCGACGGTCGGCCTCTTCCTTAGCCCGACGGTCGGCTTCCTCCTTGGCCCGACGGTCGGCCTCTTCCTTGGCCCGACGGTCGGCCTCTTCCTTGGCCCGACGGTCGGCTTCCTCCTTAGCCTTACGGTCGGCCTCTTCCTTGGCCTTACGGTCAGCCTCCTCCTTGGCCTTACGGTCAGCCTCCTCCTTGGCCTTGCGGTCAGCCTCCTCCTTGGCCTTGCGGTCAGCCTCCTCCTTGGCCTTGCGGTCAGCCTCCTCCTTGGCCTTGCGGTCAGCCTCCTCCTTCGCCTTGCGGTCAGCCTCCTCCTTCGCCTTGCGGTCAGCCTCCTCCTTCGCCTTGCGGTCAGCCTCCTCCTTCGCCTTGCGGTCAGCCTCCTCCTTCGCCTTGGCGTCAGCCTCCTCCTTGGCCTTGCGGTCCGCCTCCTCCTTCGCCTTGGCGTCTGCCTCCTCCTTCGCCTTCTGCGCGTCGTCCTGCCGCTTCTTATCGCCGGGCAGTTCGTCCTTCACGTCGACCTTGCCGTCACCGTTGGTGTCGCCGCGTAAGAAGGCCCGAGGGTCCTCGACCTTCTGCCAGGCCCCGTCCTTCTCCACATAGCCCACGACGTCGTCGTAGTTCTTGACGGAGGAATCAGGCATCAACTGGTGCCAGGAGCCATCCTTGCCATGCCCGTAGAACTGCACCGGGGTGCCCTGGCCATCGTTCGTCACCTTCCACGACTCACCCGTCTTCGGATCCGACACCAGAGACCAGCCCCTCAACCCGGCGAACGTGGTAGGCGGGGCAGATGGATCATTCAATTTCGCCCCCTTATCAGACCTCCACAAATTCGGCCTGTCGAACAGAACGTCGGCGGCAGAAGTGGCGTCTAATTCCTTGTCCTTCTTCTTGAGTTCTGTGTACGCGTTTGCGAAGTCGCTCGCGAAGGTAGGAGAATTTGGCATTGCAAATTTCTTCAAAATCTCATACGCCTCATCTTCCCTTATTCCCAGAGCCGTCATAAGTGCCTTCGCCTGGACCTCCGCATTGACTACCGTCTTTTCATTGGCTGCTTGCGTAGCCTTGCGGCTCTCTACAACGTCAGGCCAGACACGAATATCACCCTTGTCTTCATTGCCACGCGAACTATCTATGATCGTGATAGCGCCACCAATAATAGGGCCGAACTTCATAGTCGCCGACCCGTACGTGTCAGGCGCTTTGAAATCTTGAATGCCCTCCTCGCTGACCCTGAAGGATGTATTACCATTGGTGTCAAAGCTTTGACTCCGAAGTTTCCCGTCCGGAGACGTCCCCATGACGTCGACGTGGAGATTATTGACTAAGCCGTAGCGTCCCAATAAATTGCCCGGCTTTGAAATTTCGTCGCCCACGTTCAGCGAGCTGACAAGCCTCTTTTCTCCGGGGGCGATCAGGGTCACTCCCGTTTCCTTGAGGTAGGCGTTAATGGCCTTGGCCCCTAGATCGGTTACCGTGAAGAATGTACCGGCGACCTCTCCATATTTACCACCGCCCTCAGTGATAACATATTTTGCGACGTTTCCTACCCAAGATGCCAATTCCGAGGATTTACTTTCCTGCGTATTAACAAAGATGGGGCGGCTTGTAGTGTTTACAACCCAGCTGTTCTGGTTCGCGATATTAGAGAGCAGGCCATCTTTATTTGAAGTCGGCTTGGGAGCCTCAAACCCGTAGCTGGTATTGGGGACGCCATTTCCCGATGCTGGTGCTTCTTTTTCATGATTCTTAGGATCAGCGAGGGCAACACTGTCGTTCTTGACGACCCAGGAGTCATTCCCGCTGGAGTCAAACCCGGAACTCTGAATCTGTCCATTGCTGTCCGTGCCAATGATATCGAGATGCACACTCCTCGGCACGAAGGACTTACCTGAATTAATTTGCCCAGCCGTATCCGCATAACCCGCAGAGTAGACTCTCGCACTTTTTCCCGGAGGAATCGCGACCAGTCCATTGTGGGTGAAAAATTCCTCACCCTGCGACACGGTTATCTCACCCAACTCCTGCACCTTTTTCACCTTCTCAGGCGCAGGAGCGAAGGCCTTTGCAAGCGATGTCCAGAAGATAGACTTCTGAGCATCCTTACTATCCGACGGAACAACGTAAATGGTCCTGGCGGAATTGTTCGTAACATACGACTCTTGAGCCCTCGGCGTATCAATCGTGACGGCATGGTGGTCGTCATGGTGATCGGAAGCACTAAGGGAAGAAGCCATGGCCGGACCTGCGCCGGCCGCACCAACTCCGACCACAGCTGCAGCAGCAAGAGCCACGGTTACGTATCGATTTGCTACAGCAATCGAATTCTGTCGAACCTTCTTGTGACGAGCAGACATTTTTATCCTCCTGGGATGTTTGCAGAGAGTTGAGTGATCACACAGGTTGAGGGGATCACTAGGGTCAGCCGACGACGATGGCACATGTTTTGCGGTCAGTTGGACTTTCCGCTAGAGAAACTCGCGTCATCAGTCAGATCAGCCGAACATCTTGCTGTATGTCCTTGAGACCAGCGAGCCCTTGGCTTGTTACGCATGGGGCCAGAGTTTCTGCTGTGACGTGGGCCACCATCGCCTCGCGCCACTTTCGGGTCCTGGCTCCGCTGCCCTCAGGACGGGACGGGTAGTCCCGGTCACGGGGTCACCGGCCGTAGACGCCGGTTCCGCACACGCTCGCGTTGCCCTCAAGCCGGGAAAGCACTTCCTCGGAAGTTCGTGTTTCTGGCCTGCGGCCAGGCTGACGGCTGCACAGAGAGGCGCACAGCGTCATCCAGCGACCCAAAACGAAATGGGGCGAAGCGTTACGAATTGCTGGCGGTGGTGTGGTGACGCGCGAGCCAGTGCGCGATCTCGGTCCGGGAGCGGACGCCGAGCTTGTCACGGACCCGGTTCAGGCGGGCGTCGACGGTACGCGGCGACACATTCAGCCTCGTACCGATCTCGCGGTTGGTCAGCCCCCGCGCCACGAGTTCAGCAACTGCCGTTTCCCGCGCCGTCAGCGGCCCGGCCAGCCCAGCCAGCCCGGCCGTCCCGGGCCGGCTGGCCGGCGCGGAGGCTTCTTCCGTTTCGCCGAGCGCGTACGCCGCCAGATCCGGCCAGTCCATCCCCTGCCCAGCAGTCTCTGCGGCCCTGCGAGCAGCGGGGGGAAGAGCGGCCGTGGCGCGGGCCTTGAACGGAGCGATCTGGTCCCGCCAGCCGGGTGCGATCTCGCTCTCCAGCCTGCTGCGGGCGGCGGCCGTGAACAGGCGCACCGCGCGCCGGTACTGACCCCGTGCTGTGGCGACTGCAGCCAGCCCCTCGACCACGGTGGGCCCTTGGTAGCCCTCGATGGACAGCGCGCCCAGGGACTCGGCGAACAGTCCCTCGGCCCCCGGCCAGTCTTCGAGCGCCAGCCGGATGGCGCCCGCCGTGTGCAGAGCAACGGCGAGCACATACGAGGGCGCGTGTTCGCGCAGCACGGGCAGGCAGCCGGTCACGAGGGTGTTTGCCTCGGCCGGGCGGCGGGCCAGAAGCAGTGCCCATGCCAGGTTGTCGTGGGCCGCGGCCACATCTACCTGACGGTCCAGAGTGTCAAGGACATTGGCGCAGGTACGAAAGTCCTCTGCGGCCAGCGGAAATTCCCGCGTCACCAGCCGTGCACAGGCGCGCGCATCAAGGGCGTTGGCGAGCAGCCCCCGGTGATCCAGGCAACGGGCCAGCGCGACGGCCTTTTCACCGAAGGAGAGGGCTGTCTCCCCGTCACCTTGGTGGCAGGTGACACGGGATGCGCTGGCCAGCCGTACGACCTGGAGACAGGTGTCGGACCACTCCGGCCCTGCCTCCAGCAAAGCGCGGGCAGCGGTCAGCTGCCCCTCGCGGAACCGGACGCGGGCCAGCGCCAGGACGAGCACAGGCGGTGGCTCGCTGGGCATCTCCGGCGAGGTCACGAGGGCGGCAAGGTTCTCCCGCTCGGCCAGAGCTCGTGCTGCCGTGTCTTCGGTGTAGACGGCGTCCAGGGACGGAGCGACGAGCCCTGCCAGCCACTGAGCAGCTCGCTCCCGTGTCTCCTCAAGCTCCCCGGATTCCTCCAGCCGCTCCAGAGCGTAGGCCCGGATGGTTTCTAGCTGGCGGAAACGTACCGGGCGGGCCTGCTGGCCCGCGTTGTGCCCCTGCTTCCCAGCCCGGCCCGGGCCAGGGAAGAAACCCTCGCGCCGGCCCGGGTCCGGGGTGCGGACGATGAGGGATTTGGCCTCCAGCGCCAGGAGCAAGGGCAGGATGCGGCGGTTTTGGAGGGGGCCGTGGGAACCGTCGGCGGCAACCGCGGCAGCCGATTCCGCGGTGAAGCCGCCCCGCAGAACGGACAGGCGGCGAAAGAGGACCTGCTCGGGCCCGGTGAGCAGGCGGTGGCTCCAGTCGATCGCGGCGGTGAGATCAAGATGGCGGGCTGGGCCGGTGCGGCTGCCGTCGGCGAGCAGGGCGAGCTGGTCGTCCAGCCCGGCCAGGATCGCGCCCAGCGGCAGGCTCGCCGTGCGGCGGGCTGCCAGCTCGATGGCCAGCGGCATTCCCTCCAGACGCCGGCAGATCTTAACGATCGTGGCGATGTCGTCCCCACTCGGCCGGAAACCCGGCGCGCTCGCCGTGGCCCGCTCAGCGAACAGCTGAACCGCATCCGGCTTGGGTCGCCCGGTCGGCAATGGCCCAGGGGCCACCACCCCGCCCTCTCTCGTACCCATATCGAGCTCGCCGATCCGCAACACCACCTCGCCCGGCACCCGCAACGCCTCCCGGGACGTGGCCAGCACCCGCAGCCCAGAACAGCGCCCCAGCAGATCCGCGACCAGACGGGCCACCCCGCGCACCACATGCTCACAGTTGTCCAGCAACAACAGCAGCTCACGCCCACCCACCGCGTGCGCGAGGGCCTCAACCCCCGAACGGCCACCGTGCTCGCCCACACCCAAGACGGCGGCCACCGCCTGCACGGGATCGGAGCCCTCCGCAAGCCCTGCCAGCTCCACCAGCAACGGCGTGCCGCCCGACGAGCGCTGCTCACGGGCGTACTCCAGCGCCAGCCGGGTCTTACCGATACCGCCAGGACCCATCAGCGTCAGCAATCGCGTCCTGCGAACGCGTAACAAGGCCCGTAACTCGCTCAACTCCCCCTGGCGCCCCACGAATGAGTCCAGCGCGAGAGGAAGCTCCGGCACCTTCAGCGGCTCAGGATCCACTGGCGGGGCGTCCTCACCCCCGGGTGCCGGCACACCGGCCTGCGGATTCGCGCGCTCCGCCGCCCGGCGCCGACGAAAAGCACGCTGACGACACGCACTGGAGCAATACATCGCCGCACGCCCAGCAGCCTTGGAACGCCGGCCACCTTCCGACTCTCCCGCCCCCTGGCCCAAAGGTGCGCCACACACCGCACACCGGTCCGACATGGCACACCACCCACCCCTCTCCCACACCACCCGTAACCCCTATTTCGCGATGTTATGCCTGTTATATACAGTTTGGGCCCCGGCCGACCCGTCAGAAGCCCACCGAGTTCGACGCGTGGCCCCGCAGTGGCCCTTCGCTTCCTCGCGCGGACAACCACTGATAAGCGGGGCCCAGAACGCCCCCGGCGGATATCTGAGGTCTGTGCGGGCGTCCGGCAGTGAACGACAGGCGCCTACCTCGTGCCGGTCGTCGCCGGACAGCCACTCGGCCGCAACTGCCGTGCCTGCCCCTCCAGGAGGCCGCCAACGTGAAACGTCGGATCGAGAGCGCCTCGTGTGCCTGCCTGGACTCTGAGGTGTGCCGACCGGCAGCACAAAGGTGATGTGACGTCCCAGGCCGCCCCCTTCCCGCGCCCCTATGGGCAGGCGTTGAAGGTGGGCTGCGCCACAGGAGAAATCCGCGAATCCCGCGTGCGCAATGAGCCGCCCTCGGGTCCTGGTATGGAACCGCGACCATGTGCTTTGGTGAGACTCAGCCGCTGCTGACGGTTCTGCCCCAGCGGCCACACCAGCGTCATGACCTGCGGCACTCGGAAGGGCAGCTTCCCTGCCGTTACTTAATCGATGCCGCGAACAATATGAGATTCGACCGGATCCTCTTCGCAGCCAGCGAGGAGGATCACTGGCGGAGACTCCGGCCGCGTACCATACGCCTCGTTCGCGGCAGATGGATCATTGGTGAGAGCATTATCCGTTTTCGCCTGGCTCTCGCCACTGTCTCTGTGAATCCGTATATCCATGGTGTCAGCTCCGGAAGCGGTTGATGGCGTCGATGTGCTTGGCCCGCATCTCGGGGTCGCGCACGCCGAGGCCTTCCTCGGGGGCCATGCACAGCACGCCGACCTTGCCCTGGTGCAGGTTGCGGTGGACGTCGTAGGCGGCCTGGCCGGTGTCCTCCAGGGAGTACACCTTCGACAGGGTGGGGTGGATCTTGCCCTTGGCGATGAGGCGGTTGGCCTCCCACGCCTCGCGGTAGTTGGCGAAGTGCGAGCCGATGATCCGCTTCAGCGACATCCACAGGTAGCGGTTGTCGTACTCGTGCATGTAGCCCGAGGTGGAGGCGCAGGTGGTGATGGTGCCGCCCTTGCGGGTGACGAACACCGAGGCGCCGAACGTCTCGCGGCCGGGGTGCTCGAAGACGATGTCGATGTCCTCGCCGCCGGTCAGCTCGCGGATGCGCTTGCCGAAGCGCTTCCACTCCTTGGGGTCCTGGGTCTGCTCGTCCTTCCAGAACCGGTAGCCCTCGGCGTTGCGGTCGATGATCGACTCGGCGCCCATCGAGCGGCAGATCTCCGCCTTCTGCGGCGAGGAGACGACGCAGATCGGGTTGGCGCCGCCGGCCAGGGCGAACTGGGTGGCGTAGGAGCCGAGGCCGCCGCTCGCGCCCCAGATCAGGACGTTGTCGCCCTGCTTCATGGCGGCGCCGTTGCGGGAGACCAGCTGGCGGTAGGCGGTGGAGTTGACCAGGCCGGGGGCGGCGGCCTCCTCCCAGCTGAGGTGGTCCGGCTTCGGCATCAGCTGGTTGGACTTCACCAGCGCGACCTCGGCCAGGCCGCCGAAGTTGGTCTCGAAGCCCCAGATGCGCTGCTCGGGGTCGAGCATGGTGTCGTTGTGGCCGTCGGAGGACTCCAGCTCCACCGACAGGCAGTGGGCGACGACCTCGTCACCGGGCTTCCAGGCGTTGACGCCCGGGCCGGTGCGCAGGACCACGCCGGCGAGGTCGGAACCGATGATGTGGTACGGCAGGTCGTGCCGCTTGGTCAGCTCGCTGACCCTGCCGTAGCGCTCCAGGAACCCGAACGTCGAGAGCGGCTCGAAGATCGAGGTCCACACGGAGTTGTAGTTCACGGAGGAGGCCATCACGGCCACCAGCGCCTCGCCCGGACCCAGTTCGGGCAGCGGCACCTCGTCGAGGTGGAGGGACTTGCGCGGGTCCTTGTCGCGGGTCTGCAGGCCCGCGAACATCTCCGTCTCGTCCTTGTGCACGGTGATCGCGCGGTAGGACTCGGGGAGCGGCATGGCGGCGAAGTCGGCGGACGTGGCGTCCTGCGACTGGATCGCGTCGAGGATGTCCTTCACGGTCACGGTGTTGCCTCCAGGCCGTCATCAGGGCTGCGGCGGGGCGAAATGATCCTTGTCCCAGAAGCTGCTGGCAGCGTCACCTTGGTCACGCAACTCGCAAGCACTTCTGCCTCGATCACATTTCGGTAATCGCTTTCAGGAACATCGGTACCCACCACCGAATACTTGTTGCAGCGCCTGCCGCAAACGCGGGACTTTCAGATCCCGAATGTGTGGAAGATTACCCACAAGGGCAATATGTATGAACCCGCTCCACCTTTTCCCGACAGCAACGGGTCACACTTGCAGGAGCACTGCCTCCAACTGCATACCCAGGCTTACTCCCGCGATTACCAGGTACTCGGTAGCGACGCAGTCGAAGACGTGGGCTAGGTTGACAGGGTAGGTCGCAGAAATCATGTGCCCGAACTCTGCGAGCGTGTCAACGTATGTCTTCGGACCAATGCGCTCGGCCCAATGGTCGAGGAGGATCCGCACGCTCTGGTATGTGATCAGGGTGATCTGATCTCCCCTGATGTCATGCCTGGCGAGAATTCTATTGACGAGTTCGGGGATTCCGTCCTTGATCCACGAGGACACCACTTCAACACCGGACTGGTTGAGCTCGAGGGTCGGGACAGGCATCCCTGTTCCATCAACAGGCAGTTGTCGACGGGAGTGGACAGTCAGCGGTCGTGTGGCCATGGTGGCGGCCCTGTAGTAGGACGTGTTAGCCCTCGTGCCATGGTCGATCACCACGAAGCGATCGGAGGGGCCGATGAGTGTGGCGCCGGCTCCATCGCCGATGCAGGTGGAGTGCCCCTGGCTGTAGTCGATGTGCTGGCTCCAGTTGCTCCCACAAGCCACAAGGCAGTACGTAGCGCTTCCTGAGCGTACGGCCTCAGCTGCATGGACCATCCCTGAAAGGAAATTGGCCTGTTCGGTGTTGATCGGAACAACCATGGCCTCCGGGCCGAGACCGAGGTCGTGGTGGACCTGGTACAGCGCATTCGGTGCGTGGTATTCGGGAACGCTCACGTAGCCGTAGAGCCGGTCAACGTCTTCCGCCGCCACACCAGCCGAGTCGAGCGTGCGCCGGCAGGAGCCGGTCACAAGGTCCGTGATGGATTCGTCCGGCCCGAGGCAGTGGCGACGGTCCAGGTCGCGGAAGAGGACGGACTGATAGATCCCCTGTGCGTTACGCGATGTGTCCAGGCACTGGAAGACAGGGTCGTTGTTGCGTCGTACCCGTCGGGGTAGCTGATAGCCACAGCCGAGCAGGCCTGCGTTACGCTCGCTCACTGGTCCCCTCCGTCGTAGGTGATCACCGGTTTGATGATGTTCTCGCTCTTGCCACGCATCAGTTCAAACGCACGCTCGGCTTCTCTGAAATGGAAGCGGTGGGTCGTCAAGGCAGTGGGGTCAACCTTGCCGGTCTGCAACAGTCGCAGCATGCGGGTCAGGTGTTCCCGCCCTCCTGGCGCCAGCAGTCCACGGATGGTCTTGGCGTTCATGCCCATCCCGAAGGAGACGATGGGAATCGGCAGCGGAGCCTGCGACTCCCATCCGTGGTAGCCGGCATTGGCTACGGTTCCGCCTGGTTTGATGAGTCGCACGCATTGCTCGAACGTCTCATGAGTGCCCAACGCCTCGATCGCGGAGTCGACTCCTTCCGCCCCGACCAGGCCACGGATCTCTTCCACCACATCACACCGGCGGGGGTTGAGCACCACGTCGGCGCCGAAGCGCTCGGAGAGCCTGGCCCTCTCAGGTCGCGTGGCCGTAGTGATGACCAAGCCTGCTCCCAGCAGGCGCGCGCCGATCGTCGCGCACAAGCCCACCGGGCCCTGAGCAATGATCGCTACCGTCCCGCCTACGGGGATGTTGGCGACCTCCGCAGCGGCTATCCCTGTGCTCAACACATCTGTGGCGTACAGGGCTTGTTCGTCGGTGACGTCGTCAGGAATGTGCGCAAGGTTGTAGGAGGCGTCGTTGACGACGAAATACTCCGACAAGTTGCCTTCCCGCTGCGTGGTCCACTTGAAGCCGCCGAGCGCGCCGCCACATTGGGTGCCGTGGCCGCGCTGGCAGTAGTCACAGTGCCCGCATGGTGTCAGGGCCCCCACAACAACCCGGTCGCCTTCGTTGAATCCGGTAATCCTCTCGCCGACACGGTGCACGAGGCCGACACTCTCGTGCCCCAGAGTCCGTCCCAGAGGGATGGCAAGTCCGCCGGCGATGGTGTGCATATCGCTGGTGCAGATACTTGAGGCCGTGGTGCGCACTACTACGTCCCAGGGCCCTGGCTCCGGGACCGGTTTGTCGACCAAGCCCACCTGATTGGTGTCGAGAAACGCCAGCGCTTTCACGAGCCGCACCCCCTTCCGCCGGCGCTGGCCAGGATGCCGCTCCCGGCTTGCCGTCGGTCAGATGCGCGCAAGGGACTGTGCACGCAGGCCAATGGCACAGTGACCGCGGCGGCTTGGGCCAGGCCACCGGGAGGACCGCACTCGACAAAGCAGCTCGCGCCGAGCTGCGCGAGCTCGTGAAGTGCGGCGGTGAGGTTGACTGGCCGGCACAGATTGCCGGCGATGTGCTGCCGCAGGTCGTCCTCATCGCCATACCAGCGACCCGCGCAGGGGCTGAAGACCGGTGTGCGGAAAGGAGACTGCTTGAGCGGCTGAAGCCGTTCTCTGTAGCGGGCTGCCGTCGTGGCGGCTTCGGGATGGTGGGACAGGCATCGCACCATGGGAAGCCGAACGACACGTATGTTGAGTGCCTCCGCAGCCGCCGTCACAGTACGGAGCTCGCTTGGCGGACCACTGACCAACGTCTGCCAGGGGCCATTGCGGCAGGACACCACCACTCGTGTTGTCCCCAACGTATCGAGTATGCGCTGGGTGGCGTCGACTCCCTCGTGCAGCAAGAGCATGCCGCCCGTTCCGTCGTAGTGCCGAAGGACCCCCACCAGCTCACAGACCGCCCGCACTCCGTCCGCCAGCGACAGCGCTCCGGCGACAACGCACGCGGCGATCTCCCCGAAGCTGCAGCCTGCAAGGGCATCAGGTTGAACCTGTTGGGATGAGAGCACGTCGTGAAGGGCTACCGAAGTCGCGAACATGACCAGCTGAGGAGTGCCTTCAGGCAGGGCGCTGCTCGGTACCAGAGGGCCGTGATCCCACCAACCGGCTGTGGACATGGCGAACTCGTCGGCGTAGTGATCGACTTCGTCGAAGATCTCTTTTGCCACGGCCAGCCCGTCCGCGCGTGCGATGGCCCGGCTCAGCGGTGTCCCCACCAGGCTGCCTTGGCCGGGGAAGAGAAACACCCGTCCGATCCCGCCAGTCATGACCTGCCCTCAGCCCTTCCCGCCCTGAGCTGCTCCTCCAGCATCTGAACGGTCTGGTGGACGGTGAGATCCGGCCTGGCATCGCTCTCATCGAGGGGTACGTTCCACTGTTCCTGTAAAGCCAGGAAGATCTCCACCACGGCGAGGGAGTCCAGGCCTAGGTCGTCGAGGGTCGCGGCAGGCTCAATCGATTCGGCCGGGACCTTGAACAGCGTGGTGAGCGCCGCGGTGAACGCGACATGACACTCGGACATCTCAAGCATGGGAATTGCTCCTTTGTCGAGGGGGACTACCCGCGTGCTCAGGCCCCGGCGAACGACGGTCATGAGCCGGCGTCACGAATTGCCGGGGACTTACGCCTCTTGCGTCGCGTACCCGAAGAGGGCTGGGTCGGGGACGGCTGCTCCGCTCCAGGTCAGAACTGTGCTCCCCCACGTCAAGCCCGCACCGAAGGCGACGATGAGGGCCTTGTCCCCGGGTTCGAGCCGGCCTTCGGCAGCCGCCTGGGCGAGGGCATAGGGCAGTGATCCAGCGCCCAGATTGCCCACCCGCTCACCGATCACGATCAGACGGTCTTCGGGCAGTCCGGTCTTCGCGTAGGCCTTGCGCAGCAGCACAGGATTGGGCTGGTGGGAGATGACCACCTTGATGTCATCCGGTTTGAGATCGGCGGAGGAAAGTGCTTGGTCGATCATTTGCGGGAAGACCTCGTAGACGAACATTCGAGCGGCGCGTCCGTCCATCCGCACAGTGTGGGATCGCTCGCGCAATGTTGTCTCGGACGCGGGCCTGCGGCTTCCGCCTCCCGGGATGAAGGCATGTTCGGCTTGCGTGCCGTCGGACGCGAGAGTGATGTGACTGAAGCCCTCCGCTTCAGGAACCCTGCTCAACAGGGTGGCCGCCGCGCCGTCACCGAACAGTGATGCTGTGGCTCGGTCTGAGAAGTCCAGAAAGCGCGAGTAAACCTCGCTGCCTACGACAACCGCATGCTCGATGTCATCGTTGGCCGCCAGCCACTGCTGGGCTACCTTGATTCCGAAGAGCCAGCTGGAGCATGCGGCCGAGACATCCAGAGCTACGGCACGCCGGGCACCCACCATCGCTTGCACGCGGCAAGCGGTTGAGGGGCAGATCTCGTCGGGCGTGGTCGTCCCGACAATGATGAGGCCCAGTTGCTCAGCGCTGAGACCCCCTGAGGTCAGGGCGGCCTGTACGGCCTGGGCGGCCAGGTCAGACGTCGCCTGCTCCGCCTCGGCAACGTACCTCGTCTTGATTCCGGTGCGTTCCAGCACCCATTGTTCCGGCATTCCGACGGCCGCCGCTGTGTCCCTATGCGTGCGAATCAGCGGTGGAAGGTACGCACCGATTCCAGTGACGCCGATGTGGGCAGGGACACTAGCCCCCGCAGCGGTAGTACGGGCCATGAGGCATACCTCGATTCTGGAAGAGCTGTGAATACAGCGGGGCGCACGTCAGGCGATGCCGAATGTTTCGCCGGTGCTTTCGATTGGCCGGCGGATCTTTGCTGCGCCGGTGCAGAGGACTAAGCCATGCTCGAAGGAACTCGCCATGGCTGAAGTTGCTTCGGCTGCGGCACCAGTCCGTCGAGTAGGACCGGGCGGCCCTGGCAGCCAGCCTGACCCTCCGCAGGAAGGTGCAGGGGTACGACGTCTGGCCACGTGAGGGCGATGGATCCCCATGTGAGGCCACCGCCGAAGGCGGTGAGCAAGCTGCGCTCCCCCGGGCGGACGGCCCCTCTTGCCAAAGTGTCGGCCAGGGCAAGGGGGATGGAGGCAGCGGCGGTGTTGCCGACCTTTGCGATGTTGCCGAACCTGTACTGCCGCTTGATGCCGAGACGGTCGCCGACAGCGTCAAGGATGCGTTGGTTGGCCTGGTGGCCGATGAAGGCCCGTACTGAGGCCGAAGGCCAACCGGCGCCATCGAGTACGGTCTGTGATGACGATGTCATCCGCTGCACCGCGTGCCGAAACACCTCTCGGCCTCGCATTCGAAAGTACCGCTGATCACGCGGAGTTTCACCGTCAGACGCTGGGAGACGAGATCCTCCCGCAGCAATCGCGATCAGATCGCTGCCGGCGCCGTCACTGCCCAGATCGACAGCGTGGACCGCCCCCGGCTCCCCTAGGCTGGCGCTGCGCAGTAGAACAGCCCCCGCCCCGTCGCCGAAGATCACTGCGGAATCACGATCCAGCGGATCGATGATCGAGGAGTAAACCTCGGCCCCAATCACCAGCGGCCGAGCGCATATGCCGGCCGCTACCAAAGCACAAGCCGCTGCCACGCCGTATACGAAACCTGAGCAGACTGCCGAGACATCGAGTGCCGGCACGTTCGGAAGTCCCAGACGGTGGGCCACTTCTGGTGCAGTGGCCGGACAGGGACGGTCGGGAGTAGTGGTTGCCAGCAGAACGAAGTCCGCGGTCTGCCCTGCGGATGCGAGCGCGGCTGCCCCCGCGGCAACCGCCAGGTCTCCTGTGCTAGTCCCCGCCTGAACCTTCCTACGCTGCTCGATACCGGTGCGCGAACGGATCCACTCGTCCGACGTGTCCAGATGGCCGACCAATTCCTCGTTGTCGACCACATGCGCCGGCAGGCACATGCCGGCACCACAGATTGCCGCAGTCAGACCCTTCACAGTCCCGTCCTTCCAGACGTACGTCCTCGACCTGTGCGCAGCATCCGATCAGCGCAACAGAGCCACTGACGGCCTCCGTTACTTCGCCCGCGGACGCGAGGTGCCCGACGAGTACAGCCTCCCCGCGACAGACCCAGCAAGCTGCCGAAGCCAGCAATGACGGGCACTGACCTGAGTGTTCGTGCGATTGTGAAAGAAGCACGCGTGTCGCCCTGACGGAATGCGGCATCCACGCGGTGTTCGGGGCCGTCATCGGCCCGCGGTTGGCGAGGGTGCAGAGCCTGTCGCGGCAGATGTTCAGCCAGCTCCAGGAGAGGATGCTCCTGCTCGCCGACCGGATTTTTACGGTTTTGAGGTGTGGCAGCCCGCTGCGCCACCAGCGCCGACCTGCTGTGGCGGGTGAGCACCAGCACGGCCCTGCCGGTGCTCAAGACCTCCCCGACGGCTCCTGCCTCAGCTCGGTCGATGCCGAGCCCGACGGCAAACGACGCCGCAATCCCCTTCCGTTCGGGTCATCGCATAGGCCCTGGCCGCAGGCGCAGAAGCCACCGTCTACCGTCTCCTGACCACGGTGTGGACCCCGACCAGGACTCCTTCATCCGCAGCCTGCGAGTCGTGCGCCGCCAACTCCCGCCCAGGCGGTGCTTCGCCCCCGGCAGACTCGTCCGCTGACGGCACACCCGGGCTGAGATCACCGAACGCCTCCTGTCCGCGCGGCGTCGATGGACCAGCCCCTGCGTCGCAGCTGTATGGCCTGGTCGCTATCACCAAGGGCCGACGTCCATTTCACGGGATCAAGAACTGCGGCTGGGTAGCGTTCTCATGCGCGGATTCGCTCCTGGAACCGCAAATCCAGCGAGTTCAGCGAAGGAGGTACGCCTGGTCGAGGAGTTGTCGGGCAATACGGTGGCGTTGGTAGGGCCGGAGACGCATGCTCATCGTGGACAGGTAACGCGTGGCCCGAGTGGAGCTCAGGGTGGGATAGGCGGTGAGGAAGGCTTGCCAGTGAGTCAGGGCCTTTTCGAGATGTCCGCTACGTAGGTAGGCTTCGGCGAGACACGCTCGGGTCAGGCAAGCAGCCCGGTATTCCGTCGCTGCGCGCAGACGCAGGGACGTGGTTAGGGCATTCACAGAGGCGGAGTGGTCACCGAGGACACTAAGCGCCTGAGCTCGTTGGTAGTACATGGCACTGATCGGGTAGGCAGTGAACGGTCCAATCGGTGCGTCAGCGCGCCCGTGAAGGTGTTCGGCTCGCGTGAGCGCCTCCATGGCAGCCTGCCGGTCATAGTGAGCCAAGAGCACAGCGTAATGAGCTTGAGCGTATGCCTGGACGGCCGGAGGAGCGTCATTGGCGTGAAACACTGCCTGTTCACTGAGACGCAGCACGGCCGGTGAGCGATGGCCCAGCTCATAGGCATGAGCAGCCATGGTGCGCAGAGCTATGGCGAGCGTGACGGAGTCACCGGCGTCAGCCGCGAACCTGGCAGCTACGCGATGAAACTGCTGGGCTCTGCCGCTGCGACCGCTGTCCGCAGTCATATTGCCCAAGAGCAGGACCAGTCGTGCAGCTGCCGAAAGCAAGTTGCGGCGGTCCTGACCGTGCGACGGGAAGTACAGAACGGGGATGACACGATCTGCGACGAACATCGACAGCGCTGACCTGATCGACTGCCCGCCATATGTCTCGGCTCCCGTATAGAAAAGATGTGACATCCCATGCCATCGATTGGCAATGGGCGGAACTCGCTGCGGCATGGTACGAGGCCTGGCCGAAGCGGCCTCGCACATGGCACGAGAGGGCCCGATCTCATCAGGCACGTACAGAGCTGCGAGACTGAAACTGCTTGCGCCCTCCAGCAGTTGCGCGTGGTCGATCTCAGCTCCGGTGAGTTGTACCAACCTGCGTACAGGATCCGCCTCCCACGCTGGGTCCAGAACCGCTATCGGAGTATGCGTGAGGCCAGCGTCTCGGGCCGATACAGGACGACCGAGGCGGCGGGAAAAGCACTCCAGAAGCAGCGCTGGTATGGGCGGGCGGGGTTGGGCGCCGGCCAGCCATCGCCGCACCGCAGTATGGTCGCAGGACAAGGACAGGCCCTGCTCGCCCCCCAAGGACCGTAATTCATAGGCCAGCTGAGCTTGACTCATCCTGGCTGCGTCAAGGAGCGCCTTCAGACGGAGATTGGGGGTACGGCGGGTCCCGTTCATCTCACGACTCCACTCCTGGTTACCAGCCGTGTGAGGTTGCACGGATCCTCGCTGCGTGCAGACACCAGCCACGGCACGACGGCGCATCAGTGATACGTGTACCCTGAACGCCACCGCAGCTACGGAAGGGAATCGGCCATCTATCCTTTTCGGAAGGCCTGTTCGCGAAGCTGCTCCCAACTGCAAGCGATCGCGAGTTTGTCGGTTTGTGGGCCAGGCCGCGCCACCGTTTGCCGCCGTTGATGCACCGCCCGACGGTGTTGTACTGCTTGTAGGTATCCGCATCAAAGGCGGGCGGGCGCCAGCCTTGGCCGCCCCGCCGCAGACAGAGGCGTGTCTGGTCGGACGGCTGCGGGATGACCGGGTGTATCTGGCGGCGTCGAGGTGGTTGCAGATCGCACCCGATGAGTAAGGCAGTAGGCACGGTCGACCCGGACCATGGCGGGGGCGGGCCTGGGGCCGTCCAAAGCCGCTCCTGGGCACGCGCATGCGGGCTGTCTCGGTCTTCGGCCTCCTTTAACGGGCGCCGACGGCGTGCTGGTGGGCCTGGACGAGGGCGGAGTCGACTGAGCCAGCCGGAGACGCTGCGGTTGGTGCAAGGAGCGCTGCGGAACGGTGGCGGTTCCGGTCGTTGGCCTGGACCGCAGTCGGTGGCAAAAAGTGAGTTGGCAAAGGCCAGCAGTGTCCCGTCGAGAGGCGTCTCAAAGCCACACGGGACCGCTATGCAGAGAGCCTGAGGGCAGGAATGCCCTGGCCGCACAGCCGCCTTCACCTGGCATCCGGACCTTGTCGAGCGACCGTATCTGCAAACCCACCCTGGTTGGATCGATCGGTCCCTCCCCATAGAACTGGGGAGGGACCGATCAGTGTCTGGGTGAATGGATCAGCCTGAAGTTCGTTACGTTACAGGGCGGCTCCGGTGGTGTGGCGTCGGCGGCGGTAGTAGGCGGTGCCGAGGCCGGTGAGGACAGCGAAGGCTGCCGCGATGCCGGGGTCGGTCAGGGGGATGCCGGGGATGTCGGTGGTGACGCAGGAGTTGTTGTTCTGCATGTTCGGGTCCTGCTCGTTGCCCTTCACGGTGGCGCAGTTGTCGAGTTTGGCGGGGCCGGTGGCGGGGGCGAGGCCGCGGACGGTGATGGTGTGGCTCTCGCCGACCTTGAGGGGGCCGCCGGTGCAGGTGAGGGTGCCGGCGCCGATGCCGCAGCCGGCGTCGGAGGTGTGCGGGTTGAGCATGCCGGCGGGCAGCGGGTCGGTCACGGTCCAGCCGGAGGAGTCGTTGGGTCCGTTGTTGGTGACGATCAGGTTGTAGACGACCTCACCGGCAGGATCGACCTTGGCGGGGCCGACCTTGATGATCGACAGGTCCACACTGGGCTTCTTGAATCCGAAGTCGGCGCCGTGGTCGTTCTGCCCGGCGCCGGCGGGGTTGACCACGACGGCGGGGAAGGGGTTGCCGTCCGGTTCACCGCTGGAGTCGATCTGGTCGTCGTCGCCCTGGTTCGGGCGGGTGGGCACCCAGCCCTGCAGCACACCACCGGCCGCGTAGTCGTCCGGGTTGTCCATCTTGATCGTGTACGTGCGGCCGTAGACCAGATCCGCAGCACTGACGTTCTTCGTCACCGTGGAATCGAAGTAGTACTCACCACGGCTGTTCGTGACCGCCGTACCGATCTTGTTCCCGTTCGCGTCGTACAGGTTCACCGTGGCACCCGCCACCGGCGCCTCACCAGGATCCTGGATCCCGTTCTCATTGGTGTCCTGCCACACCCGGTTACCCAACTGCAACGGCGCCTGATCACACAGGACTTCCATGTCACCGATGCCGCGAGCCTTACCGAAGCCCTGGTTCAGGTAGAGACCGCCGCTGTTGTCGGTCTCGTTGACACGGGCGCCGGTGGTGCGGTCGAGCCACTGCACACCGTGCCCGGTGACCGGGTCCGCGATGGGGTCTTCCGCGACCATGGGCAAAGAGGTCTCTACCTTGTCGAGGGCCACTGAACCTTCGGCCGTCTCGTCATGCCAGGACACCCCGCCCGTCGCGGCAGTGGGGTAGTGGTCGCCCGGGTAATACTCGCGGACGTCCAGGGGCTGGAGGCCGCCGTTGGTGGCCAAGGTGGCGTTGTTCTTGCAGCCGCCGTTGGCGTCGAGGATGAACATGTGGTTCCCGCCGCGGCAGGCCCGGTTGATGTCACCGGCGTTCAACGCGGTCGTTGCCGGGAAGCCGGGGAAGCCGGGCAGGTTCCAGCCGGCTCGGTCGACGAATCGGTCGGCGAAGCTGACGACCATATCGCCGTTGGTCTCGAAGTCGATGTCGGACAGCTCCGGCTCCGGGTTCAGGATCGAGCCGGGTGGACAGGTGAGGCCGTCCTGGGTCGCGGGCCGGATGTTGCTCCACGGGTACCAGGTGTGGGCGGCACAGAAGTCCGTCCTGGGCGGCACCCAACCGTAGTGGGGGTACGTCATTGGCTGGTCCATGACGGTGTTGGTGAACTGGCCCGTGACCGGATCGAATTGCCGGACGACGGCCCGCAGATCGGCCTTGTTGCCGGTGGACTGCGCCGAGCAGACGCCGCCCACATAGACCTTGCCGTCCTGGATGCCCAGGCCGAAGGGACGCCAGTCGCTGTTCGCGGCGCAGCCCGGGTCGGGGATGGAGTAGGAGGCCTTCGGTGCGGCCGCGGTGGCCTGCGTGGCGTCGTAGCGGTACAGCCTGCGGTCGTGCAGGTTGACCACGTACAGGTCCTTGCCGTCCGGGCTCACATCCAGGTCACCCAGCGACTCCTTGCCCACCACCGGGTTGAACGCCAGGTCCATGTCGGTGCCCGGGGTGTGGGCGGTGGTGCCGGGGTTGGGGACCTGGGTGAACAGCGTGGTGCCTCCGGTGGCCGGGTTGGTCCGGTAGATCGCGCCGGGGCCACCAGGACCGTATTTGGTACCGCGCTTGGCATACGCGGACGTGAAGAGCTGCTTGGTCACCTTGTTGTAACCCAGGCCCCACATGGTGCCGGTATCGGCTTCGGTCGCCTGATCCGTGACCAGGGCCGGGTTCGCGACAGCGTCTCCGCGTGTGTTGAACGTGAACGTCGACAGCGTGCGCTTGGTCGGCGGCGCCGCAGTCGGAATGTCGGCGTTCTGGCAGACAGCAGCCAGGGTGGCGTTCTTCTGGCAGTAGTCCTCAGGGCTCCAGAACGAGGTGGTGACCTCCACGTTCTTGCCCGCGGACAGGTCCACGAACTCCACATTCGACGACAGCACCCGCGGATCCGTCAGATCCGTCCGCGCCGAAGCAGCACCCGGAAAATACACCTTCGCATCCGGGTTCTTCACCTCAATACGGTACTTACCACCACTCAACGCCGTCCCCGGCGACAACTTCACCGTGCCGTCCGCCTGCGTCACGCCGGTGACCGACCGGCCCTCATCATCGGTCAGCGTCACCGTCACACCAGCCCAGCCCGGCTCCAGCGCCTGATCCCACTTCCCGTTCGCATTCACCTCCCTCACCACACGAACCGTCGCCGAACCATCCCCCGCATCAGCCGACGCAGGCGACACCGCGGCCAAGAACCCCACCGCCCCCATCGACACCGATAACGCCGCCGATAACCCCAAAGACATCCCACCGACCCAACGCCGGCGCTGCCGCAGCTCCATACCAACCCTCTCAGCCAACCGTTCCAAACAGGCCCTCTACGAACCAGATGCATCCGTGAAGATCCATAAAGGCTGATCACGTGACGTTACGGTGAACCGAATGGATGATTTCCTCCCCTATCGGGCTCGTGCACAGCGTCGCTTCGCGCGCCTTCGTGGCGACGGCAAATGGTTCGGGCTCATTCCCGATCACGGAAGATGCGCCGATGGCCAGTGACAGCACGAACGAGCCAAGGCACCGAGGTGGCGGCTGGGCCGGTGCCGGCCGAGTCCATTGACAAACGGCTCATCGATGAGTTGGTCGGCCGTGTTCAGGCAAGCTCCCGCCGGATCGCCCTGGACTTGCCAGCCTCTCGCGCGCGTGCACCGACTCCACATCCGCGCGCAGGCTTGCGCGGCCGGCTGCCGCATCTCCGTCAGCACCGCCCCCCCCGCCTGCACGATGGCCGTCATCCATCTGCTCGTTGACCGCGTGCCCGCCTTCTGCGGTCCTGGCGCGAAGACGACCCCGACTATTTCCCGCGGGGCGGCACCCGCCGAGTGAGACCGGGTCGGCGACGGGCGGGCCGACGACTCTCGCACGCCCTGCCGACACCGGCTGAACGTGCCGCTGGACCGCGTCCCAAACCAGTGACACCGTGAAGTACTCAGCGCAGGGTGTCTTCCGGTACACCGTGCTGCAGGCCGCAACTAATACTGAGGGAGCTGGTGTCTCCTGGGCTGCCGGCCCATATGCGGGTGGCGGCTGGGAGCCTGGCGTCATGCAAACGCTGCGTCAGGTCGGTAGCTGGGTGAGCCCGATCAAGGAATCGCTTTTCGGAACGAGGCCGAGTACCTCGTATCCGACCGTCTCCGGCAACACCATCCACGACCTCGTCTGGGGCGTGGCAACCAAGTCCAGCGATGACCGCTTCGAATATCTACATGTTCTAAAGCCGCCATCCCACACGACACTTAGTCTTCCAGTGCCTGAGGACGGCACAGTCTTCGGACGCGCCACTCTGCTCAAGGACGGTACCCCCGTAGCCCTCAGCCAGGACACGAAGGGGGTGCGGCTGACCATCCCGGGATCATGGGATGCCAACGACACAGTCATCAAACTGACCGTCGCAGCCCAGCATCAGCCAGCTGAAAAGTCCACCTACATCGACGACGTCAGCAAGGCCATCGGATACAGCGGAGCCTGGCAGTACTCCGGAGTCGGAAAGGCGTGCTCGGGGGGAGTCTTGTGCTACTCACTCGGAGACTGGTCATTGTCGGATTGGCGCCAAGAAGGTGACATTGAGGACGACGTGCATACCGCGAGCAGAGTCGGCAACAGCTTCACCTTCGCCTTCAATGGCACCGGGATCGACTACATCGCTCCCAAAACACCGAGCGCCGGTACCGCCACCGTCTACCTCGACGGGGTGAAGCAGGGAACTGTCGACGCTCACAGCGTAGGCGGCTACCAGCGTCAGCAGGTGCTGTTCCGCATGAAGGGACTACACAACGGGCGGCACACACTCAAAGTCGTACTGACCGACGGTTCGGAGATGAATCTGGACGCCCTCCGCGTCTACTACGCCGGCTCATACACCTCACCGCCTTCCGCACCCGCACCGACCACCCGGACTGTCACCAGCACAGACCGCACGATCACCTACAACGGTGCCTGGGCCACCACAGCGGACCAGAACGCGGGCAGTCACTGGGACGTCGTGACGTCGAGCGTCAATCCCGGAGACAGCTTCGAATACACCTTCAACGGCACCGGCATCCACTACAACGCCCCCACTCAGCCAAGCGGCGGCACTTTCGACATCTACATCGACGGCATCCTGCGAGGCCAGGCTCCCACTCACAGCACCACGCGTACGCCAACACACACCATCTTCGCCATCACGGACCTGCCCATGGGACAGCACACCTTGAAGGCTGTCGCAGCGAGCGGTTCCTCCTTCCCCCTGCAATCCCTGACCATCGACAACCCCGCGGCTGGCCCCAGCAGCTACGCCTGGTGCGCCCCCGAAAACGGTGGCTGTTCCTTCACCGGCTCCGCCACTGTCGCCTACGGGGCCGACGGCCAGTACGCCATCAAAACCACTGCCAACGGCACCGACTGCAACAATGCCATTTTCGGTGACCCCCTCCCCGGCGTGGCCAAAGCCTGCTACGTCAAGTACCAGGACATGAAACTCAACGACAGCCACAACAGCATTCTCTACCAAGGCTCCTGGCAGGTCTCCACCGGTCGTGGAGCAGGCGACTACAACGACGACGTTCACTTCACCCGTACCGTCGGAAACTCGTTCACCGCCAAGTTCACCGGTACCGGCGTCGAATACATCGCTCCCAAGGCCCCCGTCTACGGTGACATCGACATCACCGTCACTGACACCAACGGCAACATCGTCAGACAGCAGAGAGTCAGCGCCGTGGCACCCAACTACCAAGCCCAGCAAACCCTCTTCAGGGAGACCGGGCTGACGTACGGTAACTACGCCATCAGGGCAGTCATGCGAAGCGGAACCTACTTCCAACTCGATGCACTACGGATCCACAGATAGCCCCCCGTTCGCGGTTCCAGAACGAGGCGAGGCTCCTCGGGCGAAGCTCGGTGCGTGAGAGCACCGGCGCCACGACCAGGATCCTCGCCTCGTTACGAACCCCCTACTGACCAGCGTTTTCGCCTTCAAGGGAGGTTTTGGGAGAGAGATTGCCTTACAGCGTCGTCCTCCCAGCGGTGCGGCGGCGTCGGAAGAGGAGGCCGGCGAGACCGAGGGCGGCTGCGGCGGCCGCGCTGCCGATCGCCGGGTCGATCATGGGGATGCAGTTGACGGTGGTGATGGCGGTGTCGGTGTTGTTGTTCATGTCGGGGTCGGGTTCGTTGCCCTTGACGGTGACGGTGTTGTCCAGCTTGACGCAGTTGCCGTTGGTGCGACCCGCGATGCCCCGGACCTTGACGACGTGGCTGGCGCCGACGGCAAGCGGACCGCCGTGGCAGGTGAGGGTGCCGCCTGCGATGGTGCAGCCGTCACTGGTGGTCGTGGGGTTCATGAGACCGGTCGGCAGTGGGTCGGTGAGCGTCCAACCCGTCGACGGTGAGGGGCCGTTGTTGGTGACGATGAGGTCGTAGTCGACCTGGCCGCCTTCGGCGACTTCGGAGGAGGGGCCGGCGACCTTGATCACGTAGAGGTCGGACGCTTGGCGGAAGCCGAAGTCCTTGCTGTGATCGTCCTGGCCGGGACCGCCCAAGGTCACCGTAGTGCTGGGGTACGTGCTGCCTGATGACGTGACTCCGTCGGAGTCGGCCCGTGGGTCGCCGCCCTGGTTGGCGTTGGTCGGGTTCCATCCGGCGAGCGGGCCACTGGCGTAGTCGACGGGGTTGTCCATCTTGACGGTGTACGTGCGTCCGGGCACCCAGTCGGCCGGGTTGACGTTCTTCACCAGGCTGGCGTCGAAGTAGTACTCACCGCGCGCGTTGGTGATGGTCGTGCCGATCTTCTTGCCGCCGGCGTCGTACAGGTTCACCGTGGCGCCCGGCACGCCCTCTTCGTCCGGGTCCTGGATGCCATTGTTGTTCTTGTCGTACCAGACGCGGTTGCCGATCTGCGTCGGCGCCCGGTCACACAGCGCCTCAAGGTCCCCGATACCACGCGCCTTGCCGAAGGCACCGCTGAGGTAATCGCCGTCCGTCGCGTCGTTCCGGGTGCCTGCGGTGCGGTCGACCCACGCCACGCCGTTGCCCGTCGCGTGGATGGGGTCAACCGCGGTGAAGGGGATGGTCCCCTCTACCTTGTCGACGACCACGCCGCCCGCGCTGATCTCCTGGTGGATGTCCGTAAAGGCGTAGTCGCCGGGGTAGAACTCCTTGACGTCCGGGCTTTCCCCGCCGTTGTTGGCCGGGGTGGCGTTGTTCTTGCAGCCGCCGTTGCCGTCCAGGACGAACAAGCCGCCGGCTCCGGGGCAAGCCCGGTTGATGTCACCACCCGGGAACACGTTTGTCGCGGGGTTGGTGGGGGTTGCGGGCAGGCCTTGGCCAAGAAGGTCGGGGAAGCGGTCGGCAAAGCCAACGACCATGTCGCCGTTGGTCTCAAACTTGATGTTGGTGAGCTCCGCCTCCGGGTTCTGGATTTGATCCGGCGGGGATCCGGCGGTGCAGTCCTTGCCGTCCTGGGTCCGGGGCCTCACCTCGGTCCATGGATACCAGCCATTGCCATCGCAGATGGACCCGTTGACGGCAGGGTTGACGCCGCCGCGAGGGAAGTTCAGCGGCTGGTCCATGACTTTGCCGGTGAAGGTGCCCGTGGCCGGGTTGAAGGTCTGCACGACCGCACGCATGTCGGTCTTGCTGCCGGTTGACTCCGCCGAGCAGACGCCGCCGACGTACTCTGTCCCGTCCTTGTGGCCCAGGCCGAAGGGGCGCCAGTCATCCACGGATGCGCATCCCGGATCCGGGATGGGATACGACGCCTTCGGGGCGGCCGCGGTGGATTGAGTGGCGTCGTAACGGTAGAGCTTGCGGTCGTGCAGGTTGACGACGTACAGGTCCTTGCCGTCCTCGGAGACATCGACGTCACCCAAGGACTCCTTGCCCACCGCCGGACCGAACGCCTCGTCCATCAGAGCGCCGGGGTTGTGTGGGGTGGTGCCTGGATTCGGGACAGTGGTGAACAGGTGCGTCTGCTTGGTTGCCGGGTCGGTCTGGTAGACCGCGCCGGGGCCGTCGGGGCCGTATTTGGTCCCGCGCTTGGCATACTCACCGGAGAAGAGCTGCCTCGTCACCTTGTTGTAGCCGATGCCCCACACTGTCCCGGTGTCGGCATTGGTCGCCAGGGTGGTGAGCTGGTTGTACTCGCCACGCGCGTTGAACGGTAACGACGTCAGTGTCCGGCTGGTGTCCGGAACAGGAGTGGGAATGGTGGGGTTCTCACAGGCCGTGACGAGCGCGACGTTCTTTTGGCAGTAGTCTTCCGGCCTCCAGAACGAAGTCGTCATCTCGACATTGCTGCCGCCCGAAAGATTGACGAACTCGACATTGGACGAAAGAGTGGTGGGGCTGCTCAGATCGTCCTTGGGCGAAGCGAACCCGGGGAAAAGCGCGCCCGGTTGGGGATTCTTCACCTCGATCCGGTACTTGCCCCCAGTCAGGCTGGTGCCCGGCGACAGCCGCACCGTGCCGTCCGCCTGCGTGGTCCCGGTGACCGAGTGCCCGGCGGTGTCGGTCAGTGTCACCGTCACTCCGGCGATGCCCGGCTCCAGTGCCTGGTCCCACGTGCCGTTGGCGTTGACCTCCTGCACCACTCGGACGAGCGCGGTTCCGTCTCCCGTGTCGGCCACAGCCGGCGCCACCACCGCAGCCAGACCTGTCATCCCGAGCGTCACCGATAATGCTGAAGATACTGCTAATGACAACCTGTCAGTTCGCCGCCGGCAATCCTGCCTGCCCATGAAATCCCTCTCGTTGGGTCACCGTTCGGGCGCGCGTTCGCGAAGCACCCATAAGAGGTAGATAAGTTCAGCGATGTAATATGACGGACGGATGATCAGCTACCTCTGCATGGCACCCGAATGCAGTAGATGCGAGGCCCGTAGGTGCGAGGGCCGTAGGTGCGAGGGCCGCACCAACGCGCTCCGGGGCGAAGAGGCGGGCGTCGATGACAAGGGCGACGGGGCGGGCCGCCTCGGCTTGCCAGGTGTGCGCCGCGCGCGGGCCCGTTTCGTCGTGGGCCCCGGTGCATACGTGGCGGCGGCGGGACCTTGATCCACGGCTCGCCTCGCCGGGTGGTCACGGTCACCCCGCCGGCCGTGCCGTCCACCAGCGCCTGGGTGCCGCTGGAGCAAGCGTGCTGGTGTCGCCGGGGGCGTCGTGGGCGGCATCGGTAGAGCAAGGCACGGATTCACCCCTCGCCAATTCCGCGCCAGCCCCGACGCCTTTGACTGGCCGGCTGTCATTCGCTGGGGGATCTGTTGGGGGATGCGGCACAGTGCCAACCCCAACAGCGGCGTCAGCCTGCATGCCACAGGCGCAGGCCTTTGACGGAGCTGAGCCTCTGCCTTCTGTTAATTACACTTCATCCGGCGATCACCGATAACATATAACATCGGAGGTTCAGTTCAAGGCACCTCAACCGCAACAGGCATCATTGGAAACTCCGCGCAGATCGGCCTCACTGGCACCGCCGAAACAACTGGGACCATCAAAAGGGTGGAACAGACATGGGCCCCGGCCAGTAATGCAGCAACTTCATCGACTATTGATGAGACGGACACCGGCAGGACGTGGCAAACTACCATTGACAGTGGTTTTACGGTTCAAGTAAGCGCCCCCGCGGGTGACGTACTCACCATGGGCTACCAGGAAACCGGGGAACGGGTCCGAGGCACCTTGACTGTTCCTGGCACCAGCAAATATGTGAAGAACGTGGTGGTCGACGAGCCCTCGATCATGGAGGCAAGCTCCTTCGTGGTGCAGACCTATACCGCCCCCAGGGGAGCCTGCATCGACAACCGGCCCACGGGTCGCGCGGCAGCCCAGCCAAATGCCGGTGTCTTCTCGCCCGCGGCGAACATGACGCCTCGGGAAATTGTCTGGCAGCCGGTTGAGCGGTTGGGGCGCTGACTGGGCCGCGGATGGACCCGGGATGCCGTACGGCGGTCGGTCCGCGGACTGCGGCAGGGTGATGCGATCAGCCAGTCCTGGCGCGGCGTGTGGTCAGCCGCCGCGGGCCGGCCGACGCCGACGCCACGTTCCGCGTGAGGTGGCCCTCGATCCGCGTGAGGTCGCCCTCGGCATCGAGGCCGGCAGTGACCGCGCCTGGCCACGCGGCAAGCGGACCGACGCCGAGAGCCGAGATGACCGGGACGCGGGCGAGATGACTGGGCGCGGGCGGAACCGAAGGGTCAGGCTGCGGTACGGCGACGGATGAGGGAAGCTGCGGCAACTACCGTCAGAGCGAACGATGCCGCTCCCATGGCCACACCGGAGTTGACCACCGGAACGGCTTCGACAGGGACGGCGTAGGCGGAGTTGTTCGACGTGTTGCCGTCCGGGTCATTTCCAGCCACGATGGCCCAGTTCAGCGTACCGGAAAACGGATCGCCGGTGACATCGATGGTGGTGCTGGCGCCCGCTGCAAGAGGCCCACCGGTGCAGGTCAATGCCTTCTGGTATTGACCGCCGTGACTAAGGGTGGCCTCGATTTTGCAGCGCGGGTCGGTAGAGTTGAGATTGCCCGGTGCCTGAGTGTCTGCGACGCCGTTCATCGGATCCCGGACGGTCCATCCAGCAGACGCGTCGGGGCCGTTGTTCTTAACGGTAATCGTCCAGTGCGACTGACCGTCACTCGTAAACGGGCCGGCTTTCGTGAGGGACAGGTCAGCGTTCACGTCCGCAGCGGCAGCTTCCGGGGCTTGCAGGAGACCTAACACACCTCCTGCGGTGCCGCCGATCATGAGCGCGATGCGCAGCAGATGACTCGGGAGTTGCTTCCTCATGCGCCTTACCTACAGTCGTCGGGGCTGATGACCCGCCTCTCGGCTGGTTCATAGACCTAGATGACTGGAAGCAATTTTCATGACGATCGGTTAGTAGGATTGAGTTACTGACATCTGCTCGTCAGTCCCTCTTGAGTGCACGGCCTCTCGGGGCGCTCGCGGTTGTCGCCGTTCATATCACCCCACCCCCGGACGCCTCATGGCCAGCGACCGGGAACCGGAAACGGTAGAAAGATGATATGGACGGAGTTTCCGGTCAACCTGAACGCAGACTGCCCGATGCGGCTGGCAGAGCCCATGACCCCGGCCGGAACCCTCGTCCGGGGCATAGGCACGAAGGGCGACCGAAGCAGGGCGGGTCTCGTCATCGACCAGAGGCGTGGCAGCGGCGACCGCGCTCGCTGCTGAGCGTGCGCAGCCTCTCCGGGCAGGTCTTCCTTCTGCAATCGGCGGTAGCGGTATTGCTCCTCGCGTCTGCGCTGGCGGCCTTCGTGGCGCAGGCTCAGCGCGACAGCATGGCGGACGCCCGGAACCGGACGCTTACAGCAGCGCAGGCATTCGCGAACTCACTAGGTGCCGTACCGTCATTGAACAACCCCAACGCGGCCGCGCTGCGTCAGCAGCGCGCCGAGGCCGTCCGCAGGGCCGCCGGCATCGATGCCGTCCTCGTGTCCAGGCCCGACGGGGGCACCCTCACTCGCAGCGACCCGCTTCAGGCTGGGAGACACATCGTCCGGCCCCACGTGAAGCAGGCAGTGGGCAAGCCGTTCACCCGGACCTTCCAAGGGCCTAGGGGGCTTTCCGTGTTTTCCGCGGCCCCTGTCCGGGCTCGCGATGGATCCGTCGCCGCCATCGTCTCCGCTCCTGTCACGTTTGAGAGGGCGCAGCACCGAGTGAGCCGGCAGCTGCCGGTCCTGTTCGCCGGTGCTGCCGCGGCCCTCCTCATCGCCGCGGGCGGATCGATCCTGGTGAATCGCCGGTTACGGCGGCAGACCCACGGCCTTGGTCCGGCCGAGATGACCCGGATGTACGACCACCACGAGGCAGTGCTGCACGCCGTACGGGAAGGAGTGTTGATCCTCAGCGGCGACGCGAGGCTGCTGCTGGCCAACGACGAGGCGCGGCGGCTGCTGGATTTGTCCGCGGACGCGGAGCAGCGCCACGTCACCGAGCTGGGCCTGGGGGAAGATCTGACCGAACTGCTGGCTTCCGACCGCCCCACCACTGATGAGGTGTACTTCGCTTCCGGCCGGCTGCTCGCGGTCAGCAAGCGACCCACGGCACCTCACGGCCCGGTCGGCAGCGCGGTGACACTTCGGGACACCACCGAGTTGTGGTCTCTGTCCAGTAGGGCCGAGGCGGCACGCGAGCGTTTGAAGCTGGTCTATGACGCAGGCGTACGGATCGGCACCACACTGGACATGAAGCGGACCGCGGAGGAACTGGCGGAGGTAGCGGCGCCCTGGTTCGCCGACATCGTCACTGTGGAGTTGCTGGATGTGGTTCTGCGGGGTGAGGAGGCCTCCGCCGCGGCCCCCGGCACCACCGAGATGCGTCGTACAGCGATCGCTGGACTGGACGCGGAGGGTCTCCTCCACCCTGTCGGCGAGCTGATCCGGTTCGCGCCAGACAATCCCGTCGCGGTGGCGATGACGGGCCGGCGATCGGTCCTGGTGGACCTGAGTACCTCCGACGGCTGGCGCGCCGAGCATCCCGACCGTGCCCAGCGGATCCTCGACCAGGGCGTCCACTCCCTGCTCGCGGTTCCGTTGCGGGCCCGCGGCGTAATTCTGGGAATGGTGGCCTTCTGGCGGGCGAACGACTCCCCAGTGTTCCAGGACGAAGACGTCTCCATCGCCGAGGAGTTGGCCGCCCGGGCAGCGGTGTGCATCGACAACGCCCGCCGCTATACCCACGAACACACCATGGCCGTCACCCTGCAGAACAGTCTTTTGCCCCGCAGCATCCCGGAGCACTCGGCCCTCGAAGCCGCCTACCGATACCTGCCGGCCCAGGCAGGGGTGGGCGGGGACTGGTTCGACGTCATTCCGTTGTCCGGCAATCGGGTGGCGCTGGTGGTCGGTGATGTCGTCGGTCACGGCCTGCACGCCGCAGCGACGATGGGCCGGCTGCGCACCGCCGTGCTCAACTTCGCCAGCCTGGACATGCCCGTGGAGGAGCTACTGGGGCGGCTGGACGAACTGGTGGCCCAGATCGATGCCGAGGAGACCGCCGTAGCGGACAAGGGGCAGATGATCACCGGGGCAACCTGCCTGTACGCCGTCTACGACCCCGTCTCCGGGCAGCTGGCCCTCGCTACCGCAGGCCATCCGGGACCGGTGGTGATCCGTCCCGACGGAACCGTGGACTTCCCTCAGGTGCCCGTCTCCCCGCCCCTGGGAGCGGGCGCCGGCCTGCCTGTCGAGAGCACCGAGCTGACGGTGCCTGAAGGTTCCCGGCTGGTGTTCTACACCGATGGGCTGATCGAATACCGTGACCGCGACCTGGACACCGGACTTCAGGCTCTGCGCGCTGCCCTGACGGGACCCGATCGCACCCCCGAGGCGACCTGCGCGGCGGTGATGGAGGCCATGATGCCGGAGCGCCCCAGGGATGACATCGCACTGCTGGTGGCCCGCACCCGCCAGCTCGGCCCCGAGCAGGTCGCCGAGTGGCCTGTTCCCTGCGACCCCGCGGCGGTGGCACCGGTACGCACGGCCTGCGCTCGCCAACTGACCGAATGGGGCTTGGAGCAGGTGACCTTCGCCGCCGAGCTCATCCTCAGCGAGCTGATCACCAACGCCATCCGCTACGGCACCGAGCCCATTGGCGTGCGGATGCTCCGCACCATGCCGAACAGCGCCTCGACCCCGGGCACCCTGATCTTGGAAGTCTCCGACGACAGCAGCACTTCGCCCCGACTGCGCCGGGCGAAAGACACCGACGAGGGCGGCCGCGGGCTCTTCCTGGTCGCCCAGTTCGCCGAACGCTGGGGTACCCGCTACACCTCCACCGGCAAAGTCATCTGGACGGAACAGTCTCTCAGCGACGGCATCACACTGGAGCCAGAAGCATCCGGTGAGGAATTGCTTGCCCAGTGGGATGACACGACTCTGTAAGCGGCACGATCCGCCAGATTGCCGACGGTCCTGGATTCTGGCCCCCGTTCCAGGCCTGGCCTGCGAGCACAGCCATGCCCAGGTCCTTCGCGGCCGAATCTCGCCTAACAAAAGAGGGGACGACGGATCCTACAAATAACCCGGTCGGCTCTCTGGTCGTGCCGCAAGCGCAGCTGGCCAAGGAAGATGGCCCTAGAATATCCGCCTCACCGAGCAGAACAAAGGCGGGAAAGGAACATGACGACTTCGAAGAATCAGGAACACGGTCGGCACCGCACAAAAAAGAGGGTCAACGCAAACGGGAAGGCGAGATATAAGCGCCTTCTGTCTTCCGCGGCAGCCGCTCTGGCCATCACCGGTGGCTTCCAATTATTCGCCGCAACCGCAAGTTTCGGTGCGGTCCAGTTCCAGCCAGAGTACCTTAAGGCCTCTGTGACCTCTGACGGACAACCAGTGATTTACTATGCGTTCGGAAGGGGAACCGATCCTGCTGCAAAAGAAGCCGTCAAGCGGGCTATTCAGGCCTGGGGTGCATCCGGAGTCATGCTCTTACCCAGCGACGGCGCTCCAGAGCATGCCGCCACGCTGACGTTCCGCACGACGTACATGGGGACGCAACCTAGTGGCGTGGATGGCGATACTATCCTGAGCTGCGACAGCGGCCCATGCCATCTTGCCGAAGTTGAGCTCAGTCACACTCTTTATCAGGACAGGCCGCGCGCCAAAAACTCGTACATGTTTAGACAGCAAGTCGATGTGGCCGCGCATGAAATTGGCCATGTGCTCGGGCTGGATCACTCCACGGGCGGTACAGCCAGGGGCAAACAGGGGGCTTCCGGGGAACTCATGCGCGCAGATTCAGAGGGCGTTGTCAAACCCACCGCAGCGGAGGCAGCCGCGGTAGCCAACCGTTACCGCACGGCAGAGACCGCGCAAACGCCCGTCGAGCAGGTGGTTGACGGCCGGGAGTTGGCTGGGGAAAAGCAGCGCATCGCCGAGGAAGAAGACTGGGCGGCCGATCAAGAGCGGCAGGCGCGGTTAGCCCCATGGGACTGGTTCAGATGAGTTGTGCCGACGGTGACCAGCGGCTCAACGCCGGTCGGGCTCGATCAGAGCGAAGACCTCCAGTGTGGTGGGGCTGTCTGGGAACGCACCGCACCTGGTCGGGAGGTCTTCGCGTCCCGCCGTAGTGCCCGGCGGACCGTTCAGGGCAGGCGCTGCTGCTGGCCGAGCATGTCCGTTTGGGTGCCAACTTCACTGCGGGCCGCGCTCGTACACGTGGCCCGGGCCGGCCGAGATGGCACCTGACACGGCGATCGGGTCGGCGTCTGGCGAACCTGCTTGCGCGCCAAGCCTGAAAGGGGGCCAGCATGGATCTGGTCCCCTTTTGCGTGATTCACGTGCCAGGCAGGAAGCAACCGAGCGTGCGCGACGAGGCAGGCTCCCCATCGCGCACAGTTCAGCGGCTAGGAGACCACCACCAGCCCTGAAGCGGTTGGCGTGGTCTCCCAGGCGACTAACGGTTACCGGCGGTGATCCTCACGGGCCCGACGGTCCGCCTCCTCGCGAGCCCGACGGTCCGCCTCCTCGCGGGCCTTGCGGTCGGCTTCTTCGCGGGCCTTGCGGTCGGCTTCTTCCTTGGCCTTACGGTCCGCCTCTTCCTTGGCCTTACGGTCCGCCTCTTCCTTGGCCTTACGGTCCGCCTCTTCCTTGGCCTTACGGTCCGCCTCTTCCTTGGCCTTACGGTCCGCCTCTTCCTTGGCCTTACGGTCCGCCTCTTCCTTGGCCTTACGGTCCGCCTCTTCCTTGGCCTTACGGTCGGCTTCCTCCTTGGCCTTACGGTCCGCCTCTTCCTTGGCCTTACGGTCGGCTTCCTCCTTGGCCTTACGGTCGGCCTCTTCCTTGGCCTTACGGTCGGCTTCCTCCTTGGCCTTACGGTCGGCCTCTTCCTTGGCCTTACGGTCCGCCTCTTCCTTGGCCTTACGGTCCGCCTCTTCCTTGGCCTTACGGTCCGCCTCTTCCTTGGCCTTACGGTCCGCCTCTTCCTTGGCCTTACGGTCCGCTTCCTCCTTGGCCTTGGCGTCAGCCTCTTCCTTAGCCTTGGCGTCAGCCTCCTCCTTGGCCTTGGCGTCAGCCTTGGCCTTGGCGTCAGCCTCCTCCTTGGCCTTGGCGTCAGCCTTAGCCTTGGCGTCAGCCTCCTCCTTGGCCTTGGCGTCAGCCTTAGCCTTGGCGTCAGCCTCCTCCTTCGCCTTGGCGTCAGCCTCCTGCTTGGCCTTGGCGTCAGTCCCAGGTGCCGGCTCCTTGTTACCGCGTAAGTAGCCCTCGGGGTCCTTGAGCGGCTGCCAAGCTCCGTTCTCCTGCACATAGCCCGTGACGTTGTCGTAGTCCTTGAGAGAGGATTCAGGTGTCATCTGGTGCCAGTCGCCATCTTTACCGTGCCCGTAAAACTGCACCGGATCCCCCTCACCATTCTTCGTCGCCAACCACGAATCACCCGTCTTAGGATCCGACTCCAGGGACCAGCTCCTCAAACCAGCGAACGTGGCAGGCTGCTGCTTCTCGGGCCATACCTGCTTGTCAAACGGGTGCTGTCCGTAATATGGGGCCGGACGGCCATCGGCTTCGAGTGCGGTAACGCTGTCCTTGTCCACCATCCAGTGGTGGTTCCCGGCGCTGAGGAATTCTGCCTTTGCGCCATCCGGTGTCGTTACCGTGACCGTGAGGGGGTGAGTCCCAAACACGGGGGCACCCCACCTACCCCAAAATCCACCATCATAGAGAGTTTCTTTTCCTCCCTTGGGGATATCGAAAGCCCCTCCTTGATCGGTGCTCACGTGAATGGAAAAGTCATTCTCGTTCTGGATGGTGATCTTCCCATCCAGCTGACCCATCCCCTTCTGCTGGTCGGCAATCTCCTTCGGCAGCTCCCTGTCCACCTTCGGAGTCGTCTTATCAATCGCCTGCTGTGCGTGGTCAATGGAATCCTGCGTCGACTTCGTGGCAGTCTTGTCTGTCGGATTCCCACGCTGTTCCAGGCGCGTGACCGCGTCGCGGAGGGACGCCGAAACACCCGCGTCCAACCGCTCCTTGACAACCC
Source organism: Streptomyces sp. L2 (assembly GCF_004124325.1). NCBI lineage: Bacteria > Bacillati > Actinomycetota > Actinomycetes > Kitasatosporales > Streptomycetaceae > Streptomyces > Streptomyces sp. L2. The sequence continues at coordinate 57,183 of NZ_QBDT01000002.1, forward strand.
CGGTGTCCAGGAGCGCCTTCAAGTCCTTCAAGTTCTGCCGCGCGTCCGCGACCAGCTTCGCGTCACCAGCGTTCCGCGTGATGATGTTCTGTATGTCCTGGATGGTGCCAAGTGTCATCATCGATAACGGGCGCGCGGTGTGCAGGAGCTGGTATGCGGCGTCATTCTCCTTGGCGGCATCACTCTGGGACTTCCCGGCTTGCTTATTCAGCTCACCGAGCATGTCCTTGTACATGCCGTTGAGGTATTTGTCCATGGAGGTGCCCTTCAGGTACGCCTCCTCTGAAATGTGATCACTCACTTCCTTAAGAGCTGCTGCGGAATCCAGCTTGCCGGCGAAGTGCTCCTTGATGCCCTTCCAGACATTCCCGAGAAAACTTGAGTCACTGTACTTATCGGGGTCGAGGAGGTGGCTGCCAAGAGCGGAGAACGTGAGGTCAGCAGCCCGATCAACCGCCTTGGGGTTCGCCCAATAGGACGCACGCGTCCCGTCCGTGTGATAAATTCCATCACTCTTGATCTCGAAGTCGTTCCAGTTGTGAGCATCAAACTTGGAGTCCTGCATGTTCCCATTTTTGTCAATCTTGATGAAGGTTAAGTTCGAACCCTTCATCAGATGCAGGGCGTCTCCTACCGTCGACCACTGGTGGGATAAACGTGAAGTGAAAGGAACGCTATAGGCAGTGCCGCTTTGGTTCTTGCCAAGCACGAGCATGTCAGAGTTGTGAATAAGGTCGCCCAACTGAGTCACGATGTCCTGCGTGGTCATCGCCATACCAACGTATGGATTCACCCCGTAAGCGACTACAGCTTTCGCGAGGTCGTGCACAAAATTCACAGTATTGGCAGAATCGGAGGCCTGACCACTGACGAGTACAATATCGTCGATTTTGCTGGTAACGTCATTCGCGGATCCGGCGGCCGTGTTCGCCCAGTCGAAGGGCTTGGCGACAGTATTCACGACCTTGTCGAACCAGCTGTCGTTCTCATCTCCTACCTTGTAGCTCTGCCCGTTGGACGGCGCCTTCGCCGTGCGGTCCTTTGAGCCCGCCTTATCGAAGTTCTTGCTGCCGTCGAAAACCCATGAGTCGCTCGCCGTGCTTTGGATAGTAGTCTTCTCTACTTTGTTCTGAGCGTTCAGCGTGAAGAACTTGAGCTCCATGTTGCTGCCGGGAGCCAGGTTTCCCATATTCGCTGCGTAAGCGGCATAGTCGGAGTTGTAGACGACCCGACTACTATGCGCGGGGATCACAGTAACCCCGGCGGTGGCGGACAGTCCTTGGAAACCGGCGTAAGTACTCAGCACATCGTTGTGCCCGCCCAGCACCGCAGCCCCTTTAACCCCAGCCTTGTCCAAGGCCATACTCGCCACGATTTTGGCAAAGTTTCCAACGAACGTAAGAGCGTCGTTACCCTTGTTAGGGCCCGAGTAAACGACCATGGGCTTGTCGCCATTGTTGGTGACCACGGACTCACCGGCGACCGGAGCCGTCGAAACGGCCTCGGCATCGCTGGTTCCGTGAGTATCGCCCAGGGAGCTGTCCCCACCGCGCCCAGTGCCGTGTCCGGTGGAGCCGCCCTTGGAACCAGTGACGCCTGCAAAGGCCGGGGCTGCGCCGGCCGCGCCGATCCCCAGCACAACCCCCAGGGAAAGACTCGCCACAGCAAACCGGTTCGCCACCGCGATCGAGCTCTTGCGGACCTTCTTGTGACGTGCAGACATTTCATGCTCCTTGAACTCTGAGAGGAAGTGAGGTGTTCGCCGCAGGAATACGGGCACCGGGATTCTTTGCCAACGACAGGCACCAGTACTTCTTCTGCCTGCTCAACCGGCCGGAATTTCCAAGGTTGCTTTCCCTGCCCGCCGGGGTTTTCGCTGTATGCCAGTTAAGACCCGCACCGACGCCACCCCGTTATGCAAGATCCGCAAGTCCCTTACGTGACCTGCGCCACACCTCAGCTGAGGAACACAACAGGCTGCGTGAGTGCGATCTGTAGAAGGCGTCATTCGGGCCGCGGTAGCCGACCCGGCACTGGCATTGCCCGCTTCCCCACCCGGCCGCCCCGCGTCCTGGGGGGCGTCTGTCTTGGCCACCACGCATCCGCACTCAAGTGCGAGTCTGGGGCAGACGTCACGGGGACAGGGGCTCGCGCGGGCACGCGGACGTGGCGGCCTCCCGCAGCCGCGAGCGAAGCTGTTTCGGCGCCCGGTACATGCGCCTGATGTCCAGGCTGGGTAAGAAGAAGGCCTGGTCGCGCTCGAACACCCACTTTTGACCGCTGGCTGGCACATCCTTGTCAGCGAGGCCCCTTGCACGACCTCGGCGGCGCCTCCCCGCGCCCCTCAGGATCCGGACACCAGCCTGACCGGATGCCTCTCCCGGATCAGCCGAAGCGCACTGGCAGGGGTGGTGCGGAGTGTGGGGTGGGCTGCCGCACGGTGGGGCGGGTGATCTGGGGTGCGCCCAGGTAGCTGGTGAGCGCTGTGAGGGCTTCGGTGAGTGTGGCGCGGGTGAGCGCGGTACCGGTGCAGCCGGTAATCCCCCCGCCGAAAAGCAGCAGCGGTGCCGGCCGTTCGGCTGTGATGTCGAACGTGTCTGCCTGGGCGAAGACGCGTGGGTCTCGCTGAGCAGCGTGCACACCCAGGAATACATGACTTCCGGCGGGGATGTGCAGGCCCCGGTAGGTGAACTCCTCGGTGGCGAGTCGGATGATCAGCGCGGCAGGGGGGCACCAGCGCAGGACTTCCTCCACGGCTTGTGCGGCCAGCTCGGGGTGCTGCCGCAGCAGCCGCCACTGCTGCGGGTGCTGGGCGAAGGCGGTCAGGGCCAGACGGAGCTGGTTGAACGGGTTGTCCCAGGTGGCAAGCAGTAGTGCATGGACCACCCTCCGCAGGTCCTCCTCGCTGAGCAGCCCGTCCTGCTGGGCGTGCACGAGGTCGCAGACCAGGTCGTCCCCCGGGTGTGCCCGGTGGTGGCTGAGGAGCCTCTCGGTACAGCCGGTCAATTCCGCGAGGAAGCCCTCGATGCGGGGTGTCTGGTCACGGTTGTGCATGAAGAGCAGGCCGGCGTCGTCGCTGCGGAACAGGCGGTGGAGGCGGTCGGTGTCCTCGGCGGGGACATCAAAGAGCCGGCAGGTAACGGCCTTCAGCAGCGGATCGGCGAACTCCGTCATGAAGTCGCAGTCCTCCACGGCGACCACCAGTCGGCCGGCCAGGTGCTGCGCGGTGGACCGGATGAAGGGACGGAGCCCGGCGATCACCTGCTGGGTGCTCGCTCGCAGGGCCTCCCGGTGCAGACGTCGACGCTCCCTGCCGGTCTTGCACAGGAGGGAGGCCCCGAGGAAGTCGTAGGCCGGCCCGCTGGTGATCCCGGCATGCTCCAACGAATACCGGTAGTTCGTGGTGAGCCGGGGATCGCGGAGCAGCTCCGCGCACGGCCCGTAGCGCAACAGCATCGGCCCCAGCGGGGTGCTGGCCGCCCCGTACTGATCCCTGGCCCGCGCGACCGCAGGATCCGTCCAGCTGAAGTCAGCGGCCGCCACATCCAGAAAAGGCCAATCCGATGGGGACGGGAAACCTGACTGGTCTAAATCCGACATCCTCATTTCCTCTTTCCTGAAAGCTGCTCGTGTGGCCGACCACGACCGTCAGCTGCCTCCGCAGCCTGCGCACTTCATTCTGAATGCTCAGCAAAGCGCTCGCAGCGGGTGGTGCGGCGCATCGAGCCCTCACTCAGCGGACGGGGACCCGTGTCGCGGACGTGCGGACGCAGGGCATCGGCCGCTCGCCCCGGGGGTTGTCCTTCGGCTTCGCCGCCTGGGCCGAATGCCTGATCCTTCTGCCGATGAGTCCGGGGAACGGATACCTGATCCAGAAAGACTTGATCTTCGACACGGGCCCGGCCCCTGACGAGGCAAGGCCCGTTGACAACCTGCGGTCGGGTCGAAGAGGCTTGGTGAGATGTGCATGCGTTACCGCATGACCAAACGCTCTCGGCACGTATGTATTCGATTCTCACATCACGGTCTCGACCGTAAGAGGAAGCGAAGTGATGATGCGGAGTCGTGAGTGGCGAGAACATTGGCGCTTATTAGCGGGATTCTCCGTGTTATGTTGCGCCGCTATGATCTTTGGGAGCCTCAGATCGGACCCCGGTCTGTCTGATGTCCAGTCACCGACCGCTTACTCTGAGGTAAGCGCACGTGCAGGGGCTGCCCCCGCTCTGCCTTACCCGAAGCTTTCCGACTACCGCATCAAAGGTGTGGTCCCCGACAGCATTCCCAAGGCCGAGATAGCCGACAGCAATGCCGGCATCGTGCATCTGAACCTTGTCTGGGCCAACTGGGAGCCCCGGGCGAAGAGTTCGCCCTGTGGGACCGGGGAGCAGGAGTTCAGCGGTCACTGCTTCCGGGTCGACGCTCAGCTCGACGCAGACATCGCGACGTGGACCAGACTCAAGCTCAATGTCCTGGCCGTGGTGTATGGAACGCCGGCATGGGCCCGGAAGGGGCGTCCTTGCTCCGCCGCACAGCCCGGGTTCGAGATCTTCTGCGTGCCCAACCACGCAGCCGACTTCGGGCGCTTCGCCGGAATGCTCGCCCAGAGGTACGACGGTCGGCACGGCCACGGCCGGATCACGGACTTCGTGATCGACAACGAGGTCAACAGCAACACCTGGTTCGACATCGGTTGCGGAGGGGGCACCCCGTGCAACCAGAAGGCTTGGCTGGACACGATCGCCGCGAACTACAACGCCGCTTACGACGCCATCACGACCCGCCAGCCCACCGCGAAGGTCATGACCTCGCTGGAGCACCACTTCGGAAGGACGTACGACCGTCCGGCCGATCCGTTACCGACGCTGTCCGGAATGACCGTGCTCCAAGGGCTGGCTGCCCGCGCCGGCAAGCGGCAGTGGCGCGTCGCCTACCACCCCTACCCTCCGTACCTGCTCCGTCCCGGCTTCTCCGCCGACGACTACCCGATGGTCACCTACGGGAACATCGGCGTCCTGCTCGGCTGGCTGCGACAGCAGTTTCCGCGAACTCCCTCCGCCTGGGAGGTCGAGCTCACCGAGAGCGGCATCAACTCCCTGGGACCGCAGTCCAACGAGACCGCCCAGGCCCGACAGCTGTGCAATTCGTTCCGCAACATCCTCGGCACGCCTGGTATCACCGCCTACGTGTACTACAGAGGAGTCGACGTGCCGTCCGAGGCGCGCACCGGTTTCGGCCCAGGCCTGCACCGCGTCAACGGGACCCCCAAGCCGGCCTGGAGCACCTGGGTGAACGCCAACCGGAACGACATCTCCCCTGCCAAGCTGTCCTGCGGGTTCGAGCAACTCCCCTATACCGTGCTGCGCCGGGGCTTCCGTCCAGGCCGCGGGCACGTCGCCTCCTCACGTCTCCTGCCACCCGGGTTCAGGCCGGAACAAGCCTGGCAGCTGTTCCGCGATCAACGCCCGGGGACCGCGTTGCTCTATGAGTGCAAAGTCGGCCGCCACTCGATGCTGAGCCGGAACCCGTCGTGCGAGGGACAGTTCCCGCTGGGCCCCGTCGGCTATATCCACACAGCCAAGGTGCCCGGAACCGTCCCTCTCTATCGCTGCTACAACCCGGCGAACGGTGACCATCTCGTCACCAGCGCCCCCAACTGCGAAGGCTACCCACGCAGAGAGTCCCGCCTTGGGTACGCGCTTCCTGCCCCACGCTGACAGCCGGAGCGCGGCGGCCCAGGAACCGTCTGCGAGCAGCCGGAATTGGTTCCAAGAACACCGATGCAGACCGATCCCTGCGGAAGTCCTCGGCACCACACCGCTCGGCCCCAGCGCTCGGCCTGTTGTGGTGAAGCTCTGCTCTCGGACGAAGCCCACCTCTTCTTTCCGTCTGTCGTTGTCCGTTGAGAGTCGCTTCGGTCGCTGCTCAGCGATGCGCGACAAGTCAATCTCCATGGATGCAGAACGGGCGGTCCGCCACCGCAGCAGACCGCCCGTTCGAGAGTGGAGCGCCTCACTCGTTGACGCAGAAATTCCCGAAAGCAGGATTGAGCAGCCCGACAACACTGATGGTGTTTCCGCATACGTTCGCGTCTACGTCCACCGGGACTTGGATGACATTTCCGGACAGGATCCCCGGTGAATGCCAGGCCGACGCCCAACCGTGTCCAGCATGGGCGGATGCGACTCCGCCAGCAGTGAGGATGCTCCCGGCGAGCATGACCAAAACAACCGCCGTCTTCAACTTGTTCACGCGAACTCCCCTCATACGCCGCCGCAGCGGACGGCCACGGCGCTGCGGGGATAACTGCCTCGCCGCCTCACCACAATGCCGCTACCGGCTGAGGACCACCCATTCGTGTGGAGAAATCGCCATTCACGACCCTTGGCACGAAAACCAGTTGGCGACTCCTGGGGACGGCGACGCGGCACCCGTCCATAACGGGCGGACAGCAGCGCTGAGTTCCAGTCCGCGTACCCCCGCAACCGTCCTCCGCCACGACAGACTCGTCAGTGACACAGGGGGCGATGTCACTCTTCAGGGCGATCTTCTTGAGCGCATGGCCCGGTCTGGGACGCGTACTGACGGCTGATCGATTTGCCCGCGCCTGGAGGCGGCTCTGGCAGGTGGGCACGTCGTGGCTGTCACCCGTGTTGAAAATCCCGCTGGAAATCAAGCCGGGAACCGCGAGTCCGTGCACCGCGATCCCGTCGTTCCGCTGCCCGTGCAGATGAAAGCGAATTTTCTTCAAGTGGCCCCGGTGATGGCCCCAGGACCGGTCACATGGCGCTCGACAGCGGCATGCTCACTAGGAGAAGATTCCTTCATCGCCCTCGGCAGGTTGGCCTTCTTACGCATGGAACCCCTGACTCGCCGAGGGCGATTTCCTATTCTCCCGGCTTCAGTTGCCTGCGGAATGCGAAGTCCGGCTCCGACGAGCGTGACCGGTCGTTCGCCAACTACGGGGGTAAGGGACGAAGCCGCGAAGGGGAAGAACGGCCCGGCCGCAGTGGGCCGGGCCGTCCAGGCGGTCTCGTCAGTCGCGGAGAACGACCTGTTCCGCCTTCCGCGCCGGTCTCATTCATGCACACAGCCGGCAGCGGCCGTTCAGGGTGAAGGGGCGTCCGTAACGCGGCGCCACACCTATGTAGAGGCGCTACGCCGGCGAACATGACGCGGGAGATCTCTGCGACCTGTCGGATGCCGTGGGCGGGGATGGGATCGTCCTCGGTATCCGTGCCCGCCCACGAGTACGTCGGCCGAGAGGGGGTGCCGTTGACACACACCGGGGCATCAGGGACTTCGCGTTCTCCAAGGACCGGCCGAGTCACCACACTCACATGTTGCATGCGGCTTACGCATGGTTCGTGAGCCATTCGTGCTAGGTTCTGCTGTATGCCCATGAATTTGGAGGAGCGAGTCCGGTCAGCAGTGGCGGCGCTGCTGCACGCGACCGGCGAGTCGCAAACCGCGCTCGCCGCTACTTTGGGCGTCAGCCAGACCCAGGTCAGCCGACGGCAGTCCGGAACGGCCACCTGGAGCCTGGCCGATTGCGAAGAGGTCGCGGCGCACTACGGCATCGATGTCCTCGACCTGCTGGCCGGCCCCACTCGCGCAACGGAGGCGCTGCCCCCCGCACGCCGACGCGCTCCCGCCCGCCAGCCCGGCTCACGACCGGCGACCGCCGATGGAGGCAGGCGATGACGGACTTCGAGGCGATCGACGGACTGCTCGCCCGGGCCAAGAAGGAAGTCCCGCTGCCGCCCGTCGACGAGCGGCGCCGCCTGCGCGAGGAAGTGAACATCTCACGCGCGCAGCTCGCGCGGGCCCTGGGTGTCAGCCCGTCCACGGTGGGCGGGTGGGAGTCCGGACGTGATCCGAGTGGCGAAGTACGGGAGAAGTACGCCTACTTCCTCGACGGAGCGAGGGCCAAGCTGGCGGCCCAGACAGCCGACACCACTCTGGCCGCTGCCACGGTGCCATCCGTTTCCGCAGACGCTGACGCTGACGAACAACACATCAAAAGGCAGGATCACAACGAGGACGTAGACGTACTCGCCACGCCCCAGCCCTGCGTCCTGTGCGGGCAGCCCGCCCCCTACCAGGTAGCCGGCTTTCCCCAGCATCTGGACCCCACCGAATGCGGCCGCAGCGCACATTCGCATGCGGCACGCCCCGCGGACGAGCCCCAGCGCGCACCGACGCAGACACCACCGTCCAAGGAACGCCGGCGCCTTGCGCCCGCCGCCCGGCAGGGGCAGCCGGGGGATGAAGGCTCAGGAGTCAAGGTCGTTCCCGTCGGGCGCCGTCTGAAGACCGCCGACAGCCCGAACCCGATCCACACCGCCGTCGAGGCGGCGCTCGCCGAGCACTCCGGTGATGTGGAGGCGGCGACCGAGGCTCTCATCAAGCGGGCGATCCCGGACGCCATGGCGCTGCTGGACCACACCCGAAAAGGCGGCCGCTACGACGTGATCGCCCATCCCTGGCTGCCCGACGTTCTGCACAAGCAGTCTTCCCGCGGTGCCGATCAGATCTGGGAGGCCCGCCCCAAGTGGACCAGGCCCGAGCTTCCCACGGGCGAGCATCAGGTCACGGCGCTCGACATCAACGGCGCCTACCTGTCCGCGCTGAAAACCCACCTCCCCCTCGGCCAGCTGGAGCACTCCACCGGCGACCAGCACGACCGCCGCCGCGCCGGCGTCCACCTGATCACTCCGCCCGACTGGGAACACGACGCCTACCTCCCCAATCCGATCGGCAGCCGGGACGAGCCTGGCCCGCTGTGGGTCACCGAGCCCACCCTGCGCCTGCTGCTGCGCGTCTCGGGCCCGAAATACGGCCTGTGCGATCCCCCGCGTATCCACGAGTCCTGGACGTCGGGCGCCACCGAGGGTCTGCTGGAGAAGTTCCGCGTCGCCCTCAAAGACGCCCGGGACCGGGCGATCACCGACGACGACGAGGTGACGCTGGCGTACGTCAAGGCGATGTACTCCAAGTTCGTCTCCACCCTGGGTGAGTCGAACTACAACCGCGAGCTGTACCGCACCGACTGGATGCACCTCATCCGCAGCCAGGCATTCGCCAACCTGTGGTGGAAGGCCCACCGCGCATACGACGAAGGCCTCCTGGTCGTCCGGGCCATGGGCACCGATGAACTCCACCTCATCGGTGACTGGCGCATGGTGTTCCAGGAAGGCCGCGGCGTCGCCGAAGTCAAGATCAAGGACGCGTACTCCGTCGGCGCGCCCAGCGCCGACTAGACCACCGCTGAGTCCAGTATTCTCGAAGCTCCGTCGCGTGCGGGCAACTTGGGGAGAGTTCGGTGCCGGAGAGAAATATCGAATTCGGTAGATATGGTGCGCGCGGCATCAAGGGCTATGAGGCTGTGGCCCGCCAGCTCGACACTCTGGCGAATTTCATCGCCACGCCCATCACCCAGCGACGGGGCCTGCTCGCGCGACTGCACTACCTCACCCGCACCAGTCACGCTCGCGACGCTGCCCGTGAGGCCGGTCTGACTGTCACCGACCGCACCTTCAAAGCCTGGCTGGACGGCAAGCGCACCCCCTCAAGGAAGAACCTCGAACGGATCGAGAGCGCCTATCGCACGGTGCGCCGCCACAACGTCGCCCGCTACCTCCTGGCCCGCCTCAACCGCGAAGGCCGCGGTACCCGTGTGGAATTCCACCCCTTGAACCAGTCCCAGGTGCCCGGCCCCCGCCAGCGCGTCCTGTCCTTCCGCGCACTCAACGTCCGTCACTGGGACCGCATCATCGAGGCATGGGCGGCAGGCGATGACCAGGCACTGGACGATGCCTGGATCAACGACGCCGTGGTAGACCTCGGCTCCGAGTGGGGCCAGTACGAGTACGTCACCAACATCGGCTTCGCTGCCTGACCGGGAACCGGCCTGCACCAGCTCCCGGAAAAGGTCTCGCAGGGCACACGAGCAACGCCAAAACGCCTTAACTCGCTTATCTCACGCGTAGCTTGACAAGGCTAATTTCGAAGAAAAGGATGAGTATAGACAAGGATGGATGCCGTGGACACCCATCACAGTTCATGTCGTTTCGGCTGCGTCACGTAGAGCAGCGGCACACACAGTCGCGCTGATCACCTGCCCGGTGTTCGAACGGGCCGCATGCACGCATGCCGAACTTGCGGCTGTGGCATGACGGGGGACGGCAGCCTGAGAACCTCTGTGCCATGGCCGCACAGGAAATGACCGGGGCAGGAGCAGCGTGCGCGATGATCACCGTATGGACCACTGAAATCAAGGCCGAGCAACGCCAATACGCCCTGCGTATGGTTCAGAAGTGTCTTCAGACGCTTCAGGAACAGGACGACATGGATCGCCGATTGCTCCAGGATGCCGCCAACTGGGCCATGATCGCGGAGGCGCTCAGGCGGCGTAGCTGAAGACGGATTCGAGAGGGTACTTCTCTGAGACGTCGCGCATGGTGGGCGTGTCAGAGACGCACCTGCCCTGCACGTGCCGGGCGGTGACGGGCCGTAGGGAGCAAGCTTTCAGCGACCACGGGCTGACACCGCCCTACTGGCGCTTGAAGCCGACACTCGCCTGGGGCGCGCAGACCGCCCGGCCCGCCGTGCCCTATACCCCCGTCACTCCCTTATCCGAGCGATGATCCAAGCAACGGCTACGATCATTATGGCTACAAAGACCAAGTTCCCTAAATTGCCGAAACCTATCCCCATCGGTGTCACCTCCTCCGAGGAGCAAGCTCACCTCACTGAATCTTTGGGCCAAGCCAATCATCGCTGTGGCCAGCGGACCAGCGGAACGGCCCCTGAACAGTGCGCCGGTGAACCGCGCTCAAACCGGAGTGAGAGGCAGAGCATCGGAGGTGGCCCGGTCTCCACGAGCGGCAACGCCCGAAGCAGCGCGGAGCTGCGCCCGATGAGCGCAGACGCCCAGCTTCCATTAGTTTTCCGTCAGGGGAACACGCGGACGGTTCTGTAGGGCGATTTGCTCACGCGTCCCGTGCGGCGCCGAGCCCTCCCCGCGGTCTGTCGCCCGCCGGCAGGCCGGCCTTCCGACGAAGGGACACCTCATGCCCAAGCTGGTACGCCTGGCCGCAGCCGCTTCCGTCGCCGCACTCATGACAGGCGGCGTGCTCGTCAGCCCGGCTTCCGCCGCCCCAGCGCACGACTACTCCTGTTCCAACCAGGGTGGCGCGGCGGATCACACCGTCAACTGCTCCGGACTGATCACGATCGCCGACGTCCTCAGCGACAACAAAGTCAACATCTCCGTCAAAGACATCGATGTACTCAACGACGCCCAACTGGCCACTCTTGAGACCGCTCTGACCAAGGTGGCCGGCAACGACATCTTATTGCCCTCCACCATTCAACTCGCTGACCTGCAGCTCGCCGTGGTGAACACGTATGTCAACGACTTCAAGATCAAGCTGTCCCCTGCCAACGTGATGGTCTGCATCGGCCGTATCTGCCTCTGATCTGCCCGCCAGAGCACATGGAGGCCTTGGCCCGCGACCCTCCGCACTGGGCTGCGGGCAAGGCCATGCTTGCGCGGCCTCGTGGTCCCTCGATGCCTCGAACGGACGGACGTGCCAGGGGAGGTCAGGAGTCCCGGGAAGCGGGCGTCGGGATCCGCGCGACACCGAGCCGGCGAACGAGCCTTCCAGGCCGTTCGTGCCGTATCCCCATGCCGTTGGGCCCGTCGCCCACGGGGGGAGAGGCGACGGGCCCAACAACTCCGGCGGCACTGGTGGACACCCACCGCCAAGGGGTCAGGTTCAGAGACAGCGATCCACCGGACGTCTTTGCCGCGATCCCTGAACCGCAACCCGCATATATAGAGGAGGAACCTTCTCCACTATGACGGGCCGGACGGCAACCCGTAGCTCGGCTTCAGCGGGCGGTCGCCACCGCACGCCAGAGTGATCCACGTCACACCTGCGGAATCACGCATGCGGAATGAGCCGCTGTGGGGTCCAAAGGGGCGTAAGGGTTTCTCGTTGGAGGAGCAGAACGAATGATCACGCTCAAGGCGCCGCAGCCGATGACCCCGATCGCCCAGACGGGCACCAGTTCCTGGTGCCCCGACTGCGACGGCCGTCTCAGCGAGCGCATCGCCGCGTTTCCCGCCGGCCATACGCGTGGCAACCTCTTGGCAGACCAGGCCGCCGCCGCTCACGGCAACGGCGCCCACGTCCACTTCGTGCCCCGGGGTGACCTGTTCGCCGTCGTCGTGCCCGTGCCCCCCGCAGGGTGACGGCCGCTCAATATACGAAGCCTTCTCCGGCCCAGTTGTGCCACTCCCCCCAGACCGTATGCGTCTTCGAACGATTCAAGGCGGTATTCCTGGTCCGAAGGCCGCTCCGCCGATTGACGAGGATCTGGTAGGGCCAAAGATCCGTCCCTGTGGCAGATCTGCTCCCGAAGGGGAAGTCGAAGAAATAGCCGTGCCAGTGGTTCTCCCTGACAAGCAGCCTGTGCAAAGCTTCCAGAGTGTTGTGATTGAACTGCGGTTCGCCGTCGAGGGCAGACAAACTGAAGACGCCATCGCCGATATCGCCCCAAAATACCACATGGGTGTGCCTGGGAAATCCGCTCCTATGGGAACGGAAGTAGCGCTCAAGATCCGCCAGCCCCATATCGGTGCGCAGGAATTCAATCTGGCGTTCCACTGACGTCTCGGCTCGGTAGCCGACGTAATAATCCCACCGCTTGTTGAATCTTTCGAGTTGGCACACACCTCCCTCCTGGCTCTTCATGTGCTTGTACACGAGGGCGAAGTGTCTGGTCTCGGCCTCCAGGGCAGCCAGCCATGCGCGGCCGCCATTGTGAATGCCCTTGAAATATGGCCCCATCCCGGCCCCGGGCATCATCAGAGTATGCGCCTTGAGCCATCCGTTGGTGTTGATGTTGATCCGCGTGGCGACGTAGAGGGCACGTTCTCGTAATTCCCAGCAATTGTTGAGATTCGTTTCGATGACGCTGATCCCTCGGAGCCCCGCCAGCCCTTCTCGTCTGGCACGGTTGATCAGCTCACTCATGTCTGCGATGAATTCGTCCGCGCCTGCCTGATGAATATATCTACCACTTCTCTGGAACCACTGACGCTTCCACAAGTAGACGTTGATTCCTCTGCGGTTCAGCTCTCTCAGCAGTTTGATGACCTCATTGTCCCGTTGGCCCTTGGTCGTGCCATGTGGCAGATCTGCCATGTCAGCGACCCTGAGGACGACGGTTCGGAAACCGTTGTTGTAAAGCGCTCCGATGGCAGTTCTGTAGGGAAGGCCTTGTGTGTCGAACCTGACTCCGAAGGTATCGAACGCGTCACCGGGCTGTGGCCGGCGCGGCTCTGTTCGCCATTTAACGCCTCTAATAGAGTCTGGATTTTGACCGGATAAAACGGCGGCCCTGGCCAGCTCAGGGGTGAGTGTGTCTCCCACGGCCGCCGCAGCCGCTGCCGAGATCCCTGCCTTCAGCACTTGCCGTCGCGTTCTCATTCCTGTCTTCCTCGCACAAAGGAGTTTTCGACCGGCGAGGCTTCGCACACGAGCCCCTAGGGCCTGACGATTTCAGGCCGAGTGACCAGTGGCATGCCGTTCCTTCAGCTGCTCCAGAGACCAGCGGCTGGTTGATGTAATCACTGCCATGGACGATCGCACTGCCGGTGGCGGCCAGGGCTTCCAGCCCCGATTCTCTGATGCGGCCCGGGAATTGATACGCCCACACCGAAGCGTTCGTGTATGGACTTTCCAGCGCCTGTGGGAGTGGTACGTCGAGCGAGATGGCATTGCCGCTGACCCGCAGGACAGTCCGTTCAAACCAGAACCGCCGATCGCGACGAGCGTGTGCGGCTTGCCCGTGCCGGACAGCACTGTCTTGGATCCCGATCCGTGCAGCACGACTCCCGACCGGTTCAGGCGCACCGTTCCCGCGAGCCGGTAGATCCCCGGCCGCAGCACCACCGCACCCCCGCCGTCCCGGGCCGCGCGTTCAACGGCCGCTTGGACGCGTGCGGTGTCGTCACCAGAGCCACCGGGATCCAGCGTGACACGGACGGGGAATCCGCCGGGGATGGCCCGGTCACCGGCGTGGCTCAGAGCCGCCGCCCCCAGAAGGGCATAGCCCCTGCAACATAAATCCCGTATGTGATGATTTCTCACCTTTTCAGTAGAGCATAGCGGCGAGTCGGGCGGCCAGATGTCACGACGCGGACCCGCGGACCATGCCTGAGGTGCGACCTCCCGCAGGATCAGCGCGGTCCACGTGGCGCCGCGGCTCAGCTGATCGGAAGTTGGTAAAAGGCCAGCAGACCCATCCCAGAAGCGTTGACGATCCATGGCGTGGTCGGCATCGCTTGCATGGTGGCGGTGCCTGGATGGCCGGTATAGGTGATGGCGGTCAGTCCGGTACCCGGCCGCGACAAGGCCAGGTTGAAGTAGCCGGTCCCGCACGTGACGGCCGCAACCTTCGCTGCCGTACCGGAGAGAATGAAGTCGGCCCTGCTCCCCTGGTCACAGCGCAACGCCTGCGTCGCGTCCGTGAGGTCGATCCGGATGCTGGTGTGCGCCGTGTCCGCCCAGCTGGCGCGCAGGGGGTTCGGAGGGTCCGCGGGTGTGGCGGGCACGACGCGGTAGAGATCGCGGAGGAGGCCCAGGCTCAGCCAGTCAGCGAGTCGGCGGTACCCCTGCTGGTAGCCGTAGTGGCACCCGTCGTGGCGCTCCAGGCCCATGGTGGTCATGACCGACGTGCCGGGAACCGCCGCAAGACGACGCTGCACTTCCTGGACGGCGGCAGTGCCCTTGACCCCGCAATGGCTTCGGATCTGTACCACGTAGACATGCTCAAGGTGGGCGAAGTCGGCTCGCCAGTCGGCCAGGAGCTTCCGGACGTTGGCATCGTGCTGAGCCGCAGTCGGACTGCCGGGCAGGCGTTCGTCCGACTCACCCTGGTACCAGATGACACCTCTGACGGCATCGGCCAGGCCGGCGGTCTGGACCCGGCGCAGCAGTCTGCCGTAGTTCGTGGCCAGGTCGGTGGGACTGTTGTCGTTGCGCTGGAAGAAGGTCGACGGTTGGCCGCCGTGCGCGCCGTTGAGGATCGCGATGGGGATGCCGGTGTGATCGGCCAGATCCCTCCCCAGCCGCACGCCGAGCTGGCCGATCGCGCCGCGCTCCGAGGTGCCGTCCTCCGCCCCTTCGCCGGTGGCCCGGTACCAGCTGCGGTCGTAGCCAGACTGAGCAGGATCGGCGGTGCTGAAGCCGAACGTGCGTACCCAGGGCAGCAGGTCCGCGGAGCTGGCCGGGCCGAAGAAAACCGCTCCTCCCGCGGCCACCGCGTTGGACTGCCCCTCGATGACGTACGCATCACCGGCGACGACATCCGTCGCACGCCGGATGAGCGTCTTGCCCGTGAGCCGCTGCGCCCACACCTCGACCGTGTAGGAGGCGCGCTCCGCGGCGATCGGGGCCTTCAGCTCCCACTGTCCAGCCGCCGACGCCTGCCGCGTGGCGACGAGCGAGCCCTCGCGGTAGATCCTCATCTCTACAGCGGTCACGGCCGGGTCGGTGACTCGTCCTCGTGCCACGACGGTCCCGGTGTTCGTGTTGTGGTCCCGCGGATACAGCTGCGCGTGGGTCGGGCCGGTGGTGATGTCCACGCCGGCGGGCTTCACGTAGACCTTCAGGTGCGGTGTGATCCAGTTGCCCGCGTTGGCTGCGAATGTCCAGTCCGGCTGGCCGCGGCGTGCGCTGCCGATGCCGGCGGAAACCGGGGCCCGCGGCACACCCGCCCAGCCGTTGACCGCAAGGACGGTCTGGTGGTGAGTGAGGTCATGGACCTGGAAGGAGCCGTAGCCGCCCGTGCCGGGGATCGGCCCCGACGCCGGCAGCGGGGTGTCCGCGATGTCCCAGGTGCGGGCACTGCTTCCGGGGGGTGCGTGGGGTGGCAGGGCCGCCGAGTATCTGTTCGGCCAGATCTCCAGGTATCCGGTGCTGTTGTCGGACGGGCGCACGTCCGATCCCCGAACGGTCAGGCCGGTGACTCGCCGCTGGATGATCCCGGACATGGGTACGCCCAGTGCCTTCAGGTTTTGCGTCCATGCGTTCATGGAGGCGTAACCCCAGGCCGGCACGGTCCCGTACATTCCGTCCAGGCAGTAGGCGACGCGGGAAACACGGGTCGCTCGAAGCGATACCGAATTGTCGGTCGCGTACGTGACGCCTTTGGCCCACGCTTCCGCGGTCTTGGGGACTTCCACGTCGTACAGCAGTCGGTAGTCGGCCAGTTCACCCACCGTCTGCTCGCAGGTTGTGGCGTGGGACGTGGCGGGCTTGACATACACGGTCAGCCTGGCGCTGGCGAGGGTGCGTCCCGACTGGGAGAAAGTCCAGTCAGGTTGGCCGGTCCTCTGGTTTCCGGTGCCGATGTCCAGGTATCGCCCGCGGCTATTGCTCCAGCCGTTGAGTGCCAGCACCGTTTCCTTGTTGGCGGTGTTGTGCACCTGCATCGACCCGTATCCGGAGGAGTCGCGGACCGGTGTGTCAGAGAAATCGAACTTGCTGCCGTCGCCGGTGGGCTCCAACGGTGCGGTGGCGGGCCGGTAGTGGCCGGGCCAGAACTCGAGGTAGCCGCTGTCTGCCCGCTCGACATGCGTCACGTTGCTTCCCCATGTCGTGAGGCCGGTGACCCGCCGTGCGATGGTGGTGTGCGGCACCCCGAGCAGACTCGGGTCGTTGGTGAAGGCGTCGAACGACGCGTACGCCCACTCGTGCCTGCCGCCCACCGTTTCTGTGTCCAGGCAGTAGGCGACTCGTTCCAGGTAGGGCGTGCCGAGCTGCCCGTTCATGGTGAGCGACCTGTTGACCGTGTAGGGGACGTTCTTCCCGCCCGGCCAGTAGCCCGCCTTGGGCACGTTCAGTGCATATAGCGGGATGTAGTGCTTGAGTTCGTCGACCGCCGCACAGCTGCTCGCAGGTGCGGCATTCGCCGATGCCGCCGCCCTCACCTGGGGCATGAGGACCGCGCTGATCGTCATGAGTACGATCGCGATCAGCGCCCGCGTGAGACGGGCCAACGCATCACGCATGGATCTCTCTCCTGTCATAAGCACTTCTTCTTTGCGGTGTGCCACAGCATCGGTAAGGCTTCCGGCGAGCGACGTTCCCTGAGCGAATGTCACTTCAATCGCCGCATGACTTGAGTGAGCGTTTCAGGCGGTCACCCAGCGCCCACTCGGGAAGGACCTCGGCTGACAGACAGTGGATTTTCAGCGAGTCCGAGCCAGTGAATACGGGACGGCAGCGACCGCATATCCCGGGCCTGTTCCCTAGTCTTTTCCTATTGACTGATCGATAAGAAGGAGTCGACGCCGGAGGCCTTATGACGGCCCGTTGCCCTGAAAGAGTGCCGGTGGGAAGCCACCGGTGCGGCCGCGCCGCGAGTACGTCACCTTGGACCGGGTGAGAATCCGCCGGCGGGTTGATGGCCTCGGTGCCGGGAACCAGCGGCCCGCACTCCCATCCCCAGGCGAGGAGTGCGGGCCGCGGCATGGCACGCCCACACGCGGGCAGGGTTGCGCGTGGGCAGATCGTGCCGATTTAGCCGGAGTCCCGCATCAGAGTGGTTCTTCCGAGGCGTGCGGGCCCCACACAAAGAACGACAACCGGCCGGAATGGTCACCCCTGTCGGGGGAACTAGATACCCGAATACGGCTCGCTCTTGGGGCGGCGGCGGCATCTCAGCGATCCGGCGGCACCGCCTCTGCAGATCCACTAGCACACAGGCCCCGAAGCACATTCAAAAGCTCTTTTCAGCCATTGCCGAAAACCGTTGTGCGGTCGTTCCGTTGGCGAGCACATTCCGTCCGTGATCTTCGTCACCCGCTCCAGTACGTCTTCAATTGGCAGGTACATCAAGTGCGTTGTTAACATCGGGCCGTCATAACCCTCGAGGCACATTTGCAGGGAAGAGCACTATCCATGTCCATAGCCGCGCGTCACAGCCGGTTAGAGGCGCTGGGGGCATTTCTGCCGCCCACCGTCCAGTCCACCACGGAGCTGGTTGCCCAGGTAGCCGGGGCTCCCGAGTTCGACCTGCACCGCATCACGGGTGTGGCGGAACGCCGGGTTTACGACCCCCGGCCCGAAGCCGGGGAGGACAGTTACGGACTCGCGCTGAAAGCCGCCCGTGACTGCCTGGAGAAGTCCCGCTACCAGGCGTCGGATCTCGACGTCATCATCAACGCGTCGATCACGCGGTTCAAGGACGGGTCACGCTTCTACTTCGAGCCTTCCTTCGCCCGGCAGTTGGCCGGTGAGCTCGGGCTCCGCGCGACCGCGGTGACCTTCGACGTCTCCAACGCCTGCGCCGGGATGCTGACCGGTGTCTACCTCCTGGACCGGCTGATCAGGGCGGGCATCGTCCGCAACGGCATGGTGGTGAGCGGCGAGCAGAACACCCGCGTCGCGGAGACGGCGGCGGCGGAGATCACCGACTCCTACGACCCGCAATTCGCCTCACTCTCGGTCGGCGACGCGGCCGTTGCCGTCATTCTGGACGAGTCGCGCGACGAAGCAGACAGGATCCACTACGTCGATCTGATGACGTGCTCCGAGTACTCCCACTTGTGCCTGGGCATGCCGAGTGACCGGACGGAGGGCATCGCCCTCTACACGGACAACAAGAAGATGCACAAGCAGGACCGGCTGCGGCTGTGGCCCACCTTCCACGGGGACTTGCTGGCCAAGCAAGGCCGCACGTTCGAAGACGAAGGTTTCGACTACGTCATCCAGCACCAGGTCGGGACGCGGTTCGTGGAGTACGTCAACGCGGTCGGAGCGGCCGAGTTCGGTACACCGATGCCCGAGTCACTGTCCTTGGTCGAGGAGTTCGGCAACACCTCCTCCACCTCCCACTTGCTGGTGCTGCGCCAGCATCTGCGTGCCGGAACGGCCCGCCAGGGGGCCAAGTACCTGCTGGTGCCTGCCGCTTCCGGTGTGGTGACCGGGGCCGTGTCGATGACGATCTCCAACCTGGGAGTATGACGATGAACGTGGTTGTCACAGCGGCCAGGACCGCCCTTCCGCTCCCGGAGGAGACCTCCGCCTCGTCTGTCCGGCTCGCCGCCCGGGCCGCTCAATCCTGCCTGGCGGACGCCGGGCTGGCGCCCGACGCGATCGGTGTACTGATCAACACCGGGGTCTACCGCGAGTCCAACACCTTCGAGCCGTCCCTCGCCGCGCTGATCCAGAAGGAGGTGGGTATCAACCTTGACTACCTGGCCTCCGCGGCGCCCGCCGCCGGCTTCTCCTTCGACCTGATGAACGGCGCGTGCGGCATCCTCAACGCCGTACAGATCGCGCAGGCGCTGCTGGCGACCGGGTCCACCGATCGGGTGCTGGTCACCGGGGCCGACGTGCATCCGGGTGGCCGCGCCGCGGACGACGACGCCTACCCCTACGCCGACCTGGGCGCGGCGATGCTGCTGGAGCGCGGCACCGATCCGGGCATCGGCTTCGGCCGTGTGTCCTCGCGCGGCGCGGATGGCCGGGCCGGCTCGGCGGGTACCCGCGGTTACCTCGAGACAGCGGGCATGAGCGCCGGAGGGCGCGACCGGATCACTGTGGAGCGCGAGCCGGAATCCGTACGGGGTGAGCGACTGGTCGCTCTCGGCGCGGAGAGCGTCAGCGACTACGTACGGGACGAGGGTCTCGATCTGGACCGCACCTTGCTGGTGTGTACCCCGGCGGTGCCCGACTTCGCCGAGCGGCTCGCCGGCCGGCTGGACGTGGACCCGCGGTCCGTATGGGCGCCGGGCGCCCCCGGCGAGGCCGGCGGCGAACCACTGACGGCCGCCCCGGTCATCGGGTACCTGAGCGCCCTGGAGCACGGAATGCCGCCCGGCAAGGACCAGGTGCTGCTGGTCACCGCCGGAGCGGGGCCGAGCGTGGCCTGCGTCAGCTACCGGCCGCCGCAGGGCTGCTGATGGCCGCGAGAACGGAAACGGCGCGATCGCTCGCCGCCTACCTGGAGCATCACGCACGGGTCGCCCCGCACAAGACAGCGATCATCCACCCGGAGGGGCGGGAGCCCGACGGCCGCGTCCGCTACCGGGAAATGGACTACGCCACCCTGCAGGAACGGGTCGAACGGCTGGCGGCCGGCTTCGCCGGTGCCGGAATCGGCAAGGGAACCCGCACGATCCTGATGACCGCGCCCGGACCCGATCTGTTCGCCATCGCGTTCGCGCTGTTCCGGCTCGGGGCGGTTCCTGTGGTGGTCGACCCAGGCATGGGATTGCGGCGCATGCTCCACTGCTACCGCGCGGTGGGCGCCGAGGCGTTCATCGGCCCGCCCGCCGCCCACCTGGTGCGCGTGCTTGGCCTCCGCACGTTCGCCGCTGTCGGTGTCAAGGTGACCCTGGGCCGTCGCCTGTTCTGGGGCGGGCACACGCTCCAGGGGCTGCTGGCCGATGCCCCGCGATCACACGGCTGGTGCGGGCCCGGCAGGGTGGGCGGCGAGGACCTGATGATGATCGGGTTCACGACGGGCTCCACCGGCCCCGCCAAGGGCGTGGAGTTCACCCACCGGATGGGCGCCGCGATGGCGCGCGAGCTGCGGGCCGCGCACGGCCGTTCCCGGGACGACGTCTCGCTCGTCACGCTGCCTTTGTACGGCATGTTCGACCTGGTGCTCGGTTCCACACTGGTGCTGGCGCCCCTCGCTCCGTCCAGGGTCGCGGACGCCGACCCCGGGCTGCTCGTGGACGCGCTCTCCCGGTTCGGCGTGACCACCATGTTCGCCTCACCCGCGCTGCTGCGCACCCTCGCCCGGCACGCGAGCGGCTCGGCCCTCCCGGCCACCCTGCGTTGTGTGGTGTCGGGCGGCGCTCCGGTGCCGGCCGAGCTGGTCGCGGAACTCCGCGCCGTTCTGGATGAGAAGGCCGCATTCCATGTGACCTACGGAGCCACCGAGGTATTGCCGATCGCCTCCGTCGAATCCGCGGAGATCCTCCGGGAGACGGCGTCCCTGAGCGCGCTCGGCGCCGGTACGTGCGTGGGACGCCCGATGGCCGGCCTCGACGTGCGGGTCATCCCGGTCAGCGACGGGCCGATGTCACGGCTCGGGACCGACGACGGGCAATCCGCCGGCCTGGCCGGTGAGATCGTCGTGGCCGGTGACGCGGTGAGTACCGGTTACCACCGCGACGCCCGAGCGGACGCCCTGCACAAGATCCGCGAGGGTGGTCGCGACTGGCACCGTACCGGCGACCTCGGCTATCTGGACGGGCACGGACGGCTGTGGTTCTGCGGGCGCAAGAGCCAGCGGGTCCCCACTGAGCGCGGAGACCTGAACACCGTCGTGTGTGAGGGCGTGTTCAACGCTCATCCCCTGGTGCGGCGCAGTGCGCTCGTCGGCGTGGACCAGGGCGGCCGTGCGGCCAAGCGCCCCGTTGTCTGTGTGGAGACCGAGGCCGGTGTGGACGAAGCCCGGTGGCGGACCATGCTGCCCGAACTGCACGCTCTCGCCGACGCGCAACCGGTGACCGCCGGGCTGCGCGACTTCCTGCGCCACCCCGCCTTCCCGGTCGACATCCGCCACAACGCCAAGATCGGGCGGGAGGAACTGGCCGCATGGGCGGCCCGCAGGCTCGCCGCGGGCCGGGGCCGATTACGGACCTGGTTACCGCGCGCGATACCGCTGGCCGGCTGGGCGTACCTGCTCTGCGGGGTCATCCGCCCGTTCGGCGCGCTGCCCTTGGCGGTGCTGTGGTGGATCGATCTGTTCCTGAGTGTGGTGGTGCACGCCGCCCAGATCCCGGCCGCGCTGCCGAGAGGCCGGGCGGCCGGCCGTTCCGGCGCCGCGACCGCCGCTCTCACCATGCTGTACGGAGCCACCTGGTGGCGGACCCTGCCGGCGGCTCGCCCCGCCGCCCGCCCGGATGCGGGGATGAGGCCGTCATGAAGGTCCTGGTGACCGGCGCCTCCGGTTTTCTCGGCGGCCACCTCGTGGACCACTGCGTCCGCGAGGGCCACCACGTACGCGCCCTCGTGCGGCCCTCAAGTGCCAAAGCGCCGTGGCACGGCACGCCCGGGGTGGAACCGGCGTACGGCGATCTGCGCGATCCGCGGTCGCTGCGTCAGGCCGTGGAGGGTGTGGACGTCGTTCTGCACAGCGCCGCGCGGGTCGTGGACTACGGCAGGCGGGCACAGTTCTGGGACACCAACGTCGAGGGCACACGGCGGCTGCTGGACGCCGCCGGCACGGCCGGCGTACGGCGGTTCGTGTTCGTCAGCAGTCCCAGCGCCTTGATGCGGCCGGACGAGGGCGACCGCCATGACGTCGACGAGTCCGTCCCGTATCCCGACCGCTGGCTCAACCTGTATTCCGAGACGAAGGCCGTCGCCGAACAGCTCGTGCGGGCCGCGAACCGTCCTGGGTTCACCACCTGCGCACTGCGGCCGCGCGGCATCTGGGGGCCGCGGGACCACTCCGGGTTCCTGCCCAAGCTGCTGGCGAAGATGCTGGACGGGCGGCTGCCCGACCTGTCCGGCGGCAGGCGGGTGCTGGTCTCACTGTGCCACTGCGACAACGCCGCCACCGCCTGCCTGCGGGCCGCCGAGGCCCCGGCCGGGCGAGTCGGAGGTAACGCCTACTTCATCGCCGACGCCGAGCGGACCGACCTGTGGGCGTTTCTCGCCCGCGTCGCCGAGCTGTTCGGGGGCCGGCCGCCCACCCGCCGTGTCCCGGCACCGGCCCTTGACGCCGCCGTCCGGGCGGCGGAACTGCTGTGGCGGCTGCCGCCGCTCGCCGCCCGGCGCGAACCCCCGCTCAGCAGGTACTCGCTTGCCCTGCTCACCCGCTCCGGAACGTACGACACCACCGCGGCGGCACGGGACTTCGGATACGCACCCGTGGTGAGCCAGGAAACGGGGCTCCGGGACCTGGCGGACTGGGTGGAGTCGACGGGCGGGGTACGGGCGTTCGTCCGTGCCGTGAGGTGAAGGACATGCGAAAGGCAATGGGAACCCAGACGAAGAGCACCGGGACCGGCGAGCGCTTCCAGCGTCCTGTGTCCCCCAACGAGTGGCTCTATCTCGCGTTGGAGCGGGCGACGGGAGCGCCGTTCGTCATCCAGCTCGTCATCGAAGGACGGGGCGCGATAGCGCCCGCCGATCTGCGCGACGCCGTCGCCCGCGCGTCCAAGGCCGCCCCGGGTGCCCGGCTGGCTCTACGGGGACGGCTCTGGACGGACAGCGGCCGGGCCCCGGGGGTTCGGCAGGCGGCGGATCTGGACCGGGCGTTGTGCGCCCCGTTGAACCCGGGCGCGGGACGAAGCTGCGAGGTCGTCGTCGTCCCCGCCGCTTCGGCGGACCCCGACGCGCCGGCGGCATTGGTGTTCCGGGCCCATCACGCGGTGATGGACGGCCGCGGCCTGCTCGGCTGGACGCTCGACGTCTTCCGTGCTCTGCGCGGCGAGGAGCTGGCCGGCGCACCGTCCGCCGTCGGTGACATGGCTCTGCTCGACGAGCTCACCGGCGGCACCGGTGCTCCCGTCCCGCACCGGGCCCGCCAGCGGCCCGGCTGGCGCTCTCCCCTGGACGGCCGGCGCCGCCCGCAAGAGCCTGGGTCCGGTGCTGTGCACTGGGCGCGGCGCGGCCTGGACGGCACCCACCCGGCACTCGTCGCGCGGATCGCCGCCGCCGTCACCGATCACCTGGGCACCGCGGCCCGGGTGATGGTCCCCGTGGACCTGCGCCGCCACCGCTCCGGCCTGCGTGCGAGTGCCAATCTCAGCCTGCCGGTCTTCCTGGAGGGCGCTCCCGGCCGGCCGTGGGAGGAGTGGCAGGAGGACCTACTGCGGGCGCTGGCCGAAGGCGCCGAACTCGCAGCCGGGGAGGAGCGGGGCGCGGCCCGGTTGCCGCAGGGCGCGCTGCGCCTGCTGGGCCGGGCGGCCTCGGCCGCCGTCAGCGCCCTGGACCGCCACCCCTGCACCGCGCTGATCAGCCACCTCGGCCGTATCGAGCCGGACGACGTGTGCGCGCCGGGCTTCGAGGCCGGCACCGCCTACTCCCTCCCCGTCCGGGTTCCCCTGGTACCGGTCTCCTTCACGACGCTCGAATTCGGACGTCACACGCAACTGGTGGTGTCCGCGGGCCCCGGCCAGAGGGTCGCGGCCGCCGCGTCACTGCTGGACGCCGTCTGCGAGAGGCTTTCGCCGACGGCGGGAACGGGGCGCCTGAGCGGCGGACCACCGTCGCGTACCGCTGGAGCCGCGACCCTGACCGCGCTCTTTCGTGAGCAGGCGCACCGCACGCCGGACGCCATCGCCCTGACCGGACCGGCCGTCGAGACGGATCCGGCCAGTGCGGTGACCTACGCCGAACTCGACCGCCGGTCCGATGCCGTGGCCGCACAGCTACGGGCCCGCGGCGTCGGCCCGGGGACGGTTGTCGGTCTGCTGGACGGCCGTACCCCGGCTGCCGTCGCCGCACTCTGGGGCATCATGAAGTCCGGCGCCGCGTATCTGCCGCTCGACCCCTCGCACCCGCCCGCACGCGTCGGCGCCGTACTCGCCGACTCCGATGCCGTCCTCTGCCTGGCGGGCGAGGCATACCGCGCAGCCCTTCCGGACGGCATGTGCCCGGTCGTGACGCTGGAATCCCTGCCCTGGGACGACGCGGAACCGGTGGGTGCCGCGGGCGATGCGGTGTCGCCGGATTCCGTCGCCTACGTCATCTACACGTCCGGTTCCACGGGTACGCCCAAGGGCGTGCAGGTCGAGCACCGCGCGCTCACGGCGTACGCCGGGTGGGCGCGGGAACGGTACGGCGTCGACGCGGCGACCCGGTTCGGACTGTTCACGTCCCTCGCCTTCGACCTCACCGGTACGGCGCTCCTGCTTCCGCTGCTGACCGGCGGCAGTGTCGCCCTGGAACCGGGGGAGCCGGACCGGCACACCCTCACCCGGCTGCTGAGCGACTGTGGTGTCACCGCCCTCAAACTCACTCCAGCGCACCTGGAGTTGATGACCTCGCTGAACATTTCGGTGCCGGACGGTCGGATCCGGTCCGTCGTGGTGGGCGGTGAGCAGCTCCGCGGCCCGGCGGCGGCGCGGGCCCAGCGGCTGTTCGGCCCCGACTGCCGGATATTCAACGAGTACGGTCCCACCGAGGCCGCCATCGGCTGCGTCGTCCATACCTTCGACACCGCCCAGGACGGCGATCGCCCCGCCGTTCCCATCGGCCTCCCCGTCCCCGGCACCGACGTCATCCTTCTCGACGCCGACGGCCGCCCCGCCACCGACGGCGAGCTCCACCTCGCCGGAGCCCAGCTCGCCCGCGGCTACCTCAACCGTCCGGACCTCGACCGGGAACGCTTCGTCCGCCTGGCTGACGGCACCCGCGCCTACCGGACCGGGGATCTGGCCCGTCTCACCGCCGACGGCCGCGCTCTGGAATTCCTGGGCCGCGCCGACGACCAGCTCTCCATCCGCGGCTTCCGTATCGAACCGGGTGAAGTGGAAGCCGTGCTGGAGTGCCATCCCGAGGTGGACCGTGCCGTCGTCGTCGCCCGTCCGGGGCCGACGGGCGAACCGATGCTGTGCGCGTACGTCACCGGGACCGGCCTTGGATCTCTGGACTCCGAGCGGATCCGCGCGCACGCGGCCGGACTCCTTCCCCCGTACCTTGTCCCGGCCGCCGTACGCGTACTGGACGGCCTGCCCCTGACACCGCACGGCAAAGTGGACCAGCGCGCGCTGCCATCGCCCTTCGGGCCGCAACAGCCGCGGGATCAGGAGAACGGGTCGGGAACGGATCACCCGTCAGCGGAACACGTTGCCCTGGATGAGGAGGACTCGCGAACGGCGGGCGACCCGCTGGCCGCCGCCGTGACAGAGATCTGGCGCCGGATCCTGGGCGGCACCGGCGTCTCGGGCGGCATCGGCTCTGATGATCGCTTCCATCACCTGGGCGGCGACTCGCTGAGCCTGCTCCTCATGCTCAGCGACGTCGCCAGCGAGCTGGTCCGCCCCGATCGCCGGCAGACGTTCCACGCAGAACTGCGCGACCTGCTCCGCGACGTCACCGTGGATCGGGTCTGCGCCGCCGTCCATACCGCGAACTCGGGAGCCTGAACATGATCTTCGTAGGCCGAGGCGCCCTCCTCCACCGGGCCGTCGCCTCCGCGCTGGCCTCCGGCCACCAGGTGGACCTGGTCTGTTCGGACGAGCCAGCGGACCCCGGCAATGCGCCGTTCCTCCATGTCACCGACGTCAATGCCGTGGCGGACCGCCTGACCGGCGATTGCACGGACGGCATCGTCTGGTCGATCGACAACCGCATGATCTTCCGGGCTCCTCTGCTGGATTCCGGCATGCGCATCTACAACATCCACAACGGCCTGCTCCCCCAGCACCGCGGCCTGGCGTCCGCCGCCGTCGTCTTCGCCCTTCTGCACGGTCACAGCGAGTACGGCGCCACACTTCACGAGGTGGACCGCGGCATCGACACCGGAACCGTCCTCGCGGAAGAACGCTTCCCCATCGCTCCCGACGACGGCTACCAGCAACTCTTCCTGCGGGGTGTCCAGGCCTGCCACGTTCTCTTCCAGCGCAGTCTCCCCGCCGTCGCCGCCGGCTCGCCCCTCGCTCCCCTCATGCCTCGTCCCGCGGTTCCGCCCGCCTACTACGGTCTTCGCTCGCTGAGCACCCTGCACGAGTACGCCGACCACCCCGCCTTCGCTCGTGCCACCGACCTGGGCGTCACCGCTCCCTACGTCCCCGAGGTGGCCTCCCGCTTGCGAGGGGAGAAGGAGCGGTGTCAGCCGTCCGCTGCCCCGTCAGGCCAGTGATGTGGAGCATGGCGGGGTCTCCAGGACACCGGGGCCGTCGTCCGTTCACCTCCATGCGTGCTCGACGTCCACCACGGCCCGGCCGTCGAGCACCGTCACCCGGAACGGCAGCCTCGCCCGGACGCCCAGGCCGAATTGGGTCTGGCCTTCGAAGGACACCCCGTACTTCACGGCCCGGAAGGTGCGATACCCGGCGAGGTTCACTCGTGGCAGGCTGTGACCCGGCTTCGCGGGATATGTGGGTTTCCCGGTGCGGAGGTCGTAGGCGGGGGCGTTGATCACGATCTCCAGGACAGCCCCGGCCCGGATGGGTATGGTGCGGCCCGAACCGTCCTGGACGAGTCGGCTGACATATCGAACCGAGTAACCAAGGCTTCCGCTCTTGGCGCCGGCTACATCGATGACGATGCGGTCGTAGCAGGTGTGCCGGCCCGTCCGGACGTTC
The DNA here is from genome assembly GCF_004124325.1 of Streptomyces sp. L2. NCBI lineage: Bacteria > Bacillati > Actinomycetota > Actinomycetes > Kitasatosporales > Streptomycetaceae > Streptomyces > Streptomyces sp. L2. The sequence continues at coordinate 84,481 of NZ_QBDT01000002.1, forward strand.
GCCACCGGCATCGTTGTGGCTGCAGGCCGGGTCTCGGCCATGCTGCCCCACCCGGTCGGACAGGCCGTGGTGAGGGCCGTCGGCACCGCCGCGGCGGGCAAGGTCAACGTTCCTAAGGTGAAACCTGTCAGGGCGAGCATCGCTGCCCGATCCTTCACGGTGCGGCTCATCAGATCCATGCCCTTGTCTCCCTTGTCTCCCTGTTGATGTCTGGTGTCGTCATCACCATGACGACACGGACGCACGCCGGGTGCAATGGGCGGGGAAGGGACGGAGGAGCGCGGCTCGGCGGAAGGGCGAGACATTCGCTGTCAGTGCGCGACCAGGCCCTCACTCTGGGCGCCTACCCCTGCTCCGGGTACCTCGCAGGTACCCGGAGTACATCCTCTGGCTTCGACCGCCGACACGATCGCCCACCGCCGCGCCCTGAAGGACGCGGCGGAATTCCAGCGGGTCTTCGCCGATCCCGCGCTGGCCGACGCCATCGTCGCCGCCGGGCCGCGCTGCCCGACCAGCCCCACATCAGCGACTTCTCTGCCCTCGTCGCGGCCGTGGCCAGACACCGGGTCGAGCCGCCCCGCCTCGGCGCGGACACGGACGCGTCCTGGCGCGCGGCCGCATTGCTCCACACTCTGCTCCTGCTGCGGCCGCTGCCCGCACTCAATGTGCGCTTCGCGTGCGCCGTCACCATCGCCTACATGCATGCCAGCGGTGAAGGGTTGGACGCTCCGTACGGTGAACTCGTCGAGCTGTGCAAGGAACTCATCGCCGGCAAGGCCACCGTGTTCGATGCGGCCCGACAGGATCCGCTCCTGGCGCATTTTGAGAGACCGGTGACGAGGTGGTCCACCGGCGGTGACACACCCGGCAGCGACGGCCTGCCTCAGGTGCCGACCGACGCACTCGCGGGCGCACCGCTCATGAACTCCTTCCAGCCCCCGGCCGGCGCCTGACCCACGTCCAGCGTGCGCAGCTTGGCGAGGATCTCCGGCTTCTGCACGTCCATCCAGTCCACGAACTGCCGGAAGGAGACCAGCCGTACGTCCGCGCCCTTCTCCTTCTCGCGCGCGATGTGCTTGAAGGCCTCCTCGACGGAGTCCATGTAGATCCCGCCGTTCCACTGCTCGAAGTGGTTGCCAATGAAGAAGGGTGCCCGGTTCGTCGTATATGCACGCTCGAAGCCCGCGATGTACGACTGCGCCGACTGCTTGCGCCAGGCCGGGTAGTTGGCGGGCGGGGCCTTCGTCGAGTTGACCGACTGGTTGGCGAGCATGTTGTAGTCCATGGACAGCACCTCGAAGGAGTGCCCGGGGAAAGGAATCTGCTGCAACGGCAGGTTCCAGAGCCCCGTCTTCCTCGCCGGCCACACCTGGAGGCCGCCCGGCGAGGAGGCGTCGTAGCGCCAGCCCAGCTCACGCGCGGTGGGCAGCAGATTGTCCTGGCCGAGCAGACAGGGCGTACGGCCGCCGACCAGCTCCTTGTCGTAGTCGAACGGCAGGGACGGCAGATCGGTCCAGCCGGTGTTGGTCCGCCACTGCTTGACGAAGCCCTTGGCCTGCTCGATCTCGCTCTTCCACTGCTGCGGGGTCCAGTTGCCGACGGTGCCCTGGCCGGAGCAGAAGTGCCCGTTGAAGTGGGTGCCGATCTCGTGCCCCTCCAGCCAGGCCCGGTGCACGTTGGCCAGCGTGGCCTTGATGTGCGCGTCGGTGAGGTAGCCGATGTCGGAGGCACCGCGCGGGTTGTTCGGCGGGTTGTAGAGCCGCTTCTTCGACTCGGGCAGCAGATACAGCCCCGAGAGGAAGAAGGTCATGCTCGCGCCGTGCTGCTTGGCCAGGTCCAAAAAGCGCGGGAAGAGGCCGTTGCCGACCTCGCCGGCCCCGTCCCAGGAGAAGATCACGAACTGCGGCGGGGTCTGCCCCGGCTCCAGCGGCTCGGGCTTGGCCGGCTGGTGCGGCTGCTTGCCGGTGAAGGAGGTCGAGCCGTCACCGATGGGGCGCGCGGGCGGGGCCGTACTCGCTGAACGGCCATCCCCGGAGCCTCCCGCGTGCTTCGAACGGCCCGACGGGTGAGATCCGTCGCAACCTGCCAGTCCCCACCCCGCCGTGGCGCCTACGCCTAGGCCGAACAGTCTTCTCCGGGTCATCTCTCGCATGTGCTCTCGTCCGCCGCATCGTTACCAGGTCACCGACTCAGAGCTCGGTACGGGTATGGATGTGACGCATAGTCCTCATAAATGCACCCATATCGCGGTGCATCACGTTCAAGGCCGGTGTTCCCCCCGCCTGGCGAGACGCCGACTGATGACGCGCGAGCACCCGGTCACCTCAAGACGCCCCGAGCCGGCCGCCAGACAACCGACCGTCAACTACCCGAGAGTTCTCGCTATTTGACTGATCATCAGCGTCATCTGCGCTGAATTACCGACCAGTTGAGAGACAACATGACTGCCCGTTACTTTTTCGTAATGGACGGTGGTCGTATAACCTGCCGTTACCTGCCGAGCCCTACCGCTCCCGTGATCTGGACACGAGCACCTTCATGCCCGTTGCCGCATTCACAGGGAGCGGAACTCCCGCGTGCCCAAGCACCTCAGGCATCGCTCAAGCCGCGTCCAGCGGGTCTTCGGCAGCTACTCATTCCACCCCAGGAGGAAGACATGACGGCACGTCATAAGAAGCCCAAAGAGCTGACGCCGATGCAGAAGCGGGCACTGAAGGTCGGTGCAATGGCCCCCGTCTCCGCCGGCTTCGTATTAGCCGCCGCTACGGGTTCGTTCGCCGCGGATTGCCCGTTACGCACGCAGCAGGTGACGCGGCCGACTCAGCAGGAGGAGCGGAGTACGCAGGTCGATACCGGCTCCGACAACGTGTCGAGCCAGCGGGAGTGGCACGGCCGTCAGGGCAACTGGCAGGGCGACTGGAAACTGGACGACCAGGGCCAATGGCACGGACAGTGGACGCCGGTACAGGACGGCCAGACCACTCCTGACACCCAGGCCACCGACACATCTGGCCAGCGCGAGTGGCACGGCCGTCAGGGCAACTGGCAGGGCGACTGGAAGCTCGACGACCACGGGCAATGGCACGGACAGTGGACCCCGGTGACGAAGGAGAAGCCTTCGCAGCCGGATGATCACCGCGGACAGCCCTCGCAGCCGGACAATCACCGCGAACAGCCCTCGCAGCCGGGCAATCACCGCGAACAGCCCACCCGGCACGGTGATGAGCGCCACGCGGCTCCCTCCAATGCCACCGTGCGGCAGATCCTCCAGCTCGTCAACAAGGAGCGTGCGGCGGCCGGGCTGCATCCGCTGACCCTCAATGCGACGTTGAGCAAGGCCGCTCAGGCCCACTCGGACGAGATGGCGCGTACCGGCCTCTACTCCCACACGGGCCCCAACGGCTCCTCGCCCGGCGACCGAATCCAGAGGGCCGGTTACCGCTGGTCCATGTGGGCCGAGAACATTCACCACAGGCAGGGCAGCCCCGAGGCCATCATGGCCGACTGGATGAAGAGCCCGGGCCACCGTGCCAACATCCTCAATCCCAGGCTCAAGGAAATAGGCATCGGCGTGGACGCCAACGGTTCCTACTGGACGCAGGACTTCGGCGCCAGCAGTTGAGCCCCTTGAACTCCGACTCCGCATCTGCGCCACCTCGTGGGTGACGTCTAGCGTCTTGCAGTCAGACGCAGTACAGGCGGCCGCGTCCGTTCTTCGAACGGACGCGGCCGCTCGGGTCCAGGAACCGCCAGCAACGCAGCGGATCACAGCGATGGCTGGCGGGTCACCTAGGCAAGGGGTTTCATCACAACTGCGAGATGTCGACCGCTTGGGCCATCGCGCGGTAACCGGCGTCATTCGGGTGGAGGTGGTCACCGCTGTCGTAGGCGGGGCGCAGTGCGTGCGGGTTACCGGGATCGGCGAGCGCCCGGTCGAAGTCGACGATCGCGTCGTATCCGCCGCTGGTGCCGGCGGTGCTCCGGATCCAGCTGTTCACCGCTTCGCGCACGGCCTCAGGCTGTCCCGTGTTGGAGCACGGCAGCAGTGTCCCACCGATCACCCGAAGGCCTCGGGTGTGTGCCCACCAGATCAGATACCGCTCGCCGCGGATCAGGTCTGCCGCCGTGATGCTCGGGGCACCGGGCCAGCAAATGTTCGTCTTGCCGCTGCGGTGGATGTCGTTGATGCCTTCAAGGAGGAGCACTGTCCGCACACCGGGCCGGGTCGCCACATCGCGCCGGAATCTGTTGATGCCGCTCTCGCCGTAGCACCAGGTGTCGTGGAGAAGTTCATTGCCGCTTTGTCCGGCGTTGATCACGGGGCGCGGCCGCCCTTGACGTGCGAGGCGTTCCGCCAGCTCGTCCGGGTAGCGGTTGTTCGCGTCCACAGTCGAGCCGTAGCCGTCAGTGATCGAGTCGCCCAGGGTCACCACCCCGTCTCGCTGGCGGGCCTGACGGCCGCGCACGTCCACACCGGTGAGGTAGTACCAAGACTGCGAGGTCTGGGTGAACGCCTTGGCTGTCGGATCGACCCGGTGGTCGTCGGCCGCCACGTAGCTGGTTGCCATCGCTCGTTTGTGGTACGTCGCCGGCCCGGTCCGGGCTGCGAAGTACAGCGTGACGGTGAGCTTCTCGAATGGTGTCGTGCGCATCGTCAGAGGGTCACTGCTTCGCTCAGCTCCGCTGGCGATCGATACCGCTTGGCGGTGGCCGAAGGTGAGGTTGCGCTGCGATCCGCGTTGCAAGGCGGCCCCGGATCCGGCACGCGCGATCGTCGCGCCCGCGAGCTGTAAGGGCACTCTTCCGTACAGGTTCGACAGGTGGATGCGCACGAAGTCGCCACCGGTGCTGACCCGGACGATCTGCCGCAACGACGAGTGCTTGGCGAATCCACTTCGTGCTTGCGCGGGTGACGTTGTGGTCGCCTGTTCCTGAGCGGCGGCCCAAGCCCCCACCCAGTACACCGGCTCGCGTGATGCGCCGCCATGGTCGGCGGACGCTGAGTTGTCTCGCACCGCCGCCGCTGCCGAGGGCCCCGGTCCGACAGCCATCCCGCTCATCACCAGGCCCGCCAGGAGTGTTCCCAGCGTTTTCCTCAGATGTATGGAAGTCATGCGTCTGCCTCACATTCGATCATCTCGATGGAAGTCCGTCTCCCTGGTGGGGTATGGCATCGGATTGAGCGGCTGGAGAAGTGTGCGCAGCGGTGTTGCCCGAGGACTGCCACAGCGATCCGCTGCGATGGCCTTCGCAGACGCTCGGAGACGTCAAACAAACGGACATAGAGCAAAACCGTCATATCATTAAATATGACGGTTTTGTAACCCAGGGAAGTGATGGCCCTGCCCTTCCACCCGCTTTCACGGCGGATTCTGATCGGAGGCCAGAAGTCCCGGTGACCAGCGGCGTACGACGGCCTGACGGAGGAAGGCAGAGCTGACCAGGGCGCCGAAAAATATGGAGCCTGTCCGTCAGGCGTTTCCTGCTGATGTGGGTGTCCCTCCCCCCGGGTGGTTGGTGGGGGGAGGGACGGTGGGTGGGTTGGGGTTGTGGGTGGGTTACAGGGCGGCTCCGGTGGTGTGGCGTCGGCGGCGGTAGTAGGCGGTGCCGAGGCCGGTGAGGACGGCGAAGGCTGCCGCGATGCCGGGGTCGGTCAGGGGGATGCCGGGGATGTCGGTGGTGACGCAGGAGTTGTTGTTCTGCATGTTCGGGTCCTGCTCGTTACCCCGGACGGTGGCGCAGTTGTCGAGTTTGGCGGGGCCGGTGGCGGGGGCGAGGCCGCGGACGGTGATGGTGTGGCTCTCGCCGACCTTGAGGGGGCCGCCGGTGCAGGTGAGGGTGCCGGCGCCGATGCCGCAGCCGGCGTCGGAGGTGTGCGGGTTGAGCATGCCGGCGGGCAGCGGGTCGGTCACGGTCCAGCCGGAGGAGTCGTTGGGTCCGTTGTTGGTGACGATCAGGTTGTAGACGACCTCACCGGCAGGATCCACCTTGGCCGGGCCGACCTTGATGATCGACAGGTCCACACTGGGCTTCTTGAACCCGAAGTCGGCGCCGTGGTCGTTCTGCCCGGCGCCGGCGGGGTTGACCACGACGGCGGGGAAGGGGTTGCCGTCCGGTTCACCACTGGAGTCGATCTGGTCGTCGTCGCCCTGGTTCGGGCGGGTGGGCACCCAGCCCTGCAGCACACCACCGGCCGCGTAGTCGTCCGGGTTGTCCATCTTGATCGTGTACGTACGGCCGTAGACCAGATCCGCAGCACTGACGTTCTTCGTCACCGTGGAATCGAAGTAGTACTCACCACGGCTGTTCGTGACCGCCGTACCGATCTTGTTCCCGTTCGCGTCGTACAGGTTCACCGTGGCACCCGCCACCGGCGCCTCACCAGGATCCTGGATCCCGTTCTCATTGGTGTCCTGCCACACCCGGTTACCCAACTGCAACGGCGCCTGATCACACAGGACTTCCAAGTCACCGATACCACGGGTCTTACCGAACACGTCACTCAGGTAATTGCCGCTGCTGCTGTCCTGGTTGGTACCCGTGAACACGCCCGGTCCTGACCGGGTGCCCGTGTTGCGGTCGACCCAGCGCACACCCGCACCTGTCGTGTCGATGGGGTCCATGGCCGTGAAGGGGATAGTGGTCTCCACCTTGGACAGGGCCAAACCACCCTCGCTGACCTCCCGGTGCATACCGGCTGACCAGTCACCCGGGTAGAACTCCTTGACGTTCGGCTCGTCATGGCCGCCGTTGTTGGTTGACGTGGCGTTGTTCTTGCAGCCTCCGAGGGCGTCCAGGACGAACATGTGGTTTCCGCCTCGGCACGCCCGGTTGATGTCACCACCCTCGAACGTGGTCGTAGCGGGCCACGTCCCGGACGTGGGAGGCAGCGCCCAGCCACTGCGGTCGGAGAAGCGGTCACCAAAGCCCAGGACCATGTCGCCGTTCGTCTCGAAGGCGATGTCGGAGAGCACCGGCTCCGGATTCTCAATGGCAGGGCTGGTGCAAGCGTGGCCGTCCTGAGTAGTGGGACGGGTTTCGCTCCACGGGTACCAGGCCCCCCCGAAGCAGTTGCCGTTGGTGTAAATCGTCTCCATGCGGGGATAGTTCAGCGGCTGGTCCATGACGGTGGCGGTGAACTGGCCCGTCACAGGGTCAAGGGTCTGAACGACTGCCCGCATGTCGGCCTTGTTGTGGGTGGACTCGCCGGAGCAGACACCGCCGACATAGACCTTGCCGTCCTGCATGCCCAGACCGTAGGGACGCCAGTCGCTGTGGGCGGCGCAGCCCGGGTCCGGGATGGAGTACGAGGCCTTCGGTGCGGCCGCGGTGGCCTGCGTGGCGTCGTAGCGGTAGAGCCTGCGGTCATGCATGTTGACCACATACAGGTCCTTGCCGTCCGGGCTCACATCCAGGTCACCCAGCGACTCCTTGCCCACCACCGGCCCGAACGCCTCATCCATCTGGACACCCGGATTGTGCACGGTGGTACCCGGGTTGGGAACCATGGCCCACACCACCGTCTGGTGCGTAGCCGGATCCGTCCGGTAGATACCGCCGGAACCACCAGGACCGTACTTCGTTCCCCGCTTCGCATAGGCAGCGGAGAAGATCTGCTTGGTCACCTTGTTGTAGCCAATACCCCAGACCGTTCCTGTCTGGGCGTTGTTCGCCAGGGTGGTGAGCTGGTTGTACTCACCCCGCGCGTTGAACGGGAATGACGTCAGGGTCTTGTTGGAATCCGGGGCAGCGGTCGGGATCGTGGGATTCATGCAGGCGGTGACGAGGGTGGCGTTCTTCTGGCAGTAGTCCTCAGGGCTCCAGAACGAGGTGGTGACCTCCACGTTCTTGCCCGCGGACAGGTCCACGAACTCCACATTCGACGACAGCACCCGCGGATCCGTCAGATCCGTCCGCGCCGAAGCAGCACCCGGAAAATACACCTTCGCATCCGGGTTCTTCACCTCAATACGGTACTTACCACCACTCAACGCCGTCCCCGGCGACAACTTCACCGTGCCGTCCGCCTGCGTCACACCCGTCACCGACCGGCCCTCATCATCGGTCAGCGTCACCGTCACACCAGCCCAGCCCGGCTCCAGCGCCTGATCCCACTTCCCGTTCGCATTCACCTCCCTCACCACACGAACCGTCGCCGAACCATCCCCCGCATCAGCCGACGCAGGCGACACCGCAGCGAAGAACCCCACCGCCCCCATCGACACCGATAACGCCGCCGATAACCCCAAAGACATCCCACCGACCCAACGCCGGCGCTGCCGCAGCTCCATACCAAAACCTTTCACCCGACTAGAGGCAAGACAGCCCCTAAACGCGGACCTTACACACTCATAAGATTTCTAAGATTTCTCGATATGACGGACCAACAGACCATGGGGCTAATTCGCACCTCATACGACAATTGGACTAGACGTCATCAGTAGCGACGCACGGGGCCACATGATGAGTCAGATGCTGCGACTGAACTCCACGCAAGTCGGATACGACGGGCGTGGCGGGCGCACCGTGGGATCCCTCCGAGAGCACCGTGGACAAGGCCCCAGACAGCGCCATTGACGGTGGCACTGGCCCAACACTTCTGTGGCGACCAGGAGTGCTCCCGACAACTGGAGGTACAGTGCGGTCAGGTGGCCGACTCGCGAACCTGCTGTTTAGCGATAGGTAATGGCGACCAACTCATCAGCTGCACCTCCGGTCGTGTTGCCGGCCGTGGCGCCGTCGAGGGCCGCGCCATGCGTGAGGGTGGCCATCACCGGGCTGTTCACAGCGTTCCCCGCCCTGAGATACCAGGTAAGTCGAGAGCCGTTTTGACGGACGGCCGCCAGTGTGTCAATGCCGTCGCCGTCCCAGTCGCCTGCAACGAAGCGATCACCCACCCGGGCAAACTGGAATTCCGGGAGGTAGTGATCTACGTTCGTGTTGCCGGTCCGCAGGAACACCGTTTTCCCGCGAATCAGGCCCGGCGTGTCGACTCCATCACCATCCCAGTCGCCGACAATTGCCCGGTCACTCCCCCGGCCAGCCGCATAGGAGACATCCGTCGTCTTATTGTCGTCGGACAGCAGGAATGACTTGCCTCGCCGGACTCCGATGCTGTCGGTCCCGTCGCCGTCCCAGTCACCAATCAAAGGCTGGTCACACGTCCTGCCATAGGGATACGCGACAGGGTCCTTCCCCGACGGCAGATTGCTCAAGTAGAACGTGTTGCCGGTACGCCAGCCTGGGGTGTCAACACCGTCGCCGTCCCAGTCCCCAAGGAAGTGGGAATCAGCGCCACCGCCGGTTCGGAACGGAGTGGTGGGTGCGCCGCCGTCGGTGGATTGGTAGGTCCACGCCGGACCCCCGGGCGGATCGAGCAGTTCGCCCTTCAGGAGCGCCGCACTAGGACCGAACGTCTCACCATCGTTGTAGTCGCGCGCCGGCGCGGACCTAACGACCGCGCGGATATCGGGATCGTACGGATACTCGCGAAATGCCAACTCTGTCAATGACCGCCAGGTCTGCTCCATTTTCCTCGTATATGCACTGTTCTCGTAGTACCGGCCACGACACGCGAGGGCGTCGGCCTTTGCCCGAGGTGTCGTGGCGGACATCCACGGAGCGTAAGTGGCGTAGCTGTCTCGCAGGCTCTCGCCAGTTTCAGGAACATACTGCCAGTAGTCGATGGGCGCGTTGTTATTGCGGGCAAGTTCAGCAGCCAAGGACAAGAACCTCTGCCCCGCCGAAGCGTAGATGAGGCCCTTGTCTCTGCTGTCATTTTCGTCGACCCGCTTCGTTACCCGATAGCGGTCGTAAAGCTCGCCGCGCAGTGGGTCCGGCCACCGGTCGTTGTCATTGCCCAGGCTGGGATCCCGTTCCTGCAGGGCCTGACCTGGTGTGACCAACTCGCCGAGAAAATCCTCCTGAAGATCACGCGGATTGTCCGAATCATTCAGCGCATAGGAGATGAGTGAGTTATCGCCTGTCACGTAACCAATGGTCAAGAGACCCATCATCTGGGCAGTGAGGTGGTTGTTGTAGTACTGCCGGTTCAGCCATGGCGGCTCCACCTTCACCATCTTTCCAGGCGCGGTATTGAACCAGTCTGCCGACTCCCATAACGCGGCACTGTGCTGGATCGGCGACCGCATACTTCTGAACCAGCGCTCGATTTCCGCGTGTTCACTGGTCGGCAGGTATGGATACAACATCGCGTAGGCATCGGCAAAGATCACCAGCACTCGGCTGATCACCAGGCCCGCAGCATGCGGCATGGCCTTACCGGGATAATGAAACTGACGCCAGCTTGGCGCGGGGTCACCTGCGGGCAGGTCAGCGTTGCTGTACCGCGCCCACTTCGTCAAACCGCTGCGCGCCTTGTTCAGGTAGGCAACGTTTCCGCTGACGCGATAGGCGACAGCGAGTGCATGCACTCGTCTCGCTTCGGGATTGGCATCCCGATAGTACTGCTCGGTGTCGTCCAGCTCCTGGGGCGTGAAGGAGAAGTTGAGGTAGGCGTTCGCCTGTGACCGCACTCTGAGCCACGAAGCATGAAAGGGAGAAGAGGTGTCCGCAGCACGCTGTTTGGCACGCTGAATCTCCGCCTCCGTGGTGAGCAGGACCGGTCTCGCGTTCGTGTCCACCGGCCGAGCGTGTTGTGTTGCAGGGCTCGCGGCCGCCTGTCCAACGGTCAGGATGAATGCGGTGACCGCACACGTGACAACGGACCTGATCCTCATACTGTCTCCTCCGTGGCTACCGATAGCCGGCCCCGTTTGTCCCTGATGTGGGTGTCCCTCCCCCCGGGTGGTTGGTGGGGGGAGGGACGGTGGGTGGGTTGGGGTTGTGGGTGGGTTAGTGGGCGGCTCCGGTGGTGTGGCGTCGGCGGCGGTAGTAGGCGGTGCCGAGGCCGGTGAGGACGGCGAAGGCTGCTGCGATGCCGGGGTCGGTCAGGGGGATGCCGGGGATGTCGGTGGTGACGCAGGAGTTGTTGTTCTGCATGTTCGGGTCCTGCTCGTTACCCCGGACGGTGGCGCAGTTGTCGAGTTTGGCGGGGCCGGTGGCGGGGGCGAGGCCGCGGACGGTGATGGTGTGGCTCTCGCCGACCTTGAGGGGGCCGCCGGTGCAGGTGAGGGTGCCGGCGCCGATGCCGCAGCCGGCGTCGGAGGTGTGCGGGTTGAGCATGCCGGCGGGCAGCGGGTCGGTCACGGTCCAGCCGGAGGAGTCGTTGGGTCCGTTGTTGGTGACGATCAGGTTGTAGACGACCTCACCGGCAGGATCCACCTTGGCCGGGCCGACCTTGATGATCGACAGGTCCACACTCGGCTTCTTGAACCCGAAGTCGGCGCCGTGGTCGTTCTGCCCGGCGCCGGCGGGGTTGACCACGACGGCGGGGAAGGGGTTGCCGTCCGGTTCACCACTGGAGTCGATCTGGTCGTCGTCGCCCTGGTTCGGGCGGGTGGGCACCCAGCCCTGCAGCACACCACCGGCCGCGTAGTCGTCCGGGTTGTCCATCTTGATCGTGTACGTACGGCCGTAGACCAGATCCGCAGCACTGACGTTCTTCGTCACCGTGGAATCGAAGTAGTACTCACCACGGCTGTTCGTGACCGCCGTACCGATCTTGTTCCCGTTCGCGTCGTACAGGTTCACCGTGGCACCCGCCACCGGCGCCTCACCAGGATCCTGGATCCCGTTCTCATTGGTGTCCTGCCACACCCGGTTACCCAACTGCAACGGCGCCTGATCACACAGGACTTCCAAGTCACCGATACCACGGGTCTTACCGAACACATCACTCAGGTAAAGGCCGTCCGACGACGCATCCCTCGTGCCGGTCGTCCGGTCGACCCAGGCCACGCCGCTACCCGTCTTGGCAATGGGGTCCATCGCGCTGAACGGGATGGTCGACTCCACCTTGTCGACGGCGATGCCACCTGAGCTGATCTCCTGGTGGCCCCCGATGTTGTCGCCGGGGTAGTACTCCTTGACGTTGGGCAGCTCGTCGCCATCGTTGGCGGGTGTCGCATGGTTGACGCAGCCGCCGTTGCCGTCCAGGACGTACATGTGGTTCCCGCCACGGCACGCCAGCGCGATGTCACCACCCTGGAAGGCGGTTGTCGCGGGCCAGGCGGCAGACGTGGCGGGCAGCAACCAGCCGCTGCGGTCGGAGAACCGGTCGCCGAAGCCGACGACCATGTCGCCGTCGGTCTCGAAGTTGATGTCGGAGATCTCCGGCTCGGGGTTCTCGATGTAGTCGGCGTTGCACGCTCTGCCGTCCTGAGTTGCCGGCCGGACTTCCTGCCACGGGTACCAGCCATGGCCGCTGCACCGGTTCGGATCGGAGTCCTGAAGTCCGCCGCGGGGGAAGTCGAGCGGCTGGTCCATGACGGTGGCGGTGAACTGGCCGGTGACCGGGTCGAGGACCTGGACGACCCCGCGCATGTCGGCCTTGTTGTGGGTGGACTCGCCGGAGCAGACGCCGCCGACATAGACCTTGCCGCCTTGGATGCCCAGACCGTAGGGACGCCAGTCGCTGTGGGCGGCGCAGCCCGGGTCCGGGATGGAGTAGGAGGCCTTCGGTGCGGCCGCGGTGGCCTGCGTGGCGTCGTAGCGGTAGAGCCTGCGGTCATGCATGTTGACCACATACAGGTCCTTGCCGTCCGGGCTCACATCCAGGTCACCCAGCGACTCCTTGCCCACCACCGGCCCGAACGCCTCATCCATCTGGACACCCGGATTGTGCACGGTGGTACCCGGGTTGGGAACCATGGCCCACACCACCGTCTGGTGCGTAGCCGGATCCGTCCGGTAGATCCCACCCGAACCACCAGGACCGTACTTCGTTCCCCGCTTCGCATAGGCAGCGGAGAAGATCTGCTTGGTCACCTTGTTGTAGCCAATACCCCACAACGTGCCTGTCTGGGCGTTGTTCGCCAGGGTGGTGACAAGGCCAGGGTTCACTGTCGCGTCGCCACGAGTGTTGAACGGGAACGATGTCAGGGTCTTGTTGGAATCCGGGGCCGGGTTCGGGATCGTGGGGTTCTGGCAGGCGGTGACGAGGGTGGCGTTCTTCTGGCAGTAGTCCTCAGGGCTCCAGAACGAGGTGGTGACCTCCACGTTCTTGCCCGCGGACAGGTCCACGAACTCCACATTCGACGACAGCACCCGCGGATCCGTCAGATCCGTCCGCGCCGAAGCAGCACCCGGAAAATACACCTTCGCATCCGGGTTCATCACCTCAATACGGTACTTACCACCACTCAACGCCGTCCCCGGCGACAACTTCACCGTGCCGTCCGCCTGCGTCACGCCGGTGACCGACCGGCCCTCATCATCGGTCAGCGTCACCGTCACACCAGCCCAGCCCGGCTCCAGCGCCTGATCCCACTTCCCGTTCGCATTCACCTCCCTCACCACACGAACCGTCGCCGAACCATCCCCCGCATCAGCCGACGCAGGCGACACCGCGGCCAAGAACCCCACCGCCCCCATCGACACCGATAACGCCGCCGATAACCCCAAAGACATCCCACCGACCCAACGCCGGCGCTGCCGCAGCTCCATACCAAAACCTTTCACCCGACTAGAGGCAAGACAGCCCCTAAACGCGGACCAGACACACCCCTAAAGATCAGCGCCATCGCTTTGTGTGACGAACAGATGAACCGAATGAGTGATCCCCTCCTCGTGTGATGATTCGAGAAAGAGGGGACGGCAGGGTAAGACGCAACAGGCGAGGCTGCCGTTGAGCGAGATGTCGGCGGACGGGAGGGGCGCCGCATGTCGGCAGCATTCCGCCTGCCCTGCTCCACTGTGCCTGATGGACCGATACCGGACAGTCTGTGGGGCCCGCACCAGGGTGTTCAGTATGGGTGAACGGCGGTCTCGTAGTGATTCGTGCTGACCAGAACGCGAGGTTCACCTATTTCGAGACCGCCGTTCGGGGACGAGTTTGCGGCATCGCGCAGTTCGGCGGCAAGGTGTTCTCTTTGACTTCACTCGTTGCTCTGCCGAAAGTCGGCATCGGGGCGGTGAAGGAAACCTTGAGGGGCCGTACCCGCAAGTCCGCGCCGGGCCGGGGTCCGTGGGGCGCGCGCCTTCCACTCCCCCGGGCAGTCGGCCTGACCCCGGGCAGGACGTCGTCGGGGACGGAATCTTGGGCCCATGGATCTCGGGCCGTCACGTCCACGTCGTACGAAGCGAGCCCCGCACACACCGGAGCCGTAGTCGCGCCCAGTCAGCCGGTACTGAGTTTGCGGTGGGGTGGCCGGTCGCGATTGCCGCTGGCCGATTTACCGCCCAGCCATGGGATGCCGACTCTTAGCCCTCCGTGGGTCGGGGTATGCAACTCCTGACTCGGCGCGGCGTGGCCGCGATGGAGGTGGTCCGTATGCCACGAACGCCCAACACTCGCTTGCAGAGTCTGCTGGAGTCGGCTGAGTGGAGCCCCGCACGACTCGCCCGTGCGCTGCGTGCGTTGGCCGCCGAGCGAGGGCTCGCCGTATCGTACGATCACACCTCCGTGCGGCGCTGGCTCACGGGTACGCGGCCCCGCTCCCCCGCACCCACCCTCGTGCTCGAATGTCTCTCTCGCCGATTGGGCAGGCCCGTTACGGCGTACGAGGCGGGTTTCACCGAGGTCCGCGCTCCCGTCGTGGACCCTTCCTGGCAGGCTGACCCGGTCCGCAAACTCACCCAGCTCACCCATGCCGAACTCGACCGCAGCCATCCGCCGTCGTGGGATGGGCATGGATTCAGCCTGGCCGCTCTGACCTTGCCTGACGAGATCGCAGCGGCACTCCGTACCCGGCACTGGCCGGACGGCGAGCCGGAAAAGCCGTCTTCCGGGCCGACTGACGCCGCCTGTGTGAGAGGCATGACCCGTCTGTTCCACACAGCGGCCGAGGAATACGGAGGGCAGCACGTGCGGACCTCGCTGGCCGCCTACCTGTCCCACCATGCTTTGCCTCTGGTGGCCGCGCGTACGGGAGAACCGGTTCACCGGGATCTGCTCTCCGCCACCGCGCAGCTGACGTTGCTCCTGGCCGGCATGTGTATGGACAGCGGCCAGGACCGCACGGCTCAGCACTATCACCAGGTTGCGGTCCGGCTCGCCGTCGAGGCTGACGATGCCTCAGCGCTTGCCATCGCCCTGCGCGCCATGGCCACCCACTCATACGACCTGGGTCACCACAGTCCCGCCGTTCTCAACCTCGCCGACCAGGCTTCTGTCTATGCTCGCAGCACCGCACCCGCGGTCCAGGCATACACCGAAGCTCAACTCGCGGTGCTGCTGGCCCATTACGATCGCTTCGCCGCCATGGCCGCCCTGAACCGCGCGGAATCCCTATACTCCCGGGCCGAAGCCAGTCCTGGTCCGTTCACCATGTACCCGCCGGGCGCCTTGCACTACCAGCGTGCCCGAACTCTCATCGCCCTCGGCGACCTGGTAGGCGCCGTCCGCGCCCTGTCCGCCTCTGTCCGCTTGCGCACCCGAGCCGAACAACGCGCCAGTGTCCTGACCCGGGCCCTTCTCGCCGACGTTCACCTTCGTCTC
Organism: Streptomyces sp. L2; assembly: GCF_004124325.1. Taxonomy (NCBI): domain Bacteria; kingdom Bacillati; phylum Actinomycetota; class Actinomycetes; order Kitasatosporales; family Streptomycetaceae; genus Streptomyces; species Streptomyces sp. L2. The sequence continues at coordinate 100,040 of NZ_QBDT01000002.1, forward strand.
GGCCACCTCGACGAAGCGCTCGTCCACGGGCAGGCATTCCTCACCGGTTACCCCGCCCTCCACTCCACCCGCGCCACTCGCCATCTCCACACCCTCCGCAAGCAGCTGCGGCCCCATCAACGCCACCCCAGAGCCGCTGAGTTCCTGACCGAATCCGAACTCCTTACCTGACATGGGGTTGCTTTCCCGCTCTGTCGTCCAGCGATGTAATGACTCTGCAACGTCAAATGGATCTTGCATATCCACATGATCTACGTTAAATCCACATTCCGCACCGCGACACCACATTTGGAGGGCATAAATGCCAGCACTCCCGGGAGGTGCCCCCCATGTCACGAGTGCTGCCTCCGCCCTATGGTGGTTGTGTACGGGTCAATAGCGGGAGTCGATATGGCTTACGAGAAGCTGTCCGGCCCCTCGCCGGGGCATCGTCCGAGCGGAAAGGCCACTGATCTTCAATCACCCACAACAGCCAGCGGGCATACCTCATACCCATTTCCTCAAGAGCTCATCGACGCGATGGCCGAACTGAACCAGGTCCACGAAGCTCTGCGGAACCTCTTCGGCCGCCCTTCGGCTCCGGTGGAAGCAGAGAACGCGGACGGGAAACGCCCAGGGCAGGCAGGGCAGCCCTCCCCGCGTCCCTTGTCTCACCGCACCGCCCCGGCCATGACCGATGTCTCTCGGCTTCGGGCACGGGCGTCCGATCTCGTCGGGCAGATCACGGCTCATCCCTTCTGGACCGAGCTCCACCCCTCTGATGTGCTCGCGGCATGGGAGACGCTCAAGGCCGACCGGGAGGAGGTCTGGGGGCGCATGTGATGAGCGGCCGGAGCCGGCGTGATGCGCGGGTAGGAGCCGAGCACGCGAATGTGCCCGCCGCCAAGCCGGTCGAGGGCATCGCGCAGCGGCGGCTGATGCTGATGTCCGGTGCAGTCGATCCATAGATAGCCGCTCGGGTCGACGCGGCGGGCATGCAGGTTGTGGAGGTGGATCCCGAACTCAGCGAAGGCGCGCAAGGCTGTGAGCAGGGAGAAGCGGCGGGCGGGGATGACGAAGGTCGTCAGGTCTTGACCCGTCGGCGGCTGCGGGAGCGCGGCGCGGGTGATCTGGAGAAATCGGGTGACCGGAGCGGGCGTGCCAGTCAGACCGTGTGCCAGCGGGTACAGGCCCACGCGCGTGGCCGCCACGGGTGAGCAGATGGCGGCTTCAGTGTCGTCGGCGCCGTCGGCGACGTGTCGCGCGCCGGCTGCGGTGGAGGCAGCCGGCACGAAACGGGCGTGAGGCACGTGTTGCGCGAGCCAGGAGGCGCACTGGGCGTATGCGTGCGGGTGGGTGTGGATCGTCCTGATCTTGTCCGTCTGGACGCGGTGTGCGGAGGCCAGGACGAGGTCGATCGGCAGGCGGATCTCGCCCACGATCGACATCTCCGGCCCGAGGGCCAGAGCGTCCATGATCTCGGTGACCGGCCCGGCGGTCGTGTTCTCCACGGGTACGACGCCCAGTCCTGCGCGGCCCTGGCAGACCGCTTCCCACACTGCTGTGAGGCTGTCCAGCGCCAGGCTGGGTGCGTCGGGGCCGCAGAGTTGTTGCCGGGCCAGGTCACTGAAGCTGCCTGCCGGGCCGAGATAGACGGCGGGCAGGTCAGGGTTTCGCTGAGGCAGTCGGCCTCGGGCCAATGCCAGCAGGCTCAAGGCGATGTCACGGCCCGCCGGTCCCAAGACCTCGGCGTAGCGGGTGATGACATGCATCTCTCGCTTGGTGTCGGTGCGGCTGCCGCCCGCGCACAGGCGCGTGGCCTGGATCTGCTCGGAAATCCTCTTGCGTTCGGCGATCAGGGTGATCAGTCGCTCGTCCACCTCGTCGATGCGCAGACGCTCGGCCTCCAGCGGATCGCGGAGAGCTTCATGGGGCATGGTCAGGGTCTCGTGCATTCTTGTCGGCAGGGTCGCCCGCGAGTCGGGCGCGGTGTTCGTGGAGGGTTACGTGCCGCTGGCCGATATCGGTTCGCCGGGCTTCGGCGGCACGTACGGTGGAGAGAGGAGTGACAGGCCGCAGATCGCGGAGGCAGCGGCGGGCGAGTTCCTGGTAGGTGCGAGTGCCCTGCTGCTTCCAGGCGATCTCGTCTGCCGTGAGTTCGCGCAGCACCCTGGCCGGCGACCCTGCGGCAAGGTGCCGTTCAGGGACGTTCTGGCCGCTCTTGACGAAGCTGTTGGCGCCGACGAAGCACTGGGCACCGATCACGGCACCGTCCATGATGACCGCGTTCATGCCGATGAGGGCGTCCTCCTCGATGCGGCAGCCGTGGAGAACGGCGCCGTGCCCGATATGGCCACCGGGGCCGACGACCGTTTCGCTGTCGGGAAAGCAGTGCAGGACGCAGGAATCCTGGATATTGGCGCCTTCATGGACGATGATGCGGCCGAAGTCGCCGCGCAGGCTGGCGCACGGGCCGATGTAGCATCCGGCCCCGATGCGGACATCGCCGATCAGCACGCTGTCGGGGTGGAGGAAGGCATCGGGATGCACCACAGGGATGCGTTCTTCGAAAGCGTAGGCGGGTGCCATGGGACTTCTCCTGGCTGTCCAGTCCTGCTCGGAGCGTGGGAAGTTCAGGAACCAGGGGATACCGGAGAGGCGTCTTCGGCCTGGATCACGCGCACATGGCGGATGCGGTCGTCGTCAGCGAAGGCGAGGGCCACCACGGGGTGCGGATTCCGGGGGTCACGGAAGACAGCGATGGCGGTGTGGGCGTCGATGGCCGCCACCTCGGGCCGGATCCCCGCGGCCAAGACATCCCGCAAGGGTGCTGTCTCATCCAGCAGATCCGGATCGGTGATGACCAACTCGGCGGCTGGACCGTGGCCCACGGTACGCAGGTCTTCCAGAAGCCGGCCGAGAGCCTGCCGTGCGGACGGTCCCGGGACTGGAGCGGCTCTGTCGACTCCTGCCAGGTCTCCGGCTCGGGACAGAGTGGTCACCTCGACGATGCGGTCTTCCACAGCGCGTATGTGCAGCACGGCCTCGGGTCGGTGAGAGTCCTTCGGGACCGCCACGACGAGCACTTGGTCCGGTGCGACAGCGTGGACGGCCGTGTCAGTTCCAGGTTCGCAGAGCGGCGCCGCCCAGGACTCGTCGGCTGTCTCCGGCAGGTCGGTCGCCGCCCGGTTTCGCGCCGTGTCGATCGCCCTCAGGACCGTGTCACGAGCGGAGGGCCGTGGCGGGACCGGGATCCCGGCCTGGCCGAATGCCTCCTCGATGACGGGCAGAGCACTGACCGCCCGGGGGAAGCCGCCGAACGCGGCGCATTCCAGCACCACTTCCACGATTTCGGCAGGGGCGACGCCGGCCGCCAGGGCGGTACGCACGTGCACCGCGAGCGGGGTGCCGCACATGCCCGAGGCCACGATCGCCGCCAGGGCCGCGATCTCACGTGTCCGCGCGTCCAAGGCCTGACGATCATGCAGGTGTCCGTAGACGGTCCCCACCGCCGTTCGGGCCAGGTCCGGTGCGAGCGCGAAAATCTTGTCCAGGCGTTCTCGGCCACCCGGTATTAGCTCGGCGAAGACTTCCCTGCCCCGGGCGTACAGGTGCTCGAAGTCCGCTACTTCTCCGGTGTTCGGCATGGATTCAGCGGCCATCGTCGTCCATCTCCACTCCGGACCGGTACGGCTCGAAGTCAGGCGGCCGCTTCTCGGTGAACGCCGTGTATCCCTCGCGGGCTTCGTCGGTGTGTCCGAACAGGGTCAGGGCGTCGAAGCACACCCGGCCCAGTCCGGCGATGTGCTCGGTGTCAGCGTTCAGTGAGTGCTTCAAGACGGCCAGCGAGGTCGGGGAGAGCACGCAGCAGCGGCGGGCCAGATCAAGTGCTGTCTGCAGTACCGACTCCGGTTCAACCACTGCGTTGACCAGTCCCCAGGACAGTGCCGTCACAGCGTCGATGCGCTCGCCGAGCAACAGCATCTGACGGGCACGCTTCTCACCGACCACCCTGGCGAGGTAGGCCGATCCATAGCCTGCGTCGAACGATCCGACATGGGGGCCGGGCTGGGCGAACACCGCTGTGGTCGAGGCGACCGTCATGTCGCAGACGAGCTGCATGACATGGCCGCCACCGAAGGCGTAGCCGTTCACCGCCGCGATCACCGGCTTGGGGCACTCGCGGATGGTCCGGTACAGCTCCTCCGTCGCCAACTGGCCCGAGGAGCCCTTGCCGTAGTCCCCCACCTCGGCCCGCTGCTTCTGATCGCCTCCCGCACAGAACGCCTTGCGCCCGGCCCCGGTCAGCACGATGGCCCCTGTGTCACGCTCCGCACGAGCTTGCCGGACGGCATCGAGCAGGTGGTCCACCGTTGTGCTGGTGAACGCGTTCAGACGCTCGGGGCGATTGATCTCGATCACGGCTACGGCGTCCGCGCGGAGCACCCTCACGTCTCCCAGCTCCCGAGCCGGGACAAGGGCCGGGCCGTCCTTCACAGGATTCTCGGCGTCCCCCGAAGTCGCTCCTGAAGCAGTCGTGCACTTGCTCAACTCACTCGCCCCCCTGGTCCAGACTCTGCTGCATAATCGCGCGGCACATGCGAAGCGTGGACCGCGTCGGGTAACAACCATCGGGCCGTCCCCCACCTCCTGCCCCTGTCGCTGTAACCGCCGGGGCAGCACAGCGCGGCCGGCTGCCTGGAGATGGACGGCGTAGGGCCTTACCGCGCCTCATGGCATTGCATGGCCTTGGTTCCGTCGCCGGACGAGGGCGCTGGAATATGCGGCCATGCTGTAATGAACAGCTACTGCCCGGGCCGCGGCAATCATCACGCAGCGGCAAGGGCGGGCACCTGAGGCGACTTTGTGAGGTTGTGAATCCTAGGTGTGGGTCACGCGCTGCTCACCAGACGGTGAGCCAGAGGGCGTGATCAAGGAATCACCGGGAGGGGCTGCCGCTCGACCTGTACGGGCGGCAGCCCTCGCCGAGCGCCACCGCCAATCCGCCGACGAGGTCACCGGTGGCCCTGCCCGCACGGCGGTGCCGTTCGCGAGGAAGTTCTTGCCGGGCCACGCTGCCGCGGCGACCGGTTCGAAGAGCACCTGATTCCCTGCAAGATTTCCGCTCGCCGTCAAATAGATTGTCTCGGCGACCTCACTCGGTCACCTCCGGGAAAACGACACGGGGCAGCCGCTGGGCTTGGTCACGAACAATACGGGCCAATAGCTTCTTGAGTGCGAGTGTCTGCCAGAGGTCGACGGTCGTGAATTGTTCCCAGCTCCGGCCCTCTGAAAGGTCACCGTCACAGAGGAGCCCCACCTGCCGATCGACTCGGACGACATAGTAATGCCTGACGCAAATGCCAACGGCATCCACTTCCGCGGCCCTGGCAATGACTTCGGGACACCACGGCAGAGCTCTGCTCTTCTGGACTCCGCAGCCGTTCCATACGCCACCGCTCCGCCGTACAGCCGGCACCGCATACCACCATCCATGGCATCCCGGCACCGCCGTCAAAGATGGCGTCAAAGCGGAAGGGCACCTTTCCCCTTCAGGTGTAGACACCAGACGGGTGAGGTTACGAATTGGGTGCTGGGCCCCCTGAAATGCCGCACACATGGGTACTCTCTCTTGTCTAGCAGGGTGTTCGTCATCGTTTGCTTTGAGGACCCCGTAAAGAACGTGGATCCCTAGAGTAAATTTTTGTTAAATGGAGTGGCGGACTATCTGTTGACACCGGCCCGGCAGCTTCTTGGCGGAGGTGCGGCGGGCCGGTGTTCTTCATGAAGGACCGACGGCTGTTCTCTCGGTGGCCTTCTCTCGGATTCGGCGCAGCACATGCTCCAGGCCAAGGCAACCAGCCTTTGCCCGCAGCATGTTCCGAAGGCGGGACTCCATGGCTGACGTGGAGGAGGTGGGCAGAGATCGCCCGCTGTACCGCTCGTGGTGTTGCCCGCACCGACCAGCCTGAGCAGACTGCTCTGATCTTGCCGAGCGGCTGCTTGAACAGTGACCACTCCGAACCACCTCGCACCTGGACCGCGTGTGGATCGGTCAGGCACTGGATCTCCTCGAAGAGCTGGGTGGCCGCCTAGACGCGGATCACCTGGCCTCGCTCCAGTGGCCCCTGGGATGCGCAGGCCTTTGAGCACGGGTATGCGCCCCGTGCCCATGCCACGTCGCGACGACGACCGTGCGGCACACGCGAAGTGGTCCTGCGCTGAAAGAAGGGTGTACGGGACGTTCCACCGAAGCCATGCCCCAAATGATTCCTGGCGCTCACTCGTACGGATCACCCGGGGAATGCGTCCAGGACCGAGGCACGAGCGTCTGACCTGGGAAGTGTCCTTCCACGACACCATCACGACTTGTACGAAGACCATCCGAAAGGGTGATCGTCCAACAGTTCTCTATTGATCTTCGACTATGATCTTGACTGGGCCGGGAGCATGATCACCCCGTGACGTGAATCCAGCAACGCGAAGTGACCGGCGAGCCGTCCCACAACGCCCGTTCTCAGACGGCGGAGAGGGCCTGACCTTGGCGGCCATGGGCAAAGTTCACCTGCGATACTCCGCGATGGCCAACCGTCGTGAGCGAAGAGAACGCTTAAGAAACCCGTGGTGGTACCGCGTGCCACTGGTCTTGGCTTGTTTCCTCTTATGCGCCACTGATGCCATCCTGGTTCGCGTTGTCTCGTCCGGGTCACTGTTCGTCGTGGTCTGCATCGGCCTGGCCATAGGCCTCGCAGCTGGTTTGGCGAGGCAGGCCCCCACCATCCACGACATCATCGAACCGCCCGAGCCCGACCTGGTGATCGTGTCTTGCCGAACCATCAACCACGCTGGTGATGTGGACGATGGCCCGGACAACAACCTCTGCTCGGTGGGCTGCTCCATGGAGGCCTGTACGCCTGAGTGCCCGCAGGCTCGCCGCGGCGCGCGCCATTCTCCATCCGCGCTGGGATGTACGGCGACCACAAACGAGCGCGGGCACCTCTGACCGGCGAGGGGCGCGCGTCCGGCGACTTCCGCCCCTTGAATGCGCTGAGACATCAAGCAGCGTGTTCCGCTTCCCTTCCCTGCATCAAGCCGTCTGGCCAGGGTGGTTGCGTAACCGATGGTCTGACGGGCCAACGCGGCCCGCGTCACGGGAGGTTCTCGATGACACTGTCCTCCAGGTCGAAGGCGATCCGATGGCTTGCTGCCGCAGCGGAGAATCCCCGAGTCTGCGAGCGCGACTGGCAGCGTGGCCGCCTGGATGTCCATCTCCTGACGGCCGGCCGCTTCTGGCACGTTGTGGTCGTCCCCGCGTGCCTGGGCCTGCGTGCGGCCGACATGCTCCATGAGATGCCCGAAGTCGGCTCCGGCCCTGTCCTGCTGGACAGCAGGAGGGGCGAAACCGGGTTCTTCCTGCCTCCCGTCCCCGACACCACATCGGTCGGCTATGGCGCCCGCCATGTCACCCGCGGAGGATGGATCACCGTCCCGCCGCCGCACTGCCGCTGGGGAAACCTGCGCTGGCTCGTCCCGCCTGACGAAAAAGGCACCCTGACCACCCCCAAAGCCATGAAGCTCGCGATGTACCGGGCTGCCTCAGAACACGTGTGTCCGCACAGCACCGCCGCCGGTCCAGTCCTGTCCTCACCCATCTAAGGGAGCGCGTCCACCCTTGTCGCGAGTGCCATGAGGTCCGGCGGCGCACCGGGCCCGTTGATGAGGACGAGTTCCCGGATCGCTTCCCGGGCCCCCACATCCCTGCGCATCATTTCCGGCACCAGTTCGTCGGCGCGGAGCATGCAGCTCAACGCTTCCTCGGTGTGGCGGCGCTGGGCGTGGGCTCGCCCCAGATACATCAGCAGTCTTCCCTGCTGCTCGGGAGGCAAGGAGGTCACGTCCACCTTGCCTCCCAGATCGAGGGCTTCACCGGCGTCGCCGAGGTCAAGGGCGACGGAGACCGCCTGGATCGTGACGCTGGCCGGTCCGAACGCGAGGTTGAAGTCGTTCCGCTCCCAGCCGACCCGGTCCGCGAGCGTTCGGGCTCTCGTGATGTGCTCGTGGGCTTTCGACCGTTGTGGACACCGGGCGTACGCCCGAGCGAGTGCCAGATGCAGGGACCCGAGTACGGAGATGCCCCGCAGCGGTAGTTCGTTCTTCTGGTCGAGCACGATGAGCGCGTCGATCGCCGTCTGCGCGGCATGCTCCGCCTGACCCAGACGCTCTACGCGCACGAATGCCTCCACCATTCGCAGGACGCCGACGCAGACGTGCAACGGGTCGCTCGATTTCTCAGCGGCCCAGACAGCTCGATCGGCGGCCACCCAGGCGGCGTCCGCCTCATCCTGCCGGACCAAAGTTGCGGCGAGTGCCTGATAGGCCCGGGCGAGCAGCAGGTACGCGGAGTCGCGATCGTCCGCTTCCACCACCCGTACCAGCTGCTCCAGGTCGGGCAAGAGACGCGTCAACAACCCGCTCACGGGGGCTAGTTGGCCCCCGAGGGTCAGCGTCTCGACGTTGTCCACCTCGGTGGCCAGCTGTGACAAGGACCGGCTGTGCCCGGACGTGGTGACTTCGAAGACCGTGCTTGCCGCTGGGTGCCCGGAGAGGAGCCGCCGCAGCCCTTCGAGGTCGTCGGACGCTTCCCGGTCCGTCTCGGCCCGGGTGACGGAAGCCGGCAGCGGCGCTCCTGGCCGGAGTTGACGCACGGACACGCCGAGCGCCGCCGCGAGCTGCTGCAGCACATCAATCCGCTCGATGGGCTGCACCCCTCGCTCGACCTGGGACATCCAGCTCGAAGTCCGGTGGAGTGCTGCCGCAAGCCGCTGCTGCGTCAGACCACGTTCCTTCCTCAGCCGCTTCACATGCCGGCCGAAGGCGCGATCCTTTGGATCGACTTCCTTGCCGGTGGGCTTCATGGTGCCTCCTGTGCGGCCGGGCGCTTGCCAGCCCGCTCTCCCAGGAACGTCACCTCCGTGGACAGCAGGTACTGTTCTCGTTCCCTCAACATCTCGCGGATATGAGGCTGGGACTCGTGCGCCTGGAACGCGGCTTCGTCCGCGTACAGCTCATAGAAGACGCGCACCAAGGGGTCGTCTTCAGGCACGTGGCTGACGTAGACAAGGGTTCCCTGCTCCTTGCGGATGTCCTCCAGTGCGTGCTCCACGAGGGCGTCGAAGCGGGCGGCAGCGTCGGCGTCGCGGGTGGTGAAACGCACGATCAGCGCGTATCCGCCTGTCACTGGTCCTCCTGAAAGTCGTCACGCGCACACTCTCATATCTGAAGTGATCATGCCAGATTGCAAGAGAAATTTTCATACCCGTTGACTAGCACTGGAAGTGCGAGTTAGCTTCTGCTGTCATCGCGCTTCACTGAAGAGCGCTGCATCTCTTCGCCGTCTGGGGGCCGGCGAACTCTTACGCGCCTGTATGAATTCGCGCGTTGCCACCAGTTCGAAGAGCCGTGTTGCGTCTTCCCAACGCGGCCCTGCCGGATGCAACCGGCACAGCCTGGCGAGCAGAAAGGCCGCATCGGCTTCTCACTGCTCCACTCGCAAGGAGGTTCGGATGTTTCGGAAGCGCTCCTACGGCTCTCCTCCTCCACGCACACTCGCCGAGGTATCCGGCGCTGAATCGCAACGCGGTGGGGATCCCCTGGGCTCAGCCCTCTGAAGGGAGAGACGGGGCGTTCGAAGTCTTGGGGGGCTTCGGGCGCCTGGTTCGCGAAGGTATCGCCGAGGGGAGGGGCGCTGATGGATGGGCGCGACAACGCGATGTGCCGCGGGGAGAACTCAAGACAGCTGACCTGCGCGGGCAGCGAGACCTGCTTGCCTGAGGGGGGCGGCAGAGAAGGCACGATGCTGTCGGCGGTGAGCGCTGAGGACGTGTCAGGGAGAACGGGGACCGAACACGCGGAGTCGGCTGCCACGGGTGACCAAGAGGGGGCGGGGGGCCTCGAAGTACCGCTCCGCCCGCCATCGTCGCGAGGGGGAGAGAAGGGGGACGGCATGGCGAACGCCGACAAGCGACGTCTGGAGGAGGAGCTCCGCCGTATAAACAAATTGTCTGACGACAACCGGCGGTTCCATGGCTGACAGCCTCTACAGACGCTATCTCAGGGCCGCGGCTGTCCACGGTATGCACGGCGACACCTGCCCGTCCTGCTCGCCCCATGGACTGTGCCCGATCGGGCACCGCGCGTACGACTCGTTCGTACGCCTCCAAGAGGCCTACCTCAACAGGCTCCGGGCAGACCACCGACGTCAGAGCGCGTCCCCCTCCGACCGGCGCCCCACACTTCCGCCCTCTGGTCAGTGACCTGCTGCCGGGAGAAGGGCCGGGCCCGGGGAAGAGGCGCCCGGCCGGGCCCGCGAGACGCCTGACGGCAGCTCGAAGAGCCTCTCGCTGGACAGATCGGACCTAAAGGGATTTATATTACTTTTGTAGCGATCTATCGTGTGCCAGATCGCTGCGCAACCACGCCCACCCACATCCGGGAAGTGACTCAGATGCCAAGAACGTCGCCGGATTAGAGAGTCCGAAAGCGGGACTCAACCACCTCGGGCACCGTCAGCGATCTACCTCTGAAGCTTCTATGGCGGGTAAGTCCCGCCGCTGCGTCTCGGGGGCGTGGCGCAGGACCTGCTTCTTCGTTCTGATGATCACCGCCCGTCCCTCATCTCCTCTCCCGCTGGGCTCGGTGAGATGACGGCCGCGGTGTGGTCTTGCCGACCGCCGATGACAACGTTGGGGTGAGGAGATGCCGTTATCCCCCGAGGACGTACGGAACAAGCAGTTCACGACCGTCCGTCTCCGAGAAGGCTATGACGAGGACGAGGTCGACGCCTTCCTCGACAAGGTCGAAGCCGAACTGACCCGCCTTGTACGCGAGAACAAGGAACTGCGTGCCAAGCTGGCTGCTGCCACCCCTCCCGCCGCGCAGAAACAGCCGGACGAGGCCAAGCCTCCCGAGCCGAAGCAGCAGCCCGACCCCCACGGACCCAGCGCGCTGGGTCCTGTCGGGCTGGCGTCCGAGTTGCCGAGCGGCATCCCGTCGGCAGCCGTTGTCCCCGGTGGTCAGGGCGGCCCGCACGGCCAAGGGCCCTTTGGCGGTCCGATGGGCGGCCCAGGCCAGGGCCCCGGCGGCGACAGCGCCGCCCGTGTCCTCTCACTGGCCCAGCAGACGGCCGACCAGGCGATCGCCGAGGCCCGCTCCGAGGCCAACAGGATCGTTGGCGAGGCCCGCGGCCGCGCCGAGGGTCTGGAGCGTGACGCTCGTGCCAGGGCGGATGCGCTCGAACGGGACGCGCGGGAGAAGCACCGTGCCGCGATCGGCTCCCTCGAGTCCGCCCGCGCCACGCTGGAGCGCAAGGTCGAGGACCTGCGCGGCTTCGAGCGCGAGTACCGCTCACGTCTGAAGTCGTACCTGGAATCCCAGCTGCGCCACCTGGAAACGTCGCAGGCCGACGACGCTGTGACCACCTCTCCCCCAATGCCCCTTCCCCCGGCGGCCCCGGCTCCGCCCATGCCACCGGCCGGAACGAGCCCTTCATCCTACGGCGGCCAACAGATGCCCCCTTCAATGCACCAGGCCGTGGTGCAGGGGCCCTCGGCGATGGGGCATGCGTCCCCGGGGAGACGAGGGTTCCTTCTCGACGACGACGACAACTGACCGTCTCCCACGTCTGCGGGCGTTGGCAGCGCACAGTTCGGTGGGCCCCCGGCATTGCGCCGGGGGCCCACCGAACTGTGCGCGAGTTCGTTGCCGCGGAGGCACCTGGCAGTGATCGGGTAGGTGCGCTGTCCTACCATCTCCTGGATCAACCGGCAGGAAGACAAAGGGAGCTGACCTGCATGCGATTACCCTCGATAGGGCTCCGTACGACAGCACTGACGGCGATGACCGCCTCCTTGGTGGCCGTAGGAATGGCGCCGCCGGCCACGGCGCTCACCCCAGGACTCGCCGTGACGGCGGATGCGCTGCCGACCTGGCAGACCAACGGCATTGTGTGGTCGATGGCCGAGGCGGGCGGGGTGATCTTCGCAGGCGGTACGTTCTCCGCGATAAGGCCGCCGGACGCACCGGCTGGCAGCGATGAGCGGCCCGCGATGAACTTTGTCGCACTGAACGCGGCGACAGGTGAGCCAACCTCCTGCACCCTGTCGTTCACGGTGGGATCCGGCCTGGCGACGGTGCGGGCCCTGGCGGTGTCACCGGACCACAAGACGCTGTACGCGGGCGGCCGCTTCGGGGCGGTCAACGGTGTCAAGGTAAGCAATGTGGCGGCCATCGACCTCGCCACCTGCGCCCCGAGGAACAACTTCAAGGTCGCCGTCAACGCCACCGTGCGGGCTCTGGCCACGGCTGGTGGCAACGTCTATCTCGGCGGCGACTTCACTTCCGTCGCGGGTCGGCCCCGCCGCTACTTCGCCTCGGTGACCGAGGCTGGGGCTCTTCGTTCATGGAAGGCGAACGCCGATGAGGTGGGCCGCGCCGTCGAGGTAACCCCGAACGGCAGGGACGTTCTCCTTGGTGGTGACTTCTTCCACCTGAACGGGGCCGACTCGCATGCCCTCGCCGTCGTCAGCAGTGCGACCGGCAGCCTCACCAAACGGTATCCCCTCGGCTTCTTTCCCGCTCCGACGGTGGTCAAGGACATCGCGACCGACAGCACCGGCTTCTACACGGCGCAGGAAGGCAATCCACTGGAGGGGCGGATCGCCTTCCGTCTGTCCGACTTCAACCAGCGCTGGCGTGACACCTGCCTGGGCGCGACTCAGGCGGTCACCGTCTTCAAGGGAGTGCTCTACTCCGGGTCGCACACGCACAGTTGCGCAGGAGCCTTTCCGAACAGGACGCGCCAGCATCTGCTCGCGCAGTCAGTGAACGGACCCGCTCTGCTGGGCTGGTACCCCGACACCAACGATGGGCTCGGTGAGCACATCGGGCCCCGGGTACTGACCACCGCGACGGCGAACGGCAGAGACTACCTGTGGGCAGGGGGAGAGTTCACCAAGGTCAACGGCCTGCCGCAGCAGGGGCTGACCCGGTTTGCGAGCGGCCCCGACACGGGGGCACCGTCAGTGCCGCAGGTCAACGGATCCAGCACCACGCGCGGCCGGATCGATGTGCGCTGGCAGGCCAGTCTCGACCCGGACGACAGGCGGTTGACCTACCGTGTGTACCGCGACGGATCGGACAAGCCGATCCACACGGTCACCGGCTCCTCCATCTTCTGGAGACGTCCCCAGCTGACCTTCACTGACACCCACGTCTCCCCTGGATCGACCTACACCTACCGGGTCACCGCCAGCGACGGCACCAACACCAGCGCCTCCTCCACCCCTGTCAAGGTGACCGCTGCCACGGCATCCAACCGGTACGCACAACAAGTCGTGGCCGACCGGCCCCTCCTGTACTGGCGGTTCGAGGAAACCGGAGGGACCTTCGCCGCGGACACCTCCGGAACCAACAACGGCGGCAATCACCGCGGCGGCCCCGCCCGCGGGGTAGCCCCTGGTGCCGTAGCGGGCTCACACGCTGCCGTCGGGTACGGCGGTGCGGACGAATACACCTACAGCGACCGCGCCGCGTATGCGCCGGCCTCGTACACACTGGAAGCCTGGTTCAACACGACCACGAAGGCGGGGGGCAAGCTTGTCGGCTTCGGCAATGGAAACGAGCGGCCCGGCAGCCGCCGCGACAAACACATCTACATGACCAATGACGGCCGACTGGTCTTCGGGGTCATCAGCGGCTCCCAGCACGTCATCGCCACCGGCCCGGGCTTCAACAACGGGGCGTGGCACCATGTCGTCGCCACGCAAGGGCCGGACGGCATGCGCCTGTACGTGGACGGAAAGCTTCGGGCGCACAACCAGTCCCTGACCACCAGCCAGAAGTACCGCGGCTACTGGCAGGTCGGCGGCGACCAGCCGAAGGGCGGGAACGGGCCCGAGCACGTACCGGCCTGGCCCAGGCGCCCCGAGAGCTGGTACTTCAAGGGCAAGATCGACGAAGTGGCCGTATACCCGCGTGCCCTGGCACCTGCTCAGGTCGCACGGCACTACACCCTCGGCACGCGCTAGTCACAGTGACGACCGCGAGGCGTGCGGCCGTGACCCCTTGACGGCCGCACGCCGACCCACGTACCACCGTCGCGGAGCGCTCTGCCCTCTCCACCTGAGGTGTGAGGACCCACCCGCCCCTCCCCTTCACCAGGCGAATCGTGGTGAGTGGGTGGAATGTGACAGAGCGACAGGGGCTCACCACGCCACCGATTCACAGAATGTGAATCGACCGGCAGACTCAGAGGCATGCCACGATCGACCAGGAAACCGGCCAAGCCCGCGAGGCCGCTACTCAAGCCCCCTGTCCGGATCGGCAGACTGGATACGGCAGCGCTCTTGGGCACCGTGCGTCAACTCCACGAAGACACGGAGGACGAGAACGTCAGCCGGATGCCGGCAGATGAAGAACTCTTCCAGGCTCTGCTGTTTCTGGAAGCCCACGCCGGTGCCCTGAAGAGCGGTGCGGCACGCCGTGAGGCCGCGCTGACGCGGGTGAAGTTGTGGGAGTACCTCCGCGAGCAGGCGGACATCCATCAGGTCCGGGCCATCGAGGACGCCCGGGCAGCGCACGTGGAGTGGTCTGCCCTTGCTGATGCCCTTGCCGTCAATACACCCAGTGCGGCCTACAACAAGGCGAAGCGCCTGCAAGCCACCACGCTCACGGATCCAGAGCGTGGTGATCGGCCGGTACGCCGCACGCCGGAGGCCGTTCTCGAAGCCGAGCGGCGAGCGGCCGCCAAGGCCGCCGCGGAGCAGCGAGCGCAACAGGAAGCCGCGCGCCACCATGCGCTGCTGGCGCCGGTCGCACAACGCCTCCTCGACCAGCGGGCTGACCTGGATGACGACGAGGACGTCACCTTCTGGCTCGATCAGATTGCGGCCGTTCTTCCTGACTGCCAGACCCCCACCCAGATCGTCAGCCTGGAAAGGTACGTGGAAGCCCTGGTCCGCGTCCTGGCGAGGATTGAACGAGCGAGTGGACGGCCTGTGGCACAGACCAACGAGGCCCGCCTCGCTTACGCCGCCGCGGCCACACTGATCAGTGCCTCACGGGTACGGCCGGCGCTCTGAGCGGCCGGGGTGACTTGTCCCGGCTCGACACCACGCAAGCGGGATGTCCTCACAGGACCGGGCGGTGTTCGCTTCACTCCCCCGCCCTCAGTGGCAACGCCTCAAGCACCCCATGGCCGTCGTGCTCTATTACGGCGTAATAGCGGCGATCGCCTCAACGACCCACGGTGGGCTATTACGGCGTAATAGGCTCCTGACGCCGACTCACGACGCGATGCTCACCTGAACTAGCTAACGTGTCGGTGCTTCCAAGGAGAGTGAACGTTAGTAAGGTGTCTCCCATGAGTTCGCCAGCCACCTCCAACGACCGCGAAAAGGTCGTCTCCAAGCTGCCGGGATGGCTCCGGCAAGACCTCAAGATCAGAGCCGCACAGCGCGGCGTCGAGATCCAGACCGCCGTCGAGCAGGGCATCAAGGCCTGGTGCGGCCTCGCCTCAGCCCCCACGACGGTGGAAACCTCAGGGGCCGATTCCTTCGCGACCTTCCTGCCGCCCGGTCAGTGGGACCAGTTCCGCGAAGTCGCCACCGACCGCCGGGTCTCGCTGACGCAGGGCCTGGCCCAATCTGTCCAACTGTGGCTCGACTCGAACCCTGCTCCGGACGTCGCACGGCCAGAGATCACCCGCCGCATCATCGTCTGCAATCAGAAGGGCGGTGTGGGCAAGACCGCGATCACAGCAGGACTGGGTGAAGCACTCGCTGAGGACACCAACTCCCTATACGCGGTTCGGGTAGCCAGAGCACTCACCGAGGCCGTCCGCGCAAGCGACGTCCACTCAGATGTCGAACCCGCCCAGGACAACCCGCTCGACATCGAGAACCTGCCTGGTCTGGGGCTCCGAGTTCTGCTCGTCGACTTCGACCCTCAGTGCCACCTCACCAACCAGCTCGGCGCCGCGCCGTTGCCGATGAACGGTGACAGTCTCACCAACCACATGGCTGGTGATCCCAAGGGGGATCTTCGCGACCTCATCGTGTCCATCGACGAGGAGCCCTTCGACGGCCGCCTGCATCTCCTGCCCGCCTGCAACGACGCCTTTCTCCTCGACGTCCGACTGTCCGCCGTGCGAGCCAGGGAAGCGGCACTGGAGCGTGCGCTCGCTCCACTCGAGCCCGACTATGACGTCATCGTGGTCGACTGCCCCCCCAGTCTCGGCCTCAGCATGGATGCCGCCGCGTACTACGGTCGGCGCCGGGAAAGTGAACAGCCCGGCCAATCCGGTGCTCTGATCGTGGTGCAGGCCGAGGACAGCTCCGCCGACGCGTACGAGCTGCTCACCACGCAGATCGATGACCTGCGCAGCGACCTCGGGGTGGACATCGAGTACCTCGGCATTGTCGTCAACCTCTACGACTCCCGCCGCGGCTTCATCGCTACCTCCTCACTTCAGGGATGGGTCGATATAAAGGATCCTCGGGTCGTCGGGCTCATCGGTGACCTCAAAGAACAGAAGGAAGCCGTCCGCATGAAGCGGCCGCTGCTGTCCTACGCACCCAAATCGCAGCAGGCGATCGGTATGCGCGCAATGGCCAGGGAGATCGCATGAGCAAGGCCGACCAGCTGGGAGCCGGCCGCTTCGGCGGGGGAGTGCGTCCGGTCAGCGCGCGTCGCCAGGCCGTGGCCGCCGCCACCGGAGTACCCACCGATGGCGTGTCTCCGCCAACCGAACTGCCCGCCCACCGCATCAGCCTGAACCCGGACAACCCTCGCTCCACGCTCGGCGACCTCACCGACCTCGCGGGCAGCCTGAAGACTCACGGGCAGAAGCAAGCGATCACGGTGATGAATCGCGACGCCTACGCCAAGGCCAACCCTGACCGCGAAGCAGATCTCGAACCCGACACCACCCACGTCGTGATCGACGGCAGCAGCCGTCTCGCCGCTGCCCGGGAAGCGCACATCGACACGGTCAAGGTCATGGTGAGTGACGATCAGGGCGCCAACTCCGAGGAACTCCTGGAGTCCGCCCTCGTCGCCAACATCCATCGCCAGGACCTTCCGGAACTCGACGAAGCCAGGGCCCTGCAGCGTCTCGTTGCCATCCATGGCAGTCAGAGCGCGCTGGCCAAGCGACTTCACCGATCACAGGGTTGGGTATCACAGCGCCTCGCCCTGCTGAATCTCACGCCCCAACTGCAAGCCCTGATCGGTGAAGAGCCCATCGATCTGTTGCGTGCTGTCGCCAACAAGCCCGCCGCAGAGCAAGAGGCGGCCCTCGATCAGTTGAAGGGGGAGCGGGCCAGGAAGGAAGAAGAGAAGCGCAGTCGGAAGGCGGCGCCTCAAAGCGAGGTCCCGGCCCAGGCGCAGTCGGAGGAGCCCACGGGCTATTACGGCGTAATAGGAGACCGCGAGTCGAGCGTCGAGCCGACGAGCAGGCAAGCAGGTGAGGCCACCACCGCGGGAGGACGCGGACAGACGCCAGGGCCAGACGGCTATTACGGCGTAATGGAGACTGGCAAAGCAGATGTAGCCCCCAAGCGCGATCAATCGGCGCGAGCTGCGGGTCCCTCGACGCAGCAGCCGGTACCTGAGCCTCGGACGGAGCCACCCACACCTCACGAAGACGAGGATGAAGCAGCCGGCCTCCGCGTCCGCAAGGTGCCCTATGAGGAGCCCGGCACTCTGGCGATGCTCCTCGACGTCAAGATCGAATCCGATGACATCTTCTTCGATCTCCTCAGGTTCCTGGCTGCGAAGGCCATGGACCGGGACCCTGCTCGGCTCGGGCAACTCGCTCGCGCGGTAGTGGAGCAGGCTTCGGCTCGCAGTGTCTGAAGCTAGGCAGACCACAGCCTGCTGATATTGGCCGGCCGGTAAGTCACCGGTGCCTGATGTGGGTGTCCCTCCCCCCGGGTGGTTGGTGGGGGGAGGGACGGTGGGTGGGTTGGGGTTGTGGGTGGGTTAGTGGGCGGCTCCGGTGGTGTGGCGTCGGCGGCGGTAGTAGGCGGTGCCGAGGCCGGTGAGGACGGCGAAGGCTGCTGCGATGCCGGGGTCGGTCAGGGGGATGCCGGGGATGTCGGTGGTGACGCAGGAGTTGTTGTTCTGCATGTTCGGGTCCTGCTCGTTGCCCTTCACGGTGGCGCAGTTGTCGAGTTTGGCGGGGCCGGTGGCGGGGGCGAGGCCGCGGACGGTGATGGTGTGGCTCTCGCCGACCTTGAGGGGGCCGCCGGTGCAGGTGAGGGTGCCGGCGCCGATGCCGCAGCCGGCGTCGGAGGTGTGCGGGTTGAGCATGCCGGCGGGCAGCGGGTCGGTCACGGTCCAGCCGGAGGAGTCGTTGGGTCCGTTGTTGGTGACGATCAGGTTGTAGACGACCTCACCGGCAGGATCCACCTTGGCCGGGCCGACCTTGATGATCGACAGGTCCACACTGGGCTTCTTGAATCCGAAGTCGGCGCCGTGGTCGTTCTGCCCGGCGCCGGCGGGGTTGACCACGACGGCGGGGAAGGGGTTGCCGTCCGGTTCACCACTGGAGTCGATCTGGTCGTCGTCGCCCTGGTTCGGGCGGGTGGGCACCCAGCCCTGCAGCACACCACCGGCCGCGTAGTCGTCCGGGTTGTCCATCTTGATCGTGTACGTGCGGCCGTAGACCAGATCCGCAGCACTGACGTTCTTCGTCACCGTGGAATCGAAGTAGTACTCACCACGGCTGTTCGTGACCGCCGTACCGATCTTGTTCCCATTCGCGTCGTACAGGTTCACCGTGGCACCCGCCACCGGCGCCTCACCAGGATCCTGGATCCCGTTCTCATTGGTGTCCTGCCACACCCGGTTACCCAACTGCAACGGCGCCTGATCACACAGGACTTCCAAGTCACCCATACCGCGTGCTTTGCCGAAGTCGGCATTCAGGTAGTTGCCTTCGGGGGTGCGCGTGCCGGAAGCACGGTCAATCCACGCCACGCCGTGACCGGTGACTGGGTCCGTGATCGGGTCCTCCGCGACGAACGGGATGGACGTCTCCGCCTTGTCGACGGTCATACCGCCTTCGGCGGTCTCCTGATGTGGAGGAGCGGCCCAGGCGTAGTCGCCCGGGTAGAACTCCCTGACGTTCAAAGGCTGCACCCCGCCGTTCGTCGCAGCGTTGGCATGGTTGACGCAGCCGCCGTTGCCGTCCAAGACAAACATGTGGTTTCCGCCACGGCAGGCCCGGTTGATGTCACCACCCTGGAATACGTTCCACTCCGGGTTGTTGGGGGTGGCGGGCAGGTTCGCCCCGCCGATGTCGGCGAGACGGTCGGAGAAGCCGACGACCATGTCCCCATTGGTTTCGAAATTGATGTCCGAGAGTTCGGGCTCCGGGTGCTGGATGGTCCTGTTGGTGCAGGCCTCACCGTCCGATGTCAGAGGTTTGTTCTCTGTCCAGGGGTACCAGCCGAATCCGTCACACGTAATGTATCCGGGGGTGTTGAAACCGCCTCGGGGGTAGACCAGCGGCTGGTCCATGACGGTGGCGGTGAACTGGCCGGTGACCGGGTCGAGGACCTGGACGATCGCCCGCATGTCGGCCTTGTTGTGGGTGGACTCGCCGGAGCAGACGCCGCCGACGTAGACCTTCCCGTCCTGGATACCTACGCCGTAGGGGTGCCAGTCGCTGTTCGAGGCACAGCCGGGGTCCTGGATGGCGTACGACGCCTTGGGCGCTGCCGCGGTGGCGTGCGTGGCGTCGTAGCGGTAGAGCCTGCGGTCGTGCAGGTTGACCACGTACAGGTCCTTGCCGTCCGACGTCACATCCAAGTCACCCAGCGACTCCCTGCCCACAGCAGGAATGAACGCCTCGTCCATGTTCACGTCAAAGTGGTGCGCGGTCGTGCCCGCGTTGGGGACGGTGGTGAAGAGAGTGGTCGCCTTGGTGGCGGGGTCAGTCCGGTAAATCGCCCCAGGCCCACCGGGGCCGTAACTGGTTCCCCGCTTGGCGTACGCGGCGGAGAAGATCTGCTTCGTCACCTTGTTGTAGCCGATGCCCCACACCGTACCCGTCTGGGCGTTGTCCGCGAGGTCGGTCAACTGGCTATACGTTCCACGGGCGTTGAATGGGAACGACGTCAGCGTGCGCTTGGTACCCGGCGCGGGCGCCGGAATGGAGGCGTTCTGGCAGGCGGTGACGAGGGTGGCGTTCTTCTGGCAGTAGTCCTCAGGGCTCCAGAACGAGGTGGTGACCTCCACGTTCTTGCCCGCGGACAGGTCCACGAACTCCACATTCGACGACAGCACCCGCGGATCCGTCAGATCCGTCCGCGCCGAAGCAGCACCCGGAAAATACACCTTCGCATCCGGGTTCTTCACCTCAATACGGTACTTACCACCACTCAACGCCGTGCCCGGCGACAGCTTCACCGTGCCGTCCGCCTGCGTCACGCCGGTGACCGACCGGCCCTCATCATCGGTCAGCGTCACCGTCACACCAGCCCAGCCCGGCTCCAGCGCCTGATCCCACTTCCCGTTCGCATTCACCTCCCTCACCACACGAACCGTCGCCGAACCATCCCCCGCATCAGCCGACGCAGGCGACACCGCAGCGAAGAACCCCACCGCCCCCATCGACACCGATAACGCCGCCGATAACCCCAAAGACATCCCACCGACCCAACGCCGGCGCTGCCGCAGCTCCATACCAAACCTTTCACCCGACTAGAGGCAAGACAGCCCCTAAACGCGGACCAGACACACCCCTAGAGATCAGCGCCATCGCTTTGTGTGACGAACAGATGAACCGAATGAGTGACATAGTCATGATGGGATTTATGGAAGCGGTGCTCGGCGGGATCTGCGGCTAGCCCCGTACCCGGGCGACACGCATCCAGCCCGCGCCCGCCTTGAGGCCGGAGCCCAGGCACAGGCCCCAGGCCGCACCCGGCACACCACCACATTGGTAGCCCGCGAGCAGGAAGGCCACCGCGAGCGGGGAGAACACCAACTGCAGGGGGAGTGTGGCCCGAGGGCGGACGACGCGAAGGGTGAGCAGGGCGCAGGTGCCGACTGCCATCGCCGCGTACTGACTGCCGGTAGCGGGAAGAAGCGCCGCAGTCGACGCCCAGGTTCCACCGAGGATTCTTCGGCCGGCCCCCTCGGGCAGCTCCGCCAGCACCGCGGTCCAGAGCGCGGCCACTCCCGCGAGCAGTGCGGCGAGCGTCGCCGTAGCCCGGATCTGACCGGGGAGGGTCCGGCACCGGCGCAGGATCGGCGGCCCAAGAGCGGTGGCTGCGTTGAAGAGGACGTTCAGCGGGCCGAAGAGGGTTGTGGCGCCGCGCAGCGCGCCGACCGCCAGGGGACTGGCGAACAACCCGAGCGCGACGACGGCGAGTTGGCTGGAGGCGTTGCCGACGGCGAACTCGATGACGAACCGGCGCCCGAGGTGGTCACGCCGCAGCAAACGCCGCGGGTCGGCGGGCAGCCCGCGGAGCCGGGGAGCGAGCAGCCCGGCTCCGGCCAGCAACGCGGGAAGCGCGGAGAACCCCCACACCGCGATCAGGCGCGCGGGAGTCGCGCCGTACGGCTGAAGAGCAAGGGCGGGGAAGACGCCCGCGAGACGCAGGACGTCGATGGCCAGGGCCTGATGGGGCAGCCGCAGCGCCGCGAAGCAGTAGCGCATGCCGTCGTGGGTGAGGACAACGGGCAGAACGAGCCCGAGGACGGCGAGCCCGCGAGCGGTCCCGCCGGGCACCACGGCGAGCCCGGCCGCCATGGGCAGACCTACGGCGATGGAAGCGGCGGCCGTGAAGAGCAGTGCCGACCTGCACGCGCAGCGCACCTCGGCGCGCGCTCCGCGCTCGAGCACGAGCGCCTGTCCGACGTAGGACACGGAGAACCCGAGCAGCACGGTGAACACGGTGTAGACGAGGGAGAAGACGGAGAATCCCTCGGCCGTGGACAGCCGCGCCGCGACTACCAGGACCAGGATGTTGGTGAGTGCGGCGACTCCCTGATCCGCCACGGAACAGGCCACGGCGGCCCCCGTTCCGAGACTGCCGTTCCGGTCCCCGATGCCGGTGTCTTCGGCGTGGTCGTTCCCGGCCCTCCGCTGGTTTCGCCAACGCCTCACGGGTGGAGGGAGCGGGCGGGCCGCACCGGCAGGTCGGGGCGGTCCACCCGGCGCAGGGCGAGGGTCATCGTCGGGCTGTCGTCCGTGGCCTGGACGGCAGGCGTCGTATTCTCCCGTGGCATGGAGGCCTCCGGCGCACCGCTTCGCATCCCAGGAGCCGCTGTGCCGTCGTCGCCTTTCCACGGGGCGAGCCGGCTCATGCGCTTGGCCCTCGTACCTCGGGAGGAGCTGGATCGCGCCGTGCCCTCCGCGTGCAGGAGCGCGCCCAGGACCCTGCCGCCCGCTCCGGTGACCAGTTCGTGGATGCGGGTCAGCTCATCGCGGCGGACCTTGCGGGGGTCGCACACGACGAGGACGCCATCCACCCGGTCGGCGAGGGCTATGGCGTCGGCGTACGACAGCACCGCGGGGGCGAGGACCACGACCACCGCGTCCGGTCCGTCCGCCGTGGCGATCAGTTGGGTGGCGGGCGCTGAGGTCAGTGCGCGGGCCACGTTGCGCACCCGGGCACCGGGAATGAAGCCGAAGGTGCCGGACTCTTCCGCTTCCATGGGGATGCGCTCGCCGGTCGGCCAGCCGCGGTCTCCGCGCGCGGGTATGCGCGCGGCCCAGCCCGGCTGTATCCCGTCGGCTTTGCGGAGCCGTGCGGCCAGTCCAGGGGACCGTAAGTCAGCCTCCACCAACAGGACTTCGTGGCCCATCTCCGCGAACGAAGCCGCGAGGTTGACCGATGCGGCGGCCGCTGTCGTGATAGCTCCGCGGGGAGCTACGACCAGCAGTCGGCGCCGGTCGGCGAAACGCTGGTCGTAGGCGAGCCGGAAGGCCACCGAGCGATATGCCTCGGCCATCCGGCCACGGGCGAGCAGACCGTTCGCGTCACCGCTGCTTCGCCGGGCGTGCGGCAACGTTCCGAGGACGGGGGCACGCAGTGCCCGGACGACATCGCCCTCGGAGCGCGCGGTCGGGTCGAAGACCAGCCGCACCCAGGCGGCGAGCAGTCCGACACCGATGCCGACGGCGGCTCCGAGCCCGAGGAGCAAGAGCAGTCCCGGCCCGGAGGGGGCTCTGGGTGGGGTAGCGGTGCGGACGACGAAGCCGGGTGTGGTGTCGAGCGCCTTCAGCTGAGTGATGCTGTTGTCGAGCTGGGAGATCTGACTCAGGACCGAGGTCTGTGCGGACTGTGTGCTGCTCTCGCTCCGGCCCTCGACCGCGATCTGCTTGGTCAGCCTGTCACGCTGCTTCTCCAGCGGCTTGAGTTGCTTCTCGTAGCCCGCGACCATGTGGCCGATCAGGGATTGCGTCTGTTCTTGCCGGTTGTCCAGATACGCCTGGGCGAAGGCGTTGGCGCGCCGAGCGGCGGTGCCCGGAGAGCCAGCGGTGTAGTCGAAGCGCAATACCAGCGTGTTAGGCGGGTTGGTGACCTGAAGCCCGGATTGGAGCCGCTGGGCGGCGTCCGGCATGCCCAGTGTCTTCGCCGCGCGTGAGGCGACAGCGTTGCTCACCGCCGTCTGCCGCTCCGATCCGATACTGACCTGCTTCTCCTGAGTGGTGGAGCCGGGCCCGAACGGGTCGGCGGTGGGGGAGCGGACCGTCACCTCGCTGGTCGCCACGTACGAGTCGCCGCCCGCGAGTCCGATCCAGGCACCCCCGGCCAGTCCTGCGACCAGGCCCAGGACGATCAGCAGCCGGTAGCGCAGCAACTGCTTGAACTGGTCCCTCAGCAGATCGGGTTCGTCTGGTCCGCTCGCGCGTGAGGTGTGGTCAGCGGCGGCCGTCATGCGCGGGCCTCCTTCATCGCCAGCGCCTCGTCCAGCAAGGCGCTCATCCTCGCGAGGCCGGCCTCCCGGCTGAGATGGGCATCGATGTACGCCAGGCCGCGCGCTCCCAGCCGATCAGCGGCGGCGGGGTCGTGGGACAGCTCACGGACCGCGTTCAGCAGGGCTGCCGCGCTCTCCGGCGGGACCACGATTCCCGCTGCCGACCGGCTGACCTCCCGCGCCGCTCCGCCGCCCACCGACACCGACGCCACGACGGGCCGTCCTGCGGCGAAGTACGAGGTGAGCTTGGACGGCACACTCATGTCGAGTACCGAGGCCCGCTGCGTCACAGCCAGTACATCCGCCGCGGCGAGCACTTCGGGAAACTCGGCGTCTGCGGCCGGCGGGAGGAACTGCAGATTGGGCAATCCCGCGCCCAGTGCCTGCAGGGCGCTTCGCTGGCTGCCCTCTCCCATCAGCACCACCTGTACCTCGGGTGCCTGCCGGGCCGCCTCCACCAGTACGTCCAGGCCCTGCTTGAGGCCCATGTTCCCCGCGTGCAGGAGGATCGTACGGTCCTTCCGCCAGCCGAGCCGGGCACGCGTCTCGGAGCGTGGCCTGGTGGGCCGGGGGATGTGCGACCAATTGGGGACCAGCCGGATGGTGTGACGTGGCACACCCATCGCCGTCACCGGAGCGATGAAGGACTCGTGGATGACACCCACGAGCGCGGCCCGTCCCAGCACCTGTGCCTCGACGGCCCGGGCCGTTCTCGACACCCGGCCGCCCCCGCGGATGCCGCTCTGCGCGGCCGCCGCCCCCATCAGGTCCTGCACCACGGGCACGAACGGCCGGCTCCATCGGCGGGCGGCACGAGCCCCGAGGATCCCACCCGCGAGGCTTGGCATCTGGGCGAGAACCACATCGGGCCGGGGCATACGAGGCGGTGCCGCCAGCCCGTGCGCGAGGATCGACGCCTCGTACAAGACGCGGCGCGCGGCGGTCTGCCGTGACGGGACGGTGTGCCGGCGACGATGCACCAGGGTGCCGTTGTGCTCCTCAACGGTCCGCCACTTCCCTCGGTACGCCGGCTCCGTCCGCCAGGCCGGGTAGTGCGGCATCCCCGCCCATACATGGACTTCGGCGCCGTCGGCCCCAGCGAAGTGCTCGGCGGCCTGGGTCGCATACGGGCCGATCCCGGCACGCTCGGGCGCGTAGTTCGTGGACACCAGCAGCACCCGCGGCGGCTGCCTCAACCCCTTGGGCGGTCCTGGCTTGTTCGATAAGTCAGAGTGCTCCGACATGACACTTTCCCATCTCCCCCAGGCATGGATCCTATGTGCG
Source organism: Streptomyces sp. L2 (assembly GCF_004124325.1). Classification (NCBI taxonomy): domain Bacteria; kingdom Bacillati; phylum Actinomycetota; class Actinomycetes; order Kitasatosporales; family Streptomycetaceae; genus Streptomyces; species Streptomyces sp. L2. Next base: position 125,297 of record NZ_QBDT01000002.1, read on the forward strand.
CCTCCGTGCCTCCCCTGGCCATCAATCTGCGTGGGAGCAACGTCACACTGCCCTGGACAGACTGGGTCCCACATGGTCCGATGCGCTGAAAACAGCATGTCGAACAAGGGTTTTTGTTACCTATGCCGCAGATCGTGGGCTACGCGCCGGGGGTCTACGACCTCTTCCACGTCGGTCACCTCAACATCCTCAGACACGCCCGCAGCCAGTGCGACTACCTGGTGGCCGGCGTCGTCTCCGACGAGATGGCGGAACTGGCCAAGGGCCGTACACCGCTGGTCCCGCTGGTAGAACGTCTGGAGATCGTACGCAGCGTCCGCTTCGTCAATGCGGCGTTCGTGGAGACCGTGCCGGACAAGCTCCAGACGTGGAAGCAGGTCCGTTTCGACGTGATCTTCAAGGGCGACGACTGGCGCGGCACGCCCAAGGGCGACCGGCTTGAACATGACTTCGCGACCGTCGGCGTCGAGGTCGTCTATTTCCCCTACACCGTTCACACGTCCAGCACCCAGTTACGCCGGGCGCTCGACGCGCTCACCGCACAGCGGCCAGTTCCCGGTACCACTTCACCATGAAGGCGGCCAGAAAGACCGTGTGGACGGCGAACAGCGCGGCGTACCCGGCGAGGAAGGCTCGCTGGTTGCCCAGGAGCATGAAGACGGTGCAGAACACCCCGTAGTCCACTGGCAGGAGCGCCAGTGCGCGCAGAGGGGAGGGCCCGGCAAGCGGAGCGTCAGTGTTCCCCGCGGCGGCCTTCGGCTTGAGGTGGTCGGTGAGCAGCCCGCCGAAAAAGATCAGCATGGCCACGGACTGGAAGGCCAGAGGCAGCAGCAGCCAGCCGCGGCCGGGCAGATCGAAGAACCGGTAGAACGACACGAGCACCGCGGCGTGCAGACCGGTGATCTTCGCGCAGTCCACAACATGGTCCAGCCACTCCCCAGCCGCACTGCTCTCGCCGCGCAGCCGCGCGAGCTGGCCATCCGCCGAGTCGAAGGCGAAGCCGATCGCGAGCGCCGCGTACACGGCGCATGCCAGGCGCCACGACGGCCGCGCACACGCGATCGAGGCTACGGCCGAGAAGGTGAATAGGCCACTTATTCCTGTGACTTGGTTGGGTGTCAGCCCCATCCGGTAAGCGACTGCTGCCAGAACCCTGCCCAGCGGGCGGTTGATGCAACGTGAGTAAAACGAGACGCCCTTCGCTGTCTTCTGCGCATTGCGTAACGTGCGAAGCGCCGTACCTAATGCCATGTCTTGAGCCATTGCCCGCCCCCAGATATCCGGACTCACCGGAACGCCAGAATCCGTACGTCGGTCATGATGGCATCCCCCGCTCATCGGGCAATGCGCTGGGCTGGCATCCGGCACCCCCCGAGCGGCGTGGTTGCGGTCTCCCGGTCTGCTCAGCAGACCGGGAGACCGCAACCGTCGCACAGCTCGTTTGCGGTCTCCCAGATCATGAACGTCCGCCGGCGTACGTCCCCGGCCCCGCAGTCCGCGCCGGCCCCGTTACCCCTGGCCGGCCATCAGTCGCTCAGTCTCGCTTGGCGGGGACAGCGTCCTGGGGCTTTGCCTGCATTCCGCTGAGCAGTTTGAAGAGTTGGGCAGCCCGACCAGTGGGACGGTTGTCGACACAGGAACCCTTTGGAGCAGTGTAGGTCTGCGCGACAAAGGCACTTGCCTCGGTGAATGACGGCTCGTCCACCACAACATTTTTCACGTATTTACTGGTGCCAACAGCTTTCAACGTCCCCTTGACCCGATGCCCCATACCCACATACCCCAAAGTAAGGACGTCACCTGCGGGCGCGTTCGCATCAATAGTGGTGCTGCTTTCAACGCTGTCATCCCATGTCCTGCTATAGGTGCGGCTCGCCGAATCCTCGAACGCTTGCTCCGAGGTCTGACTACCAGAGCTATTGCCGGAAATCTTACCGCTGAGCCTGACCGCGGTTGCGCTCTGATCCCTATCGCTCGAGGTAGCATCATTGAAGTTCGGGGTATATGTTTCGTTAGTCTTTGTAACGGTCTCCGTACCTTCGGCAGTTCCGGCAAGCGAGACCTCCGAGGATCCCTCAACCGACCCCGTCCTGGATGCCCGACCGGCGATATTCCCCCCGATATTGTCGGTGATTGTCGGCTGGTAGGTGATGGTCCGAGACACGCTGATGTCGTGGTCTGTGCAGTTCAGATAAGAGTCGCCTACCGATACAAAGCCACCTCGATATTCCTGCACACCATCCACAACGAACCTGCACCCCTTTCCTTGGCTGCAGAGGTTCGTCACCTCTTTGACCGACGGAAGAGGCTTGTTGCCGTCAAAAGCTTGTGCCTTCGGCATGGGAGCGCCGTGGCCGTCCGCAGCACTGGCAGGAACCGCAGCCAGGGAAACGACGGTCATGGAAACCAGCGGAACCAGAAGCGCGTAGAAAGCATGAGCCCCTGAAGAAACGCACCGCGACCGTAGTGTGCCGTTCAAAGCCGTTCTCCTTGCCATTCGCCATTGATTGATCTCTTTGTCCTCATGACTGGCTCACGTTCAACGCAAGCACGAAGTCATTTCCTTCCAACGGGAAGCACACATGAATAGGTCGAGGCGCACCGTAGTCAGCGCGCCGGCACCGGGGACCAAAAGTGTTACCAAAAGAAATATGCCGCTGTCAGCAACTGAGCCATTCGAAGAGTTCCTCTCGTGCGCAGCTCACCGCCGGGCAAGGAGTGCCCAATACCATTTATAACGCCTTGAACCGGCATATAGATGAGGGTGAGGCCAATACGAGGCTGACGTACTACTCATCCGATTGGACGCGTTACTCATCCGGTTGGCGGAGCATCACGCCAACCGGTGCCGACATGCGATCGTGACCGCCCCGGCATGGGAACAAACGTCTCCGCCGCAGCCAGTTGCTGGTCAACTGGCTGCGGCGGAGAAGGGTTTGGTGCAGTGGCCCTGCGGTTATCTGATACTTCCGTCTTCCACCACCACACCTTTCACAACCCGGCTGACCTGTCAGCCGCCGCTTACAAGAATCCTAAAGCCCGGGAACTCCGGGGACCTCCGGGAGCAGCGGGGGAACAACCGGCGGAGCAACCGGCGGAACGACCGGAGGAACGACCGGAGGAACCGCCGGAGGAACTTCAGGAGCCGCCGGTGCCGCCGGCATGGGGGCCGGAGGCAGGGACGGCACGGACGCACAGGCGCTCACGCCACTGGACGCCAGGCCAAGGATGTTGAGGGTGTTGCCGCATACATTGATCGGAATGCTCACCGGCACATGAATCAGGTTGTTCGACAGGATCGAGGCGTTCCCGCCCGGCGTGTCGGCGGCTTGGGCTGTCGCAGCTCCCAGTGCACCGCTCAGGACCAGCGAAGTAGTGGCAGCCCCTAACACAGCCGCCTTCATCATCTTGCGCACGTTTACATCTCCCAGATCTGGTTGGACGCTTCGTTGCAGGCTGCGTGTCAGCACCGCTCAAGTCAGAGCAACCGTCTTGTGCACGGTCGGGATCTCGGCAGCCTGCAGTGAAAGAGTCGCCCGCAGTCTGATTATGACGTCGGCGATAATCTTCATTGACGCTCTTTCACAGTGGGAACGCCGCATCGGATGAAGCAGAACCGAGCCACGGAGGGGCCGACCACCCGTTTGGCGCAAACTCGGTATCCCCTGGGCAGGCCCCGTAGTTGTCCTGCCCAGAGAGTCCCTTCGGTCTTCACAACAGATATGGAGCGCTGAATGGTGGGTCTCCTGCCATGGCGCGGCAGGAGACCCACCATCACACGCTGTCGAATACCTGCTCGGGGCCCATGACCTGCGGGTTCACAATTTCACATACTCTGCTCACCTGCTCACTCGCACCGCAGCCCACTCTTCAAGGTCAGCGTTTACTTCAATAACGGCGACATCTTCTGCTGCATATGGAACATGTTTCGCCTGACGTGTAGTCTCCCCCGCAGACCGGCATTTTCTTGAGCGCAAGGCGCTTCGAGTGCCCAAGTTTCCAGGCGATGCCTGACACCAAAAGCCCCCTGTTAGAGAGGACAATGCATGGACGTCATCGAAATTGATGGACTGTCGAGTCGCCTCAACGTCATCAAATCTTTTTCAGACATGTCTGACCCAGAGGATATCGACGCGCTCGTCAGCCAACTGCGCCCCCGGCTTCGGAACGTCATCGGGACGACCATCGGCAAGGGCGGTGAGGGCAAGACGACCCTCACCGCCAATATGGCCTACGTTCTGGCCGCGGCAGAAAGGGAAAGAGCCAGCCAAGGGAAGCCAAGTAAGCCGATCCTGTACATCGAGCTCGACAGCAATGGCAACGGCAGGCTGAACCTCGGTATCAGAGGGGGCGAATTCGACGACGAGGGACTGGGGTTCTTTGAAGCTCTGACAGAGGACAAGGCGCTCAAGATCATCCAAGGTGCCCGTCCTTGCCTCGACATGGTCGTCTCCGGGAGGCACAACGGCGACATCCCCTCCTCCCTGACCAAGCTCTCCGACAAGCACGGAATCGCGTCCTACCTCTTGCTCGCAGTCCTGCTGGCTCAGATCTCCCATCAGTACCGCTGGATCCTGCTCGACTTCTCTCCAGGCGACAAGATGATCCAACGGCTCGGGCTGGCGGCCTGTACACACCTGGTCGCACCGATGAAGGGATCTGACAACGCCGTGATCGAGGGCCTTGGCACCCTGGCCACCCTTGTCCGCCAGATTCGGCGCCTCAACCATGAGGTGGCGATCGCGTCCCTGGTCTTCCTCGGCTACCGAAGGGTCAACGACGAACCCACACGCCAGCTGACCAACCTACGCAAGAAGCTGGGCATTCTGCTCGACCGCGCGCACATCAGGCCAGAAGTTGTAGTGGACGCCTTCGTCCGTGATGGCGCGACAACAGCGAATCTGTCCCGGAACTACGGCATGCCAGCGGGGGAGTTCGCCCTCGCCGCGACGGGACGGCTCATCGATTCCGACAGCGGGGAGCCTGTGGATCGCCCGCGCGACGAGAACGGCCGCCTCGCCGATCCACAACGTGCACTCGACCTCGCACGCGACTACGTCGATGTCACCGCCCAAGTGATCCAGCTCATCCGGCAACGCAACCACGAGCTGCAGGGAGACGACGCAGCATGACTCCTGCTCACGCAGAAGGCCCACAGCGGAAGACCCCTCCGAAGGCGAAGGCCGTTCCCCGGGCTTCCACCCAACGCTTGCTGATGCCGACGGTCGACCTCGAAGGGCTCGGCGGTGCCGGCAACTGTGATGAACTTCCCCCGCTGGACCTTGCCCGATTCACCTCTCCAGGGCCCGGGAAGGTCCCAGCTCTGGGGACCGGCACCGAAAACACTCAGGAGACCCAGCCCTGGAGAGAATCCTCGGCCCCTGCTGCTGTCCCCGCACGCCGGCCCAGACGGCACTCTCTCCATGCGTTCGCTCCGAGCCACAGCAGCTCTCGTCGGCAAGAACGCTTGAAAGAACTCCTCATCAAGACACCGTGCTACGCCGCGCTTCTCGAGTCGTACGCCGTAGCCCAATCGGGCAAGGAGGCGTACCAGAACCGCAACATCCAGCTCTACGGACTCACCGCCCAGGAGCTCGCCGACCGGATCACCATCGACAAGGCCGTCATGACCGGGATGAATCTGCCGACGCCTCGTTTCACTCCAGCGCACTACATCGACGCTGTGCTTGAGCGGGCTCTGGGCTCCCTCGATCCTCAAGGAGCCGACTCCCAAGCCCTGGAGGCGGACAGAGACACCGTCTGGGATCTCGCGCAAGACGGCCTGTGCTACCGCGACTACATCTCGACAGAGCCCACCGTCGCCGGGCTGAAGAAGCCACGGTCTCAGTCCCCCCTGCGAGTCAGGGTCAATCAGCGAGTCAGCCGCATGATGGACATCCTTAAGACGATGCCCGACTTGAAGACCCAGCCCTTCGAAATCATCAGCGCGTGCATGGCGAAGTACCTGGAAGCACTCAGGAACGAACAGCCGACGTTCGAGGAGCTGTGGAACCGCAACTTGGAGACCAGCTACCAGTAAGCGGTCGTGTGGGCAAGAAGCTGAGCGGGGCGACGCCCCCCCCCCGTCAGGGACCGAAGGGACTCTTCTTGCCAATTATGACGTAGATACAGCATGGGTACGTATACGCGGGCGCGTACATCTGACCTGAAGTACAGCTCATAATTAGCGATGTGAGTCCCTACAGTCCCTCTCAGAGCAGCGCTGACCGCTCTGACCTGCAACGATCCTCAGGGACTGAAGTGCAGGGACCGACGCCTCGATAAGTCCCTCGTGCCTGCGGGGGGGCCGCCCCTCAGCGCGAGACGTGGCCGCGCGCGCCCTCCGCAGGCTCCAGGCCGACAGGCTTCCCGTCCCTGAGTCCCTCTCCGTCCCTGTCGGAAGGGACCGACGAGGATCCTCCGGACAGCCGCAGGGTTGGAGAGTTGAGTCCCTTGAGTCGCTCCCAAATTGGTACAAATAGTGGTCATCCGGAAGACAGGCGCTGCGCTTGAGGGATCGAAGGGACTCAAGGGACTAGCGAAGCTGATAGAAACGGACACGCGGACGAGCTACCACACTCCTGCCTCACGCGGCCCTACACTCTCTTCGAAAATACAGTCCCTTCGGTCCCTGAGATAGCATCATTCATCCTTGTGGCCTGGTGCTTTCCCCAGGGACCGAACCGACGACCAGACAAGGACGACCCAGTGGCGCGTCTCGGTGAGACACGTTCGCCTGCCCGCCGGGCCAGGCCTACGACACCGCACGCCGTGGCCCACTGGTGTGCGGCCCAGGGCTGGCCGGTCCATCCTTTGGCGCCGGGCCGCAAAACGCCGGCGGCCAACTGCGCGGCCTGTAAAGGAAGGCAACACGACCCGAAGACGTGTCCGTGTCCGCAGGAGGGGCGACCGTGCCACGGTTTCCACGCCGCTACGACCGATCCGCGGTACATCGACCGCTGGTGGACGCAGACCCCAGCGTCGGGCGTAGGAGTGGCTTGCGGTCCGGCTGGTCTTGTCGTCATCGACATCGATGCCCATGCGGCGCCCGTCCCGGACCGCGGCAGGTTGCTCCCGGGCATTCCCATTCCTGACGCTGTCAACCTGACCGGCCTGGCTTCAGGTTTCGACACACTTGCTCTGCTTGCGGCTCTGCGAGGCCAGCCCGACCCCGCGAGCGACAACAGCACCTTGCGCGTGCGCACGCCTTCGGGAGGGCTGCACATCTGGTACCGGAACCCCGACCAGGCTGTCCGGTTCCGCTGTTCCACTGGTTCCAGCCCGAAGGTCGCCCTGGCCTGGCAGGTCGACGTGCGAGCCACGGGCGGTTACATCATCGCGCCGACTACGCGCACGGCCCACGGTACATATCAGGCCGAAGGCCCCAGTCGGGCACCTGCTCCGCTCCCCGACTGGCTGCGGACAGAACTCATCCGCACCGGTCACGTCATAACTCCCAAGCCGCGCCCGCAGACCGGCGCGTCCGGTTGTGTCCCTCGGCGCTCCCGCCGCAAGCCTGACGCCGCTCAGCGGGCCCTCGCAGCGCTGGTGGCCGAGGTGACCCAGTGTGAGAGGGTCCCTGAAGGCGCTGGTTTCACAGAGAAGCTGAACCGAGCCGCATATACCGCAGGAGGACTTGTGGCTGCTGGCCACCTCGACGAGGCCGTGGTGCGCGACCTCCTGCTCGAGTCCGCCAACCGAGCACGCCCCTGGCAGACGGCCCGCAACGAGAAGATCATGGAAGACGGCCTTGCCGCCGGGGCCGCCCGCCCGTTCCACCTCGAAGGACGTTCATGAGCAGCGCCGAGAGCACACCGCGCTTCGACGCACATGCTGCCGCTCAGCAGATGCTCGACTTCCAGGCTGCCGAGCGATCCGCCGCCTTGTTGCCCGCCCAGAGCTCATCGAGTGCGCCTCACGCCAGCTGGCAGCCGGACGGCCAACTGCCACCGTCCCTGACCGACCGAGGAAATGCCCGACTGTTCATCAGGCTGTACCGAGACCAGTTCCGCCACGTTGAAGGTCTCGGCTGGTTCGCCTGGGACGGCTACCGCTGGAAACGCGCGGGAGGGGAGAAGGCGGCGCTCTGGGCAGCCGGCGAGATGGCTGAAGGCATGCCGGAGAGCGACCCGCAGGGGCTGTTCACCGATCGAGAGCTGTTGCACCACAAGAAGCGCACCCTGTCCACCACCGGGATGAAGGCGCTGCTGGTGCAGGCCAAGGCGTCTCCGGACCTCTCAGTGGACCCCGACACGCTCGACGGCGACCCCTATGCCCTCTGCACCCCCGCCGGCGTCGTCAATCTCCATACGGGCCTGCTGCGCAAGCCCGACCCTACGTGCGATTTCCACTCGCGTGCCACCAGTGTCGCTCCCGAGAAGATGGAGACTCCCCGCTGGCACCGCTTCCTGGCCGACACGTTCGGCCAGGAAGCGGAGGGGCAGGAGATGATCGACTTCCTGCACCTGCTCCTGGGGTACTCCGTCACGGGCGACGTGGGAGCCCAAGTCCTTCCGTTTCTCCATGGCCAGGGCAAGAACGGCAAATCCGTCCTGCTCGACACGATGATCCAGATCCTTGGGGACTACGCGGACGCCGCTCCACCGGGATTCCTCATGGACCGGGGTGCCTTCTCCGAACACTCCACTGAACTCACCGAACTGCACGGCCGCCGACTGATCGTATGCAGTGAACTCAAGCCCAACGACAAGTTCGACGAGGCTCGAGTCCGCCTCCTGACCGGCGGAGACAAGATCAAGGCCCGCCGCATGCGGCAGGACTACTTCTCCTTCACCCCCACCCATCACCTCTGGCTGCTGGGCAACCACCGGCCCGAGGTGTCCACGGGAGGCTTCGCATTCTGGCGCCGTATCCGGCTCCTGCCTTTCGAGCGTGTCGTTCCGGACGAGCGCAAGATCGACAACCTTGCCTTCGAACTCGTCCGAGACGAGGGCCCGGGCATCTTGCAGTGGCTGATCGAAGGCGCCCGTCGCTACCTCACCACGCGTGACCCCTTGGAAGGCCCCGACAGGGTCCGCATCGCCACCACCGCCTATGCCAACACTGAGGACCACATCGGCCGGTTCCTCGCCGAATGCTGTACCCGCGATGCCGAGACCCAGCCCGACCTTCGTGTCGAACAAGGTCTCCTCTACACGGCCTACAGCTCCTGGTGCAGTGCCGGCGAAGGCATCCGCCCTGCCAGCCCGCGTGCCTTCGCCACGCGCGTCCGGCAGGAAGTCGGTCTCACCTCACCCACAGACATGATCAAGTCCAACGGCCGAAAGTACTACCCCAACATCGGGCTGGTCGTGAACGAATGACTACATACCACCCAGTATGGCGGACACCGCACCACACGACCTGCACCTGCGCCGAAGGCACCTCTAGGATGAATACCCGGCCCCCGCTTGCGGCGGCCCTGACATCGCCGTCGGACATCAGCTGGTGTGCTGGCGCCACCGTGTGCACACGCCCCGTCCGGCACTGCTATAAACCAACCAAGGAGGGGCTGCAGCCATGAGCTCGCTGTTGACGGAGGGCGATCTCACCCACGAGGCACACGTGGTCTGGCTGGAGAACCCCGAGCACCTGGACTACGTCCGGCAGGCTCTCGACAAGACCAAGCGGCGCAATACGAGACCGCCCTACGAGCGCGATGGGCGCATGGTCGGCTATGTCCAACTCGACGATCAGGCCGAACCCGACCCCGACAGCGGCTTGTACAAGCGCCGCGTCTTCTTCCTCCTGCCGCACGACCGTGACAGCCTGCCCGACGGCCTGTACCGGGAAGGCGCACCAGGAGAGGCCGTCGACCCGCGAACCATTGTGCCGGGGAAACCGGGAGCGAAGACGCCTCGATCTCAGAGCGGACCCGCGGCCATAGCGTCGGCCACGTCCTGACATGGCGGCGTCGGCCCGGGGCTCGATTGCCGACCGTTGCCCACCAGCCCGATCCGCAGGCTAGGGGGCACAGCCGTACTGGTTGTGACCTCCGGCCGTGACCCTCTGGCTGCGAACCGGCCGGGTCCGCAGGTCGACAAGCTCTCGATCGCCGTGAGCGAGGAACTCAATGCGCCCCCCATGCACGCGGAGCGTACCTCGTATTTCTGATCGTGCTTCACTGCGCTCTGCTGTGCGCCGTGTTGTCTGCGGGACCATCTCTTGATGTTCCAGGCCCTGAGCCAGGCGCGGAGAAGGAATGCGCATTCCAGAAATCCAGGTCAGGCCTCGGTGCCTTTCCCCGGGGTGGCGCGTGATAAAGTGACGCAGCTTGGATACATGGTGGCGGACGACTTCTAGAGAGTCTGCCGACCGTATCCTTGGGAGTGTGGCGGAACTGGCAGACGCGCCGGATTCAAACTCCGGTGTCTTATGACGTGAGGGTTCGAGTCCCTCCACTCCTACTCCAGGGGAATCGCTGAGCAACTGCTAGCGAGGTTTCTCATACACGGCTGAACCCCTGTCTGTCTGCCACGCCCACCGCCAAGGGTTTCCGGGGATATATTCAGCAGGGGTACGGGACGACGACGGCGGTGCCGGCCGCGCCTCCTGCGATCACGGCGCCGATGAGCCCCGCTCAGAGTGGCTCGTGGGCCGTGCGGTCCCGTGCGAGCTGCGCCATTCCGCCCCCGCGAACAGGCGCGGCCCGACGCTGTGAACATCCTGTCAGCGCTCTGTGCGTGCCTCCCCGATAGAGGGCCAACTCTTTTTTGAGGGACATAGTTCAGCCAGTACTGGGCACGCTCACCACAGCCCCCAGCGCCGGGGGTAAGAATTGTTCAAGAATGAAGGTCTCCCTAGGGTCGCCGACCGTCGCGGTCGGCTTGTCTGATTTTGATGGAAGGGGATCGGTTGTGCCAGACAGCATCAACGCACGAATCGCCCCGCGGATGAGATGTACCCGATACGGTGAACTTGACGCGTAACCTCGTGGGTCATGCCCCTTAAGCAGGCAGCCGGGCGGTAAGTTGATGTCTGCCCAATTTTCCATGCCGACTTGAGGGGGATGCCTTGGATAGCAGATTGCATCGGGGGCCCGACCGGCGGCCAGGTCTCACAGCAGGGGAAATCGCCCAGATGTCAGGTGCGGTCACGCGACCTACTGTCGCTTCGGTGGCAGCGACCGCCGGAGTGCCGGGGCACGCAATCCGCAGGGGGATCTCCCAGGAGAACGGTCGACGGATGGCGGCCGCCATGTCTGTCGGACTGTTGACCGAACGGTCCGCGCGGTTCATCGCGGACGATCCGCAAGCGGTCATCAGGGCGGCACAGGAACTTCAGAGTCTGGTATGGGAAATCATGCGCGCCAGGCTTGAGGAAGGGATTCACGATAGAACAGCCATTGCGTAGTTGAGGAGTACACCGGCCCGCCGCACCTCCGCCAAAAGAAGCAGCCGGGCCGGTGTCAACAGATAGTTCGTCCATCGCGCCCATGTTCGAACATTGGTCGCAAAGGAGACGAACGCACTGCTAGGAGAAAGAGAATACCCATGTCTGCGGCAACTCGGGGGAGCCGACACCCAGGTCTCCTTAGGGTGCTCTCCACCGCATCTCCGCCCGACGACAACACGACCCCACCTGGCCTGATGGCAGTTCCCGGTACGTATGGCTGGTGGTATGCCCTGTCGACGGACCGTCAGGACGGTGGCATCTGGAATGGACGCGAAGATCAGGCAGGACAAGTCCTGGCCTGGTGCCCAGAGGTACTCGCCCGGCTCTCGGAACTCAGTGCCGACGGCGTGTGCCACGAGCAGCACTACGTGGTGCGCGTGAACCAGCAGTTGGCACTGCTCTCCGACAGAGATCTTCCGGAGGGCAAAGGTTGGGAACAATTCACAGCGATTGATCTCTGGGAGTCCCTCGCGTTCAAGGATCTTCTGGCTGAGATCGTCCATGTCCAGGCGCAGCAGCTCCCCCGGATCGTTTTCAGGGAGGGAGGGCAGTGACAACCGGACTTCATCTCGGCGGCAACGTGTCCGTAGCGCCGTATGCCGGACATGTGCCGGACATCGCGGAAGGAGATCACGCATCCCGGAATCTGGGATACCTCCACAAGCAGCCCTGCGAATCCCGTAACCGGGGCGGCCGCTCCGTGCCACAAGTACCGATGGAGGACGTGGCCGCCCCACCAGGCCGGCCAGTCATCGGCTCCGCGGGCTGGTACTACGAAGCGGGTGAAGACGGCGGCACGGTCTGGAAGACCAACCGTGGCAAGGAAGGCGGCTGGGACGTCGTCCTGGACTGGGCTCCCTATGTCTCCGAGCGTCTGGTCCTCATCGGCGAGGACGGGAAGTCCGCGGGCCGGTACTACACGATCACCATCGGCGCGGACACCCTTACCAAAAGCCTGTCGGATCTGCGAACCGCCGACGGCTGGAACGATTTCAGCGATGACAGCGGCGCCGCATCGCGAGCGATCCGCGAAGTCCTCATCAACATCATCACCGATCAGGGCAAGCGCCTGCCCCGTACACCCGTGGTGGCTCACACCGGCTGGCATCGCCTGCCCGACGTAGGTCTGACGTACGTGCACGCGGACGGCCGTAGCTACCCGAGTGGTCGCTCGGTTCGCGTCATCGGAGCGCCCGAAACAGTGCGGCACGCGGCCGCCCCGCTTGAGCGTGCCGCCACGGAGACAGAATGCCGACGGGCGGTCGCCGACATCGCCGCTCATGGCTGGGCTTCCCTGATGACACTGGCAGTCGGCGCGCGGTCCCTGGCCTACTCGCTGCGCCCTGTTTCGGCGGCGTTCGTTCTCGACGCGGCCCCCAACTCGGGCAAGACCTCGGCCGCCAACACCGCTCGCAGTCTTCTTCTCACGGCCCGGCCCCACGCCTGGCCGCCTGTTCCGACCAAGGGCATGAGCAGCACCGCCACGGACATCGAATGCGCGCTCGACTTCGAGGGCGACATGCCGACGCTGCTCGACGACATCCCCCTGACCAGGGCCTCATCTGCTTCGCAGGTGCGGGAGATGGAGAAGAAGCTAGAACTCGTCATCCGCGCAGCGGGGAACGCGACGGAAATCAAGGGGCGGCGGAACCGCGACTTGACGGCCAAGCCCGCGAACCGCGTCCGGTCCATCCCCGTCATCGCGGCCCAGATGCTGCCGGCCACCATGCAGGAATCCCTGTATCGGCGTTCGGTTGTCATCTACCTCTCGCGGGACGGCGGCGAGGTCGACTGGCGCTGGTACAAAGCCGGGGGAGGGGAGAGCCTCACGGTTCCTCTTCGCACCCTCGGTGACAAGATCATCGCATATCTGCACGGCCTGCCCGATGCTGATGTCCATCTCGGAGATCTTGAGAAGAGAGCCTTCGAACAGCTCAGCGCTCATGTGGAGGCAGTGCTGCCGGAGCCGGGTGACACGATGGACGGTGTCATCACCGCCGCTGCCGCCATGCTCTCGGGCCTCGGCCTCGTCGCGGCTGTCACGGGCATGGAAATGTCCGATCTGCTGGATGTCGTGGCGGCCCCGCTCGCCGGCTCCCTCGCACGGCAGGCCGCCTGCATGGAAGCGCAGAGTACTGCTCAGGACGGTGTAGCCACCGCCGTGGGAGAAGTCCTGCGCAAAGCCTTCGCTCGTGGACGCCTGCACATCCGCGATGACAAGGGCGTCGTGCGTCCCGCCGTCGACGGACAGGTGGAGCAGGACCAGGGTCTGACGCAGAGGCGGAACGGCAGCGGATGGGAAGGCAAGGGGCCCGCGGCATACTGGCTGCCCCACCGTGGCCCGGCGCTGGGGATCACCACCAAGAATCTCAACATGCTGCTCAAGGCAAGCGGAGACTCCCGGGTGAACTGCTACGTCGACCGTGCCCTGCCCGATGCCCTCCTCCAAGCTGACGCGATTCTGCGAAACAGCAGTCAGAAAGATCGGGTCGCCTCGCACCGGGTGCGTGTGGGTGCGGAGAACCTGCGCCTCCTCCTGCTGAGACCAGACCTGATTTGGGACTTCTGAAAGGCTGCAGCCCGTCCCACGCACCGGTGGTCACGATGCACGTCTGGAGATGCCCCGGCAGCCGGACGCCGGTAGCATGTAAAAGCTCCTACCGCCGTAAGGGATAGACGAGGTCCTCCTTCCCCGCATTCAGGGAAGGGGGACCTCGTTCGCGTTCCGGGAGGTCACAAGCGCCTCAGCCGGGCCATGGCGTACGAGACACCGAGGACGATGTCCACGAGTACCCAGATCACGATGATCACGCCCACGCCGATCGCCGTGCCCAAGTTTTGCGCCGCATTGCAGTCGTGCGGGTTGAGTACGCCGCACTTCAAGGGGGTTCGCGCACCTGAGCGAGCGCCTCCAACCACCCATACCAAGAAGACCACCTGTAAGGTCACAAAAGACAACTTGAACCAACGGCGGGGCCACTTGGACCGGCCCCGGACGTTTTGGTCAGGTGCGGAAGGTGGCGGGGCATCGTTGGAGTCCCGCCGATGTCGGCCCTGGGTATTCACTCAAACTCCCTTGTCTGTTTCCCGAGCTGGTCAACATTCGTGAACTGGCCGGCCCATGTTGGTCTTGCTCTCCAGGGGGATCCCAGCAGGGCAACCGTCGAGCCCGTGGAGAGACCCGTCAACCCTTTGAGCAGGCGACCTGGTCACTGACGTGCAAGCTTTTCACCGCTCCCGGTCGAAGCGATATGGGATCTGATATTACGACTTCCCTTTTAGGCTGACGTGCTATGACCGCTGCGCGCGGCATGTCGACCTGCAGTCCAGGACGTCACCCATTTGGACCACCCGATTCGTCATACAAGACGAATTCGTGCCTCTGTACGGGTGAGAGCACTGCGAAGGGTGCGCCGCGTGGGAGGTACGTCGTGAGAAGAAGACGCGACATCATCTTGATATTGATTTCCGTCATCGCCAGTCTGGGGAGTTCCCTCTTCTTCTCCGGTACTGGGACTGGGGCTGCCGCTGAACCACGACGCCATGCGCCGAGTGCCGCCGCTCACACGTGGATCTACCCCAACAATAAGGTTCCCATTTCGTCGACAATCTACGGAGTGAATAACGATTGTCGGCAAATTTCGAGAGCTGATTTTCCGGCATTCAATGCCAAGCTGCACGGCCTCGGATATCGTTTGCTGCGATTCCCTGGCGGCTGGGAATCAGAGAACTTTAACTGGGCAAACGATACAGCCCCCGGATACAGCAATCTCTCTTGCGCGACTACAGCGCAGGCGAAGGGGGCCGTGGCCGCCAAGGCATTTGTGGTCAAAACCGAACCTTACATCAGCGACCCGAGTCCGGCTCATCTCAGCAGCCTGAAGAGCGAAGCTGTCGAATTGGTGCGGAAGCATGGAAATGCGGTACAGCATTGGCTGATCGGCAACGAGTGGTGGCTGCAGTCAGGTGGCGGAGTTGGGCGGCCCAAAAAGCTCCGCAGGTATGCGACTGTGGCGCGAGCTATTGCACAGGGAATGAAACAAGCCAACCCGCGTATCAATGTGTATGTGACCGGTGACTGGACGCGGCCTTGGGAGTTCACCTGGATCAGAAGAGAATTCGAATCCGCAGGAGCATGGCGCTACGTGGATGGGGTGGACCTGCACATCTATGCGGGAGACGATGGCTCCATCCATGACTACCGGAACATCCAAAGAAATCTGGGGGCAATCAAGTCGCGAACTGGTAAGTCGAAGATCTTCGCCTCCGAGTGGGCCGCGTCAAAAGCGTATTCTGTGGGTCGCAAGAGGGCTTTACGTTCGGTGAACAACATGGTCATCCTTATGCACAGGATGATCCGTGCCGGGGTGACATCGATGGCGTATTGGCCGCCCACGGATGTTGCGCCGGGCATCGGCCTCTTCGAGAAGAAGGGTGGAGTGTACGCGGATCTGCCCCATGGCCAGGCATTCCGATGGATGGCTCGCGAAATGCGGGGTTACGCGATCGCGACCACAGCGACAGATGGCCTGGAAACGACGGCGTCGAACAATGTCGCCGGCAAGACCATGACCGTGCTGATCCCGTCGAAGCAGTTGTTCAACCGAAAAATCGTTGTCCATTTTGTGCGAACGAAAATTACCGGCGTTGTTTCGGCGCAAGCCATGTGGATGGCGGATCCCGACGCCATTGGTCAAGCGGCGCATATCGCTCCACTGCGTGTCGGTGCGCTGAACGAAACGGTCACTGTTACTGCGAACCCCGGAACGGTTGGACGGGGGAGCAGCTACGAACTCATCAAGCTCGTCGTGAGATATCAGTGATCCATGCCCAAGTATCTATTCTTCAGGTGACGGCGTTCCCAGGTGGAGAGACGGCCAGCAGCATCAATTGCAAGCGGTGAACATCCACGGATCACGGCTTCTCCTCCTTGCTCCGTCAGAGTTAAGTATGGGTTCATGAGGATCACCGCGCACGGCCAGTGTTCAGTTCCTCTCCGCATGCGCTTGTCTGTTCGGCGCGGCTGGGTCGGCGCGCCTCCCACGACCCTTCTCCACGATTCACCACACTGACGCCGTCATACCCAACGACAGCGCATGAGGCGAGGACGGAAGGCGATGGGGGAGACGCGCCCCACCCCATGGCCGCGCTGAGACAACCGGAGCGCCGAGGCTGCTTTCCCGGTCGGATGTAAGGAGGGACTGTGAAAGAGGGTTCGGCCGCGGGTTCACTTCCTATGCGTGCCAGTCGTGGTCATCCTGCAGATTGGCCAGGGAGTGCGTTTGCCCGTAGCGGTGCACGCTCTGATAGTCGCCGGGGGTCCGGCTGGCCAGATCCTGCGCAAGGCTGTGCGCGAGATCGTCGGGGCCAGTCAGTGGCCCGACTGCCTCGGTGTAGGCCAGCAGGTGCTGGAGGGCATGCAATTCGCTGTTCCTGATGGGAAGGAAGAGGATTCGGTCATCTCCGGAACGCAACGCCTTTGTGACACGCTCGCGGTAGGCAGTGCCCTGCGCCTCCACGAAGCGGTATTCGTAGCTGACGTGGGCAAGCGGGCTATGGCTGGGTCCCGGCGCGTATTTGCCGAAGTCGGCCGTCAGTTCCTGCAGCTGATCGCACGCGGCACGGTAGAAGGGGCGTTCGTCGCTGCCTGCGGTGTCAGGGTCGACGCGAAGCTCGGAGACGAAGGCGGCTACGCGCTCGGGTGAGGGCAGCAGGCCGGCGCGCAGCCAGCGCGTCTGCTCGACGGGGGGCGTGGTACTGGCGGCGTCCCGGATGGTCCGGCAACACCACCCTGACGTCCCGAGCCAGTGAAGGAAAGATTCCGCAGACTCGTCGAGACTCAGCG
Source organism: Streptomyces sp. L2 (assembly GCF_004124325.1). Classification (NCBI taxonomy): domain Bacteria; kingdom Bacillati; phylum Actinomycetota; class Actinomycetes; order Kitasatosporales; family Streptomycetaceae; genus Streptomyces; species Streptomyces sp. L2. The sequence continues at coordinate 142,536 of NZ_QBDT01000002.1, forward strand.
GGAATGCCCTGTTGAAGTGAATGCTTCCCTCGACGTCGACGTCGTTGATCTCGTCCTCGTCATAAGCGGCATAGGCGTAGAGGGAACTGACGGGCAGCCCGTCAGCGAGAAGCCGTTCCGCTACGGCAGCCATGTAGTGGCCAACCCTTGTCTCCAGCTTGTTCTTGAGGTCTCTCGGTCCCGAGTTCTTAGCGGCCTCAATCACGGAGCCCTCCTGTGATGCATCCGGTCGATCGATGAACAGGTAGTCCGAGCGAGGCGTTGCCTCTGCGGGTAGTCGGTCTTTCGAGGGGCTGGTGGCTGGGGCCGTGCTCTGGCGTCTGTGAGGGAGCCGGCCGCAGATCGGGCAGGGGCGCACAGCACAGCAGTGGGGACGACTGCCGCAGGCTGCGCGAAATCGAGCGGATGGCCGGAGCGGGTTGCCGCCCGGGTGGAGTGCCAGCACCGGTCGGCTATGGCTGCATGGACTCCGGGAGAGCGGCCGAGGTCAGCAGGTGACGGGATCTGAGCATGCCTGTTGGCTCTCGGGTCGCTCACCTTGGCCGGACTCACCTTGGCAGCGAGGTCTTCGCCAGTCGAGCGGCCGGCGGTGGGCCGGCCTGTTTGACCTTGGAAGACTGCGCAGATTCCGGACTCGGGTAACAGCCGGCGCTCCCGCACCGCTCGCGTCAGCCGCGGCGTGAGACGCGCCGGGTCTACTCCCGGGGCCCGGCGTACTTCGGTCGCTGAGTCGCCTTCCGCTGCGTGAGCCGGCTTCGCGGAGCACATCGAGGGGCCGCGCGCCCAAGTCACCAGGAGAGGCTCAACAGTATGGGCGGCCGTGGTGCAGACGGCGCTGCCGCGGCCGGGGCAAGCGACTGCCATCAGATGCGGTTCTTCCCACAGCCGGCGCGACGAGACACCACTGGGATAACCGTGCCAGTGTGAAACAAGATCGCGCATACCAAGTCTGTTGTATAATGCACACAGCCGGGCTCGCTTCGGGGGGATCGCCTCAAGTCCCTCATGAACAGAGCAACGCGTGACCGGCGCCACGGTTACGAGCCCATATTTTTGACTCTTCGTCAATTCGGCCTACGATTCCACATCTCTGATGTGATCGAAGGGTTATCTGCACGACCATGCCTTCGGCTCATGTCCGTGTTCCGGGCCGTATCCGGTCGTCGCAGTCGAATGACGTCGCTCTGCGAGATAGGGGAAGTGCCCTGCCGTCGCGGCCAGGACGAGCAGCAGGTGCTGCTGGCCGACCGCGACACGCGTCTCTTCCCTCCACTCTCATCGTGGGTGGACTTCTGACCGGGACAAGGTCACCCGGCCGTCTTGACCGCGTTGCGGCGACGGCGAACGAAGCCCATACCGACAGCACTCACCGCCCCAGCTGTGACCGCGCCGACGGACGGGTCGATCAACGGGATGGGAATCACCCTGGTGGACGCCGCCGTGGTGTTGTTCTGGGGCAGCGGGTCGGGATCGTTGCCCCAGACGGTCACGATGTTGTCGAGCCTGACTCCACCGGGCCTGGGGGCGGTGCCGGTCACCGTGATGGTGGTGCTGTCACCAACAGCCAGCTTCCCGCCGGTGCAGGAGAGTTGTCTGTTGAGGATCTGGCATCCCGGACTTGAGGTGACGGGGTTTTGCAGTCCCCTGGGAAGCGTGTCCCTGACGGTCCAACCTGACGACGTGGATGGGCCGTTGTTCGTCACGGTGATGGTGTAGGTGACTGCCCCGCCAGCGTTTACCTCAGTCTGGTGGGTCTTGGTCACCTTCAAGTCCGCATGGGCCAGGAAGCACGCGGTCGCGTCAACGGCGCTGCCGGCAGCCGCATTCTGGGACGACAGCAGAGTGAAGGTCGGGGCGGAACTTCCCGGGCTCTTCACGGCGATTCGATACAGCTTGCCACCGTTGTCGAAGAATCCCAGATCGTTGTTTCCGTAGGTGAAGGCGCCGCCGACGCCTTTGCCTGCGGACATCGGCACCGGGCTGAAGAAGTCAGCTACCTTGCCCGTGGCAGCGTTGATGCGCTGAATTTTGCCCTTCGCCGTCGCGGTCCAGAAGTATCCTGAGGAATAGGTGATGTCGCCGGCACCCTTGCCCAACGGGGAACTCAGCGGAATCTTCGAGACGACCTTCCGCTTGCTCACATCGATCTTGTATAACGGAGTGTCGTTCCCGGCGACGTAGTAGTAGCCCTTGGAATCGAACCCACCGATGTAGTAGTTGGGCTTGTGGGGGAGGCCTGCGACCGCGCCGAGGTCCGTGACTGAACCAGTCTCGTTGATCCGCAATAGGTGGTCGGTGTCGCGGTTCATCACGAAGACATACCGAGTCTTGGGATCTACACCGCTCGCGTTGTAGCCGGGGCCGGTGGGCCCCAGCTTGGAGAAGGTGATGACGCCCTGCCCCTCCGTCCCCTGGTAGAGCCTGACCGCTGTGGTGGATCCTGCCGGCTGAAAGATCTGCCCCTTGCACGCGAAACCGTCCGGAGCAGCCGCCATGGCGTGGGGGGCGACCGCCAGGCCCAGCGCGCCTTCGACTACGCCGCCGACCGTGAGCGCGATTGTCAGCAGCCGCCTGGAGAGATTCCTGTTCATCTGTCTTGCTCACCTGTCCGTTCGGTAGGGATACGTGCAGTAATGAGCACCGTGGCCCTTTAGCGTGACGAGCGGGTGATCTGAACAGGTGACCTCTAGTGAGGATGGGCACTCAATTACGCTGCCGACGCTGCCCAGTGACTGGTGAGCGTGGTCGGCGGTCCACCAGAGTGACCATTCGGTGCTGGGCAGAGGGCTCTTCTGGTCTGCCGCCAGCAGAGTCTGATGGCACGTCAACCAGACTCGGCATGGGTGGTGATGGTGCACCACACCCAGCCGGCGTCGTTCACCCCCCAGGCATCCGCGACCATGTCGACGAGCAGGAGGCCGCGTCCGTTCTCATCGAGAAGGCCTGGTGAGCGCGGCGTCAGCGCGCTCACCGGCCCGCCCCACGCCTGGATCTCCACCATCCCGGAGGCACGGGACAAGCAAACGCCGATCCTTTGACCAGAGCCATGCCAGATGGCGTTGGTGACGAGTTCACTGAGGAGTAAAAGGGCGGGATCAACATATCGGTGGAGCCCCCACGCGCGGAGTTTCACATCGCAGATACGCCGCACCTCACTGACCTGGACGAGATCCCTGGCCGCAGGAGTCGCCCCCGGCGCCACCGGGGTGCGCGGAAAGCTGAAGGCGACACGCGAGGCCACCGTCTGGTCCGTTGCGGGAAGGGATACCTGTTGGGTTTCTCCAGTCGACAGGGACGGCGTCATTTGTGGCCTCCTGTGTCGGCATCAGGGATCCACCGCGGGACCCAGGTCGGCGAGACGGGCGTTCGGCGGAACGGTGCTTTCTGCCAGGAGGCACAGGTCCAGTAACGGATGCCCATGGACGGCGGACGGAGAGCGATCCGCGCTTCACGATGAAGCGCTCCGATGGGGCGCCCACGTGATGAGCACTGCTCAGCGCGCCGCAGTTGAAGGTGGATGCCGAACATGAGAGCTCCCACGAACAGGACGAAGAGGATTACCCAACATACGTGGCCCCTATAGGAGAACAGGGGCAATGTGCAAACAACTTCAACGTGTCAGGCGTCACTCCGCCAGTTCCCCCGAACTCATGTTCTTCAGCAATGGGCCAAAGGAGCTGACGTGTCATTCGTGGTGGCGTCTCATTGGGTGGCTGGGCGAGAGCCGAGAAAATGCGACGTCAGGTGAGGTGGGCTTTGCGAACCGATCTTGAATAGGAGAAGCGGCCGTACGCTCCTATGATCCGGAAAGCGTGAAGGATCCCGGTGACACGGCCCTGCTCAATGCTGACAGGCGAGCCGCCGACGGGAGATGCGGATCCACTGCAATTCCTGCGATGTCAGTCGGCGGAGCCTTTCCCGGCAGGTGTGGCCTGAAGGGGGCACCGCCGACCTCATCTCGTACCCCGCCCCACTGACTGTCCGATGGACATCGTCCCGGCGGAGCATGCGTATCAGCGAGAGTCAGGAGCAGAGTCCGTTGACGCCGCCGGGTACCGGGCGGCCCGCATCCGCGAGTACGCCGTCCGGTACGCCATTGCGCAGCCACTGCAGGGTGGTAGGAGTAAGCATTCCATCGGCGTGCAGCAGGGGAACGTTCTGTTGCAGCATCAGGGTCACCATGGCTTCGGTCTTGAGGGGCAGGCCAAGATAGGCACGGGCCTGCCGACGGCAGGTGACCTCCTGGGCCATGCCGCCTGCCGTCGCCCTCCATGAGCGGATCGTGGGGCGCCGGATGCCCCAGACCCATCCCTCAGCGTAGAAGAGCCCGGCAGGCAGGGCTCTGGCCGACGTCGAGTCGATCCCAGCGCAGTCATGGCGATCATCCGTTCCTGTCCGTGCCGAAGCAGGGGTGAAGAATCGTCCGCGGTCCAGGAATAACTCCGCCGTGCATGAATACCGGGAATCCGATGGGCGGGGGAGCTGCGCATGCGCCTGGGTCTCGCGATGGAGAAATTCAACGAGCCATTGCTCAGGCTCGCTCAGCTCCAAGGAAGTCACGCACATATCTCCTTCTGTGATGGACATGGCTTTATGCCCGGTCTGGAGCCGGGGCGGACGCAAGCCCGGCCGGCACGGGCTGTCCTTCTGCTCCGGGGCGGATCGCGGACCTCGGCCCGCCTGGTGTTCCTTGCCAAGTGTCGCATTGCCCTGGTGCGGCGGAGGGCAGACGATTCCTGCGGCCTGGGACACCACGCGAACGGGTAGACCTTGCCTCCGGGTCCATCGATATCGGCCGCCTCCGTTGTCCCGCGCCCTTCACGGAAACGGCGTGGAAGGGTGCGAATGGCGTAGGCCGAAAAGCTGACCGGTAGCGCGCGTGTCGTCACAGAGGCTTGAGTCAACTGCGCGTACTCGGGCTGATGTTGGGGTACGCGCGCGAGACAGCAGGCGTGCGGCCGACGGCGTTCGGGGGAGTCGATCCTTGCCCCAGGTCGTGATCGTTGAGATTGTGTCGGAGGCCCTGACCAGTGGAGCAGTGTCCTGAGCAGAGGTCGCCCGCAGTCGTCTTCGCAGAGCCCCGAGGTGCTCCTCCTGCCCCGCCGGAGACGGGTGCCATCCGCCAGGGCAGGTACGGGTGTTCGCCCTTCGCCCTAGAGGGTGGTCTTCGTCCTCCGCGTAGTTACGTGATTCATGGGCCGGAAGTCTTCGGTCGCTGTCGTAGCGAGGCACGGCACCCGGCAGCGACCGAAGACCGGGGACCGGGCGATGTGTTCGGTCACTGGTCCTGCGAGGGAGAAACCGCAGGTCATCGGGGGAGGGGGTCTTCTGTCAGCGACTGAAGCGACTGGAGTTTCAGTATATGAAGACATTCCTGCTGTGCGCGCGTGTTCATATATAGGGAGCTTCAGTCGCTTCAGTCGCTGTTTGGCCTGCGGTACGTGCTCTGACCTCGGCATTCCTTGTGACGCCGGAGGTAGTTGCCGAAGGGCTCTTGGTCGCTGTCGTCGCTTTCAGTAGCTGAGAGTTGACTGTTGATCAGATTATCAGTGGGGATGCGGCCCTTGTGTCTGTCCCGCGCCACTTCACCCCGGTTTCGCTAATCTGCGTCCGTCGTTGAGTCGCTTCGGTCGCTGATAGAGGGATTACATGCCTGCTGAGCTGCCTTTTCCTCCGAGCGACTCAAGTCAGGAGCCGGCCCGGCCGATAGGCGCCGCCCGACATCCGCTGACGATCGCTCGATGGTGTGCCCATCAAGGCTGGCCCGTTCACCCCCTTGCATCCGGTCGCAAGACACCGGCCGCCAACTGCGTTGCCTGCCGCCGGTCGGGCCACACGGCGGCCGAGTGCGCCTGCCTGGCCGCAGGCCTTTGGTGTCACGGTTTCCACGCCGCCACCCTCGATCTCAGGCGCATCGACAACTGGTGGGGCACCCATCCCGAGTTTGGTGTCGGAGTGGCCTGCGGACCGGCCCGCCTCGTGGTCATCGACGTGGACGCCCATCGCGCGCAACCGCCCGCGCGCGACAGGCTGCTCCCCGGAATCCGCATCGGCGGCCACGTCAACCTCACCGGCCTGCGCGACGGCTTCCACACGCTGGCCGTCCTCGCCGCCCTGCGGAACCAGCCCAGTCCGGCCGATGACGTCGGGACGCTGCGCGTGCGCACCCCTTCCGGCGGTCTCCACATCTGGTATCGCGTCACCGACACACGCCGCTGGCTGTGCTCCGTGGGATCTAGCACCGGGCGTGCCCTCGCCTGGCAGGTCGACGTCCGCGCCCACGGGGGCTACATCATCGCTCCCGGCACCAGCACGCGCACAGGCGTCTACACCCCCCTGGACGGCGCCGCCGAGCCAGCTCCTCTGCCGGCCTGGCTCTCGCAGGAACTTGAGCGCACCGGCCATGTGGGTGCCGTCCGCCAGCCTACTTCCCGGCAGGTGCCACCACGTGCCCGGCAGGCGGTGCTCGCGGCCGGCGGAGGGCACCGGCACCTCCGGGGACTTCTGGGGTCGGTACTCGACGATGTCGCCGTCTGCGGCCGGGTCAGCGAGGGCGCGGGCTTCTCCAGCAGACTCAACCGCGCCGCCTACACCATCGGCGGATTGGTAGCCGGCGGGAGCCTGTCCTGGAACGAGGCGGAACAAGTCCTGCGTGACGTGGCGGCCGCTGCCCGCCCCGGCCAGGAACGGCGCGTGGAAGGAATCATCCGTCACGGCCTGTCCGCCGGAGCCCGGCGCCCTCTCTACCTCGGGAGGCGTTCGTGACGGTCCCTGGCAAAGACAACGCCCTGTTCGGATTTGATCCGCAGGCGGTCGCTGCTCAGATCCTCGCTCAAAAACCCGGCTCTCTCGCCACCTTGCCGGTCGTTGAGCACGACCCTGCCGACGACAAGGCCAACGGGACAGGCAATGGCCTGCTGCCCGACACCCTCACCGATCGCGGCATGGCCAAGCTGTTCGTCAAACTCTATGCCAGCGACTACCAGCACGTGCCAGGACTGGGCTGGTACCGGTGGGACGGGACCCGCTGGCAGACGGACGAGGACGACACCGTCCTGTGGGCCGCCGGAGACCTCGCGGAGAACATCGCTGTCACCGATCCCCGGGGTCTGCACACTACGCAGGCGCTGCAACAGCATCGTCGCCGCGCACTGTCCACCTCTGGCATCAACGCGATGCTCACCCAGGCGAAATCCGCCCCGGGCATGGTGCTGAACGCCGCCCTTCTGGACGCCGACCCCTACGCCCTGTGCACGCCCGACGGAATTGTCGATCTGCGAACCGGCGGCCTGAAGAGACCTGATCCGAACAAGGACTTTCACTCCCGGTCCACGGCCGTAGGCCCCCAGCAGGCGCCCACCCCACGCTGGCAGCGCTTCCTCGCCGACACGTTCGGCGACGACAGTGAGGGCCAGGAGATGGTTCGATTCCTCCAGCTGCTCCTCGGCTATTCCGTCACCGGCGATGTCGGCGGTCAGGTCATGCCCTTCCTGTTCGGCGCGGGCAAGAATGGCAAGTCTGTCCTGCTCGACGTACTGATGAAACTGCTCGGGGACTACGCGGACGCGGCTCCTCCCGGGTTTCTCATGGCCCGCCCGTACGAAGGGCACCCCACCGACCTCGCGGAGCTGCACGGGCGACGCGTCATTGTCTGCTCCGAGGTGAAGCCCGGCGACAAGTTCGACGAAGCACGCGTCAAACTCCTTACCGGCGGAGACCGGATCAAGGCCCGCCGTATGCGCCAGGACTTCTTCAGCTTCGAACCGACCCACAAACTCTGGCTGTTGGGCAACCATAGACCTGAAGTCGGCACGGGCGGCTTCGCGTTCTGGCGCCGCATGCGACTGATCCCTTTCGAGCGTGTTGTCTCCGATGACCGGAAAATCGATAATCTGGCCGACATCTTGGTCACTGAGGAAGGACCGGGCATCCTCGGCTGGCTTATCGAGGGTGCGCGCCGTTACCTTGGCGGCGACAGAGACCTGACCGGACCCGAACGAGTCCGCATCGCGACCACGGCGTACGCCGAGACCGAAGACCACACAGGCAGGTTCTTCGACGAGTGCTGTGCCCTGGGGTCCGACCATCGGGCCGAACAAGCCAGTCTGTATGCGGCTTACCGGACGTGGTGCGACCATGAAGGAGCCACAGCCATTTCATCGCGGGCTTTCGCTCAACGAGCCCGTGAACTGGCGGGACTTGCCTCACCCAAGGAGATGATCCTGTCCAACTCGCGCAAGTACTACCCGGGCATCGGATTACTCGCCGATGAGGTGAAGGCATGAGTTCACTGATCACCGAGGACGAGATCAGCTACGAGACGGAGCTCGTCTGGCTCGAAGACGTCAACTGCCTCGACTACGTCCGGCAAAGTCTCGACAGACTACCCAGCCGCCGGGGCAAGCCTGCCTATTACCGGGACGGCCGCATGGTGGGCTATGCCCAACTCGGGCCGAGGGCGAGACCCTCACGTTCCTCCGGGACGTTCCGCCGTCGCGTGTTCTGGTTGCTTCCCCATGACCGCGACAGCGTTCCCGACGGTCTGTACGCCAGTGGCGCTCCTGCCGAAGCCATTGATCCGCGGACCCTCGCTCCCGGGGACAAGGGCCGCAAGACGGAGCGCTCCGAAGGGGGCCCGCCCTCGCCCGCAGTGCAGGAACTGGGCATAGAACTCTCCTGGTGACCTCGCACGCAACAGAGAATGCCCTGGCCAGAGAGACGGCCCCCCGCCTTCTTCCCCGGAAGATCACGGCGGGTCAACCGGCCATCTGGCATATCGGGGGAATCTCGAGCATTCCCACGCTGGTGGGGCCGGCGGTGTAGTAAGCCCTCATGACGCCGGCGCGGGCGAGTTTGACGACACAGCCGGGGCAGGGCCGCGCGAGCATGGGCACAAACGCCGCGTTGACCCGCGCCACGAACACCATGCTCACGGGAGCACCGCGGGCGCGGCGGAGCGCGGCATCCTCCGCATGGAAGGTGCTGTTCCGGTGGTCGATGAGAGGTGAATTGCGGTATTTGTTGGGACTCGCGGCGACGACACGGCTGCCTGCGGCCAGCACGGCCCCCATCTTGTGACGGCATTGCGACTTCGTAGCCTGCCGGATCGCCAAATGGATCAAATTCATTTCTGCTCTTGCGGCCGGATGGGCAACTGAGACAAACGACACCTCTCCATCGCATGAAGTCAGGCTGGAAGGAGTTGATTGAGCTCGCCGATCTCCCGATGGAGAACCGTGCAGATGTCACAGTCCCTGAGATGCAGCCTCATCTCTTCTGAGCCGCATGTTCCCAGGCGCCCACGAGAGTAGGCGGCGAGGCGGTTCACATAGTACGAACAGTGAGCGGAGTGGCTCTTCCGGTTCAGATGTACGGCCAGATATGCCTGTCGCAGGCCCTCTTTGGCCCGGTATGACAACGCCGCCACACTGTTCGGGCTGATGCCCATCTCATCGGCGATGGTGGCCGGTTGCTGCGAATGAACGATCGTACATGACAAGATCGTTCGCCATCTGTCGGACAAGGAAGCCAGTGCTTCCCATGCCAATCCATACTCGTAGTTCCTGAGCGCTTCGGTTCCCGCAGGAGCCGCGTATTCCGCTTCGTAGACGCTCACATCCGGTACCGGGACCTGGCGTCCCGTGTTCCTCGCTGATTCTGTCACGAGGTTGCGCAGGACCCTGAGCAGATAGCTGCGAAAGGAGGAAGAAGGCCCGCCTCCTGATTTGAGTGCCTGCAGTACACGGACGAAAGCCTCAGCGACGAAGTCCTGGGCGGTGTAGGTGTCGTTCGCGTGCATGGAGGCCAGTCGGACGGCGGCTCCACGATGGCGATTGAAGAGTTCCGCGAAAGCTTCGGTGTCGCCGTTTCTCACTAATTGAGTCAATTCCTGATCGCTGAGCTCTGTCGTCGCGTGATCGGTATTTTGCCGATCTGGCCGGCCGACGAGTGTTGGGTGATGTCCGGTCGATGAAGACAAGACGGCTCCTGGATGAGGGTTGATCGCGTGCGCCTCAGGCACTTGCGTGATGCAAGCAGCGGCAATACCGGCAGGAGGCGCCGGGCCTGTCCCAGAGACACTGGATGCCTGCGGGAATCACCGCGTTCATCTTCTTTCAGCGCATCGTTGAGGCACCGGGGGCGGACGCGAGCAGACTGGCTCCCGAAAAGGACCCATAGAGGGGTGGGCAAGGAGATGGGCAGCTCCATTGCCTGCAGAAGCTCCGTGCAGACCTGGAAGTGGGGGACACGTCGATCCAGGGCATCAGCGTAGGGCTCCAATGAACGTGCGAAGGACTGCGACCCATTTATAAAGCCTCCAGCTCTTCCTGGAGCTAATCCACACCCCGCATTCGGTGGAAGCTTGATCTTTCGGGGGGATGGAAGATCGCATCAGACGATGAACACGGTGGATACAGGTAACCCGGTCAGTGCCCGGACGTCGTCCGGGCATGAAAGCGGCACGCTTTCCAGCATTCATTTGAGACGGTTTTCATGCCACTGGACATCCATCGAATGGCCGGATATCCTGTGCTCAGTCGTGCTCGTTAGGAGATTGTGGCTCTGAGGAGGCGTCTAACCAGTCATGTGGACCCGCAGTGTGAAGGGTCCAAAGAACAGGATCGGTCCACTCTCGTCGTGGACCATGGTGATCCGCCCGAAGATGATGCAATCCAGTCTGAGCCGATCATAGGGAAACAAGATTTCAAGTACTGTTCGGATCTGCTTGCGGATCTGTTCGAAGTGCTCGATCGTGTGGAACGTGAATACTTGCGGGCTGTCCAGCTCGATGACGAGGCGGCGTCGAGTAGCGACACGCTTCTTCAATCCGGTGGATCTGGTTCGCCTCCTTGAGTTATGATGCAAAGGACGCAGAAAACCGGAACTTCACCGGTGTATGTCGCATCGCTGCGGCGTTCAGTCATTCGGGTCTTGGGGTCTCGAGAACGTTCGCGGATCGTGTTTTGCCGTGTTTGAACTGCTGTAACAGGTTTTCCTGACCCGGCACATGGAGAGGAGCTGTGTCAGGAAATCGGAGCGACGCCTTGTAAGCTCGGCAGGGCGGTGTTCCAAAGTTGGTGGCCCGGAGACTTATAGTCTCCGGGCCACCAACTTTATGGCGACTATGGCATGCGCCTGCCGGCGCCGCGCTTTCTCTCACCTGCACCGATGGTCCGTGTCGTATGACATGAAGCGCCTCGCTCAAGCAATGGGAACAGCGGAACAACGGGAACAGCCAAGCTCAGGCCATAAGAGAGAATGCCGTCTTCTACTCCGTCAGCCGCCGCGCAAGGGGAACGGCGGCCCAGGAGCTGGTCGCGGAGCCGGGATGCCGCCGACGTGGGCGACTCCCTTGAACGTCTCAGACGCCGTCCAGTAGGGCGGCGAGACTCGCCTCGAGGGCCGGGCCCAGGTTCTCTCTGCCGCGGTCGACCAGTGCGCACGAGCGGGAGAGGAAGCGATCGAGCACGGGAGTGTCGAACTTGGCCGCCGCCTTGCCCTCCGGGGTGCGGAATTCGATCACCGTATAGGCGTGTCCACTAGGCCAGATGCGGACGTCTCCGATGCCGCTGGGCCGACGAAGACCGCTGGCCAGCAGTTCACGGGCGAAGGACCAGGTCATGTCCTGGCCGTCGAGGGAGACCACTGCGGGGAAGTCGATGTGCACCGCCAGCGGGTCGGTGCGACTGTAGCGCAGGGTCACTGGGATCGAGATCTGCTGGTTGACTGTAGCTGCCAGCCGCGCACGGGCGGCCAGGCTGATCGTGACGCCCGTAGCCGGCCGACCGCGCACCTCCGGGCCCGAGCCGAGGCCGAGACGGGTCTCCTTCGTGGCTCGGCGAGGCAGCCATTCCTTGCGCATGAATCTGAACATGTATGAATCTGGGCTTCGTACTGGGCGTGTTCCGTTACCCGTGGAGTCACCGCCGCGGCCGGCGAGGCGCCGCCGCCGCGGTCTGGCGTCCCGAGGCCTCAGGGCCTCTGTCGGGTGCCGTTCCCCTTCGGCGCCACGCGTGGATGGGCGGGGTGGTCAGAAACGTGGGTGGCCTGACCTCGCCTGTTCCCGTTGTTCCGCTGTTCCCCTTCCTCGGCCGGGGATCCTGCGCACGGTGCGGCGTCGGTGACCTCTTCTATGCCTGTCTCGACCGTTTCGCGCTGTGCATGGCGTGCTGAGGCCGGTAGCGATATGAGAACTGGGTGACGAGTTCCTGAAAGCAGGCCAGAGCGGTGATGGGGGGAATCCCGGACACGGCCATCATCAGGAGGGATTTTGACGAGTTGCCGACGCACAGTGCGACGGCGCCGACGGACGCGGTCACAAGAACGGTCCAGGACCATCGGGCGGTTCGATGCTGGAGAGAAGCACGCATGATGGACATGCCTGCCGCGAGCCACGGCCCGTACAGCATCCAGGGCCACCATCGGGCCACCGTCGCCGGCATGAACAAGGAGGCGACGGTGCGAAGTTGTTCGTATGAGTAGGAGATGGACCAGCCCAGCATGCTCGCGGTGCACGCGATGATGACGGCGATCAGGAGGGCCGTCGGCCTGACGCGCCGTTTGCTCGCATGGCCCCGGTACCGCGGCATGGGCTGCCGTTGATCGGCAGGAGGCACGGGGGCTCCCCGGCCGGCCGGAGGAGGGTAGGCGGAATGCATGCCGGATTCCATGTTCAGAATCTGAGCCAATTCCACATCGGGGTCCCAGACGCCTCCGGTCATTGGCGTTTCGATGCCCTGCCAGCAGTGATGCGGCTGGTGTGCGTTGCATTCGGCGCAGTGATGGCTTCGCGGCCCGTCGTATCTGATGCTTTGAGTGAATTGCGTGTCATATGGATTGAGCCTGCTCTGCATCTCATCCATGCGCGGTGTCTCCCGTTTGGTCGGGGGATCGGAGCGTCGCATGTGCGCTGTCGGCCTCGGCCTCGGCTTGGCGGAGCTCATCGAGTACGTCCTCGAGAAGCTCGGCGCAATACTGAATCCGCGCTCGGTCCCCGGCGAGGTTCAACCAGGTCACCCCCTTCCCAGAAACATTCGCCGCGTCCTGTGTGAGTCGCCACCATTCTTGCGCAGCGGATTCGTTCCCATCCGAGGCGAACGCATGTTTCTCGGTCGTAACCGATTTATTCGAAGCCACGGTCACCTAACGAGCGTCACGCACAGTAAGACATCCAGCTTTCGAGGGAATGCTGCGGTGTTATTACCGGGTCGAAGCATCGGCACGGTGCGTCCTTGGTCAATTCGGCCGAGGCCGCCACAGACCTGCGGTATTCGCTGTGGTCAGGCCGATCGTGGCGATCAGTCAGAGAACCCGGCGCGGCCGGTGCCGGCGTACCCGTAGGCGCACTTCCGCGTCAATGCGCCGGGCGGTCGCGCTCCGGGCCTCCTGGAGAGTACGGGTGCTGAAGTGTGCCAGCACTTCTGCCGGTGAGGCTCCCGGCGCAAGGATCACATGCACCCGGAGCCGTAGCCGGTCCGGGGTGCCCAGCAGATGCACCTGTGCCTGCACGACCCCTGGCAGGCTCCGGGTCCGCCGCTCCACGGTTTCGGCCAGAGCGGAGCCGGAAAGGGTGACACCGTCGCGGACGAGGGGCAGGACATTCACCCGGTTCCCGCGGAGCTGGTACGCAGACCATCCCAGGCACAGAAGGAGGGCGGCACCCAGGGCGGTGACCGCCGCCGGCGTCGACCAGTCGGCGTGGTGCCACGGAGCCGGTCCGGCGTGGTTCACCCATGCGGACGCGTCGGCGAACGTCGGCCACCGGAACGGAACCGGGTTCCTGCCGAGGATGCCGGCGGCCGTGAAGACGGTGCCCGTGACCGCCAACAGCAGTCCCACGCAGGCGAGGGCAAATCTGTTGACGCTGCCACGTAGCCGGTTCATGGTGATTCGTCCCCCGTCGTGTCGCCATGCGGCGCGAGGTCCTGGCGTTCGGTGGCCCATCCCGGTGCGGGACGCAGGTGGACCCGGACACGGAGCGCACGCCCCAGCGCGCAGTCGGCGAGAGCCCGGTGAATCGCCGTCGTCACCGTCTCACGCACCGCATCGCGGTTACCGAACTGCAGCGTTGCCCGAATTCGCGCCCGGCGGCGTCTGATGCGCACGCGCACCTGGGAGACACCGGATACGTCCGACACGGCGTCCCTCACCAGTGATTCGGCCGTCGCCCGGCTGAGAATCGCGCGCATTCCCCGGTCGGGAGTCCTCAGCGTGAGCGAACGGCGCCGGCCGGGCAGAACCGCGAGTGCCAGCAGCCCCAGACCCAGCAGCGCTGCGAGCGAACCCAATGCCAGCGCGCAGTCGCCGGAGCGGTGGGCGGATAACCACGTGAGCGGTCGTGACCACAAGGAGGTGTGTGCGCACCCCACAAGGCGCACGCACACCGTCTCGTACAGCGCCGCCGCGCAGATTGCGGTGCTGACGAGCGCCGTGAGCACGGAAGGCAGGCGGCGCTCCGACCACAAGCGTTTCGCCTCCCAGTCGGTCGTGTGCTGGAGGGCCGCGAGAGCCGGTGTGGTCAGTGCGTCCGGACCGGGCTCGGGATACGCCACCAGGCCGCGCACCCGGATGCGCACACGGGAGACTGTAAGACCGGTGAGCATGGCCGTACGTTCCGCCGTGTCCCGGCACAGCCGCTCACCGGACTCCTGAAGCCCGGCTCGGTAGGGCAGGGAGAGCGCGACTGCCAGTGTGGCCCGGCCGTTGTCCGTCGCGACCTTCACGCTGAGGTCCGTGACGTCCCCCGGAGCAAGAGCGTCTGCCGCCGCGCGGGCGGCGATGCGGCGCACCACCCGATCGGCGATCACGAGCCGGCCGCGCTCGGCCGGCCCGACCATGCGCCCTGCGGACGCCGCCGTGTTCACGGCAGTCTTTCGGAAGACGAGTCGTCCCGGGGCTCATCGCGCCGACTGCCGCGGGGTGGGAGGAACTCGGGCAGGCCCGCTCCACTGTCGGCCATACGGCCCGCGGTCCAGCCAACTGCCCCCAGGGCGCCCACCAGCAGGAATGCCGTGAAGCCGCCGAACCAGCCCGCATAACCCAGGGACATGCCCACCAGCACACCCGTTTCGGCTCTGCTCACCACTTTCCCCACTTCTTTCGGTCTCTGCGCTCAACGGCTGGATCCGCCGCGCCACCCGCCCGGTCTGCCTTGATCGGGGTGCCGCGACGGCGGTACACCTACTCAACCCGCGAGTCCGAGGAGGCGCCCGCGTCGTCATCCGGCAGGCGTACGTCGTCGATGTTCACGTTCACCTCGACGACTTCGAGTCCGGTGATCCGCTCCACGGCGGAAATGACGTTCTCCCGCACCGCGCGGGCGATCTCGGGAATGGGCAGCCCGTACTCGACGACCAGATCGAGGTCGACCGCTGCCTGCCGCTCACCCACCTCGACCTTTACCCCGCGTCCCACATTGGGCCGCCCCCCGGGGACCCGGTCGCGCACCGCCCCGATGGTGCGGGAGAGGCTGCCGCCCATGTCGTGGACACCGGTGATCTCCCTCGCCGCCATGCCGGCGATCTTGACCACGACGACATCGGCGATGGTTGTCCTGCCCCGCGCTTCGCCGGTCTCCACCGCGACGCGAGATTCCCCGGCCACGGTGGTGACGTCAGGGGCCGCTACCCGGTCGCCGCCGGTTGCCGTACCCGGGTTCGGCTCCTGTGTCGTCATCTGCGGTCCTCCTAGATCAACAGGTGTCATGCGTAGCCACTTATTTCGACACGTTTTCAGATGATTTATTACGTGATACCAAGATTTTTCCCTCTTCGTCGATAGCGTTCCGCTGGCGTGCACACGCGGACCTCCGCCGCGCCGGACGAAAGACCGGTGGCTGGGCCGGGGGTGAAGGAGAGGAAACCGTCGATGCCAGAGCAGCGGGACAGATCCCCGGACACCGCAGAGGACGAATGGCGCGAGGACTCCCTGCTGGCGGTCAGGGCGGGAGAGGGGGACGAGGACGCGTTCGAAGCGCTGGTACGCCGCCACGGACCCATGTTGTTACAGATGGCCACACGATTACTCGGTGACAGGACTGAGGCGGAGGACGCCGTCCAGGAGGCGTTCGTCAGCGCATGGCGGAAATTACCGGAGTTTCGCGGAGAATCATCATTCGGCACCTGGATGTACCGGATCGTCACCAACAGGTGCATGAACGTATTGCGCGCGCGACGCGCGGTCACGACGCTGGACGCGGTACCCGAACCGCCGGCTCCAGACCACCAGGTCTCCCCGACCCGTGCGGTGGAGGCCCAGGCGGCCGTCGAGGCCCTGTCGCAGGCCATGAGCGTGCTCTCGCCCGAGCAGCGGGTGTGCTGGGTGCACAGAGAGCTGAACGGGTTGTCGTACGAGGCGATCGCGGAGATCGTTGGAATCAGTCAGGAGGCGGTCCGTGGACGCGTCTTCCGTGCACGACGCCAACTGACGGAGGCGATGGTCGCATGGCGATGAACGTGGAGCCGAACCATGGTTCGGCCGAGGGGACGGATGACAGTGAGCGCTCCGACGACGAGCGCCTGGCCTGCGGCCGGGAGCTGGCCGACGTATGGCGCCAGTGGGAAGAGGGGCCGGACGACGACCCGCACGCCCGGACGTGCCCGCACTGCTTGGCCGCGCTGCACGAACTCGACCAGCTGAAGGATGCCGTGCGCCAGACGCGACTGGAGGAACCGGAAGCTGACGCGGGACCGCTCGTCGAGCGGGTGATGGAGGTCGTACGCCTCGAACTGCGCCCCGGGAGAACGCTTCCGCTGGGTACCCCAGCGGAGGACCACTGGATCGTAGAAGCCGCAGCGGCCAAGGTGTTCCGCGGCGCGGTCGACGCCCTGCCGGGCGTTCGCGCGGGCAGCTGCCGCGTCGTCCCGGCTGGTCAGGGCGCGGCCTCCCAGCGCACGCGCGGGCCCGTGACCGTGAACATCGAGATCGTGGTCGGAGTGACCGCAGATCTCCAGCGGGCCGCGGACCAAGTGCGGGAGACGGTGCTCAACGCCGCGGAAAGAGCGCTGGGCATGGAAGTCGGTTCGGTGGATGTCGCGGTCGCGGACGTCTACGACGACGCGGTTGGAGGATCGAGGTGACGGCGCAGCGGAATCCGACGGAGCTGACGGAACGGATCGCGCAAGCCGTCCTCGGCGTCCCCGGTGTCGCGTTCCTGCGGCCCGGCCTTGCCGGGCTGCTGCGTGCCTCTGCCTCGGTCATGGCCCGGGTGGGCGACCGGTCGAACGCAGGCGAACAGTGGGAGAGGGAACGCACGAGATCCGCCGTGCGCGTCCGGCGCGGCGCGGGCCAAAGGACCACGGCGGTTGAGGTGAGCATCGTCCTCTCGCGTGGTCACCGCGCCCTGGACGTGGCACGAGCGGTACACGCCGCTGTCGAGCGGGCTGCGGCCGGTCCGTCCGGAAGCGATGGTGCGGACCTCGGCGTCACGGTCACCGTCACCGTCACAGGTCTGGTCTGACGGCCGTTCGGTCCAGGGTCGGCGTCCGTCTCCAGGGCATGCCCGGTGGCAGGAACGTCAAGCCCCGACTTCAACCGGTTCGGCCGTTAGGAGGACCGGCCGCCACAAGCCCTGGTGTGTCCGGATGAGGTCATCCGGACAGTCTGTAGCGTGGATATCCGCCTGCCTCGAATCGTGTATCCAGACACTTGTCGGGCGGCGCAACCTTCTGCTGCGGGTGGTGGATTATCACGGAGCAAGTACGTGGGCTATTCCTGACCGCGAGAATGAATGGCGATGCGGCGTTGATGTGCCGGGGACAATGTGCCCTGGTATGACCGCCGGACACGTCGCCCGTCGGTAGGGCGATGAACACTCAGCACCTTCATGGTCGCGCCAGGCACTTCAGCCGAGCCAGAGGGCTGAAAGGCTCCGGATCCGCCAGGCAGCTTTCCCTTTGCCGAAAGGTACCCGACGTGAAAATCAAATCCCTTGGCGCGGCGGCCGCGATGGCTGCCGCCGCCCTGTTGCCCAGTACCGCGGCGGCCACCACGGGCGGCTTCTACTGGAGCCCGGACGGCAATGGCGTCCAGTCAGCCTCGCTGGAGAACCCGCAGTCCGGCCACTGCTACACCCTGGACGGCAAGGAGCCCCCCTTCTCCGCGATCAACGTCACCAACAGCACGATGGATTACTACCGTTCACCGAACTGCAACGGGTATTCCGGATCGCTGACCCCGAACATGTCCGGCGACGTCACCCGATATGTGAAGTTCAAGTGATGACCCCAGCCCTTCACCGTCCCTTCGGCATGCTCGCCGCGACACTCTGCCTGGCTGGGGTCGCGGCCGCGGGCTGTTCCGCCCAGCAGCAAGCACGCCAGCACACCGCGGCAGGAGCCGAAAACCGGGCCGGCGCTCCCGCGTCCGGAGAGAAGGCCGGCTCCGGCCCCCATGCCCGC
Organism: Streptomyces sp. L2; assembly: GCF_004124325.1. NCBI lineage: Bacteria > Bacillati > Actinomycetota > Actinomycetes > Kitasatosporales > Streptomycetaceae > Streptomyces > Streptomyces sp. L2. Next base: position 160,934 of record NZ_QBDT01000002.1, read on the forward strand.
AAAGGAACCCCTCAGCTCGGCATCGATCCCGCCCAGTTGAGCCGTGCGACACGCGGCAAGAGCATCATGGTCGTCGGCGACTCCTGGGCCGAACATCTCGCCCAGGGCATGAGCGTCGTCGTGGCACGGCACACCACGGTGGTCAACGCGGGACTGGCCGGGTGTGGCATCCGCCTCCCCGCGGGACGCAAGGTGCACGCCGAATGTCTCGCGTGGCCGGAGAAGTGGCCGTCGTATCTGGCGGCTTTCCGACCCGACGCGACCATCCTCATGGTGGGCTACCGGGACGTCGAGCCCCAGCGGATGAAGAAGCGGGAAGAGCCCGGTAGCCTCGCCTCGGGGACGCATCGCGCAGCTTTCGCCGCCCACCTCAAGCACGCGGTCGACCTCCTCACCAGTACCGGCAAGCCGGTGTATCTGATGACCTCGCCCAGGGTCTCCAAGCCTTCGCTGCGGAACTCCGCGCTCGCCATGAACCAGGTGCTGCGAGACATCGACCGGAAACGGTCGAAGGTCGGTCTCCTCGACGTCGCGGGGCAGCTGTGCCATCACAACACGTGCCCCAAGCGTATCGACGGCATCTCGGTGTATGACCGGAAGGGGCAGCTGACCCCCAAAGCGCGTGATCGGATCGCAACCTGGTCACTCAATGCGGTCTTCGGCCGGGATGAGGACTGAGCGGGGCGACGCGAGTTTTTCCTCGAACCTGAGGGAGTAAGCAGAAAACGCGAGGAACAGAGCAGGACAGGGCCTCCTGGCGCCCCGGGGTGTCGGAGCCGGACAGCCGCCCAGGAGGCCCTGCAAGGATCCTTTGTACGTACTCACAACCCCCGGAGTCCAATTCGTTGGTACCGGCGTGTGAGTTCTTCGTGCATATGTTGGAATTCCGCTTGCTGCAAAATTCTCCGAGTCGCCCGATCGCGCAGTGGAGCAGCCAAGCGCCGCCGGTCCGCCGACGGCTCGCGACCCGGCCCGGGAGCTGATGAGGGCGTGCCGAATACCCGCGGCTGACCGTGCGGTTTGACCTACCTCGGGAAGCGCCTGCGCCTCACCAGCCGCTGGGCTGCAGGGCCAGCGGCGAGGCCGGCACGGGCGCACCGACGCGTGTCCCGTAGCCGAACAGCTGCCGGGGCATCGCCGGCAGGAGGCCCCACCCCGCATTCTGCGGCGGGAGTTCAGCCGTCGTGCTGTCCCGGAAGGTGGGGATGTTCCAGTGGTCGTCCGGCCCTCGCTCGCCCGGGACGGTACGGAAGTTCGCACGCCAATGCGCGTACAGGGCGTCGTAGATGGGAGTGGCTGCATCCGGCATGGGATTGCTCATGGTTGAGTCAACGGAGGAGGGCACGATGGCGATGCCTGCCGTCCGGGTGGTTTCCAGGGCGCCCTGCTGACCGAGTTCGATTCCTTGTGGCCCCGGCACCGGCAAGCACAGGTGCACCAGGCGTGGTTGACGGGACTGAGCAGCAAGTACCGTGCAACCCGGACCGGCTGGGCTGATCCGTATTCCGCGAGGGCTATCCCTGCGATGTCCACTGGAATTACGGCTTTTCATGTGGGCGGCGTTGCGATGACGTGCAGGCTGGGTCCGCCAACTGGATGAGTGACGCGTCCAATCGGATGAGTAGTACGTCAGTCTCCTGTCGGACGCGCTCTCATCTATATGCCGGTTCAAGGCACTAAATGGCCTTGTCGAGGTCTCCGTCTTGCTGTCTGACTTGGCGGTGCCATGCCTACGAGAGAGGATCGTTCGAACCGGCGGGGAATTCTCACCAGCAGGCTTTCCGTGGCTTTACGGTTATTTTCCGTCATCGGACGGGTGTGCCCGTGCGGATTAAATATTTATAGGAAGACAATCATGAAATTTTCGTCTTGGTTGCGGGGCGGGACCTGTATGGGTGCGGCGCTGGCTCTCGCGCTCCCATGCGCAACGCTTCCTGCCTCGGCCCAGTCATCGGTGCCTGTGCCCGTGCCCAATGGTGATTTTTCCTCCCCCCATGTCATCGGAACTAACTGGAACTTCGTCACTCCGAGCCATTGGGGTGGGAATGGTGCCACTGTCTCGGCCGACGCGGCGAAGCACCCCCAAAAGCTCCAGGCTGCGAACCTCAATTATGGCGGCGGACCTGCCAAGTTGTATGTGAACTTCTGGGGAGTTCATGCGGGTGACCAGGTGACCATTGCATTCGACGACAGTCCGAGCACATACACGGGTTGTGCGCTCTCGCAGGTGCAGAACGGCCAGAAGTTTGCCATCGACGATGGCAAGAAGAGCCAGGAATTTTCCACGAAGGGTGCCACTGCTGTGGGTACCCCGAACTGGGAATTGGGTAAGACATACACCTTCACCGCTCCCAAGGACAACACGCAGGTAACCTTCTCTTCCCAGATGCCGCAGGGGAGCGGAATGTGCGGACCGCTGCTGACGAACGTGCGTGTGACCAGGAACCCTCTTCCCCCGGACGTGAAGATTTCCAAGGTCGCGCTCCCAGCTCCCGAGGCATACAACGAGAATGAACCGCTCTCGGTTCAATCGGCCGTCGATTATTGCAATGGCGGCGACACACAGTGTTCTTTCGCCATGGATCAGGATGCCTCGTACCCCTACTACGACAAGGCTCGCATGGTCGGGGAAGTGCACCTCAACTGCGGGCGGAACGCATTCGAGGACGAACGCGACGTCGATTACACAGAGAAGCCGTTCGACAGCATCTCGCAGTACTACGCGAAGAACAATCTGGCGATGATTCCTCCGGATGACATTTCGCAAGGAAAGCCGAGGCTGGCCGGCCAGGTCGGACGGGGATTCGAGACTGCCACGGATTCGCCGTGGACCTGGACCAGGGACGTGAAGAGGTACGTAGCGCCCACCATTCAGCCCGGCGAAGCCAGCTGGATCGAACTCGAACCTGCCCGGCAGCGAGTCGTGGGATTCTTCACCAGCCCTCGCAACGCCTACAGGTTGTTCGCGACGTTCGACGCTCCCTCCGCCACGCTGCCCGACCGCTGGTATCAGCGTACGGGTCCCATGACGGATGCTGAATTTGCCAAGTGTAGTTCAGACCGGAAGACGGCCATCACGCCAGAAACCCGGAGTGCTCTGGTGACCGCGCCGCCTCAGTCGGGAATGAAGGCGACCCGAAGTGTCCTGCTGAAGCCGAAGGGCAACGGGTCACCGGCGGCGTAAGAATCAATTGATGGTGAAGGCAAGGAGAATGGGTTTGAAAGGCACACTTCGGTCGCGGGCCGCTTCACCGACTCGGGTCCGTGCTCTATACGCGCTCCTGGTCCCGTTGGTCTCCGTAAGCATGCTTTCTGTCGCTGCGGCTCCTTCCACTGCTGCGGATCAGGGCGACCGTTCCATGCCCAAGGCGAAAGCCTTTGATGGAGACAAGCCGCTGTCGTCGGTTGAACAGGTGACGGACCTTTGCCACCAAGGCAAGGGCTGTAAGTTCGTGGTGGATGGCGTGCAGGAATACCGGGGCGGTGTTATTTCTGTGGGCAATGCCTTCCTGAACTGCACTGATCACGATATTTATGTTTCACGGTACGTCAGCCTTCGGCCGAGGGTCACGGACAACATCGGCGGGGAAATCTCCGGTAGGTCGACCAGTACGGGCAGGGTCCAAGGATCGTCACAGATTGAACTTTCCGGTACCGCGGAAGGCACCGAGACGCTCACGAAAACCCATGAGGCATATATTCCCGACATGATGAAGGCGACCAGCAACATCACGGACGAGAGTCAGACCCAGGGCAGGCTCAGCGGCGACATCTCCGGCTCAAACACGGGGACTCAGTCGACTGATCAGACGTATGAGAAGTCAGGCGGGCGCGACTACAGCCGGACCTGGGACAACAGCGTCGAGAGCAGCACGACGATTGAGGCGACCGCTCCTGCGGGCGATGTCCTCACCTGGGGATACGTGGACATGGGCCACCGGGTCAAAGGCACCCTCAAGGCCATGGGCACGAGTAAGTACGTGAAGAACGTGGTGCTGGACGAGCCGTCGATCCTGGAATCAAGCTCCTTCGTGGCACAGACCTACACCGCTCCGAAGGGCGCCTGCCTGGACAACCGCCCCACCAATCAGCCGGAGCCTGACGAATTCGCGGCCCCCCTGCGCGGGGTGAAGCCAGAGATGCGCAGTGACTCCCGTTCCAAGCCAGGGCGTCCCCGTCCACGGCCTGTGAAGCCCACCATCAGCACGCCTACCGCAAGTTGACCACGTCCCTCTGGAACATGTCGGGAGTCTTCATGAATTTCGCTGCGCTCGCCCGCGGCCTGCTGGCCACTGCCGTCGGGCTGGCCGCCTTCACCGTTCCTGTCACGGCGACCGCGTACGCCGCTGATGACCCTTGTAATCCGGCCAAGGGCCAGTCCGCCCCTCCGGCGTGCGCCGCGGCCGCGAAGGGGCAGCAGGCCATCACGAACTGCCCGCCCACGTCTGCGAAGTGTATGCAGAGCTTGGCAGGTACGGGTGAGGAACCGTTGCAGCTCATCGCCCGAACGGGTACGGACCTCACGAACTTTGAGAACAAGACACGCGAGATCGACCCCAACACAGCAGCCGGCGACCTGTGCAGCATCGCAACTTCGATCACCTCTCAGAGCAAGCCGGGAGAGCACACCTTCCCGCCGAGTTGGTGGTATTGCTGATTAAAGAGGCAGGGAAGATGGGCCCATAAGCAGGACACTGGCCCTGCTTATAGCTCCACATCGCACGGCTGGACAGAGCGTCACATGCGTTATCCGCAGGAGGAAATGGCGACTCGAACGGAGTAGCCGGACCGTCCAACCGGATGATTCATTTCGACTCTCGCTTCAAATACAGCGCCCCCCGGTCGCATATGTATCGTAAGACCGGGGGGCAAGCGTAACAACGAGATCAGAGGAAACCATGGGAACTGAAATCCGTTTTGAAGAGCTGGACCTGCTCATGGGTGAGGTGCTGCCCGAACGCACGGTCATGGGCAACGTGGTCGTTCCGTTAGGCTTCGGCGGCGCCCACGACGGCCACGCCGTTGCCGCCGACGGCGGCGCGAGCAGTGCCAGCGCTTCTGCCGCTGGTGGCGGTGGCGGTGGTCCGTTCGGCGGTGGCATCTTCGGTGGCATGTTCGGCGGCGGCAGCCACAGCGACACGGTTCAGTCGACCTGTCAGTCCATCGGCCAGGGCCAGAGCACTGTGCCCAGCCTCACCTGCATGCCGGCCACGATCCGCAGCTACTGACGCTGAGCTCTTGATTCCTTCGCGTCGGAGAACAGCCGGGGGAGACCTGCATGTTCGTCTCTCCCGGCTCTCCGCGGCCGCTTGAAAGCCCGTTCCGGGTCTGCGGGTCCCGGATGCGGGCCGCCGATCGCCCCAGCGGCACAGCCGCTGGGGCGTGACGGTGGAAAGCGCGCCGCGTGGCAGACACCGCAGCAGATGGGATACCCCTCTCGGGCGTGTGATGCGCATCGGACCGCGTGTCGGGTCAGCCGTCCGTGCCCGGAGAAGCCCGCAGCGACTGGGCACCTTGACCGCCCAGCACCCTCTACGACCGTGAAGCCCTGCCTTTGCGGCGCTGCCGACGATGCGGTCGCGTGCGTCACACCGTCCTTCACGTGGCGCGCCTTCCCGGCCAGTACGCCGCCGCACCCGGCGCTCGAAGCGGCACAAGCTGTGAGAGAGGGCTGGAGCACTCGTCTACGGCAGGCCGGATGACGCCTCGTCTCCCCCTCACTCTGGAGAGCTCCATGGGCCAACCGTCAGTGACACCCACCGGCACGGGCGCCCCCTCCGTATCAGCGCGGCCGTCCGGGAGCAGCGGCGATGCGCGCCCCACTTTGGCCGAGGGCACCGAACTGGTAGGCGAGTTCGAGGGCTCCGGCTACCGGGAGCCGCCCCAGTTGGTCGCCCGTTCTGATGGGCAACTCGTACGGCTTCCCGGGCTGTTGTACACCGTCGCCAAGTTGCTTGACCGTCACTCCGCCCCTGACGGCGAACGGCCCGGAGGCGGCGGTCCCACCGTGGCTCATATCGCCGCCGCGCTCAGCGAGGAAACCGGACGGCTGTACACCGCCGACCATGTGACCTTTCTCGTTGACCAGAAACTGGCACCCCTCGGGATCACCACCTATTGCGACGGCTCACCGCCCCCGCCCGTCGCCAAGGCCGACCCGTTCCTCGCCTTCCGGTTCCGCATGGCGGTTCTCTCGGAGGAAGTGACGTGGTTCCTGGCCGGCCTGTTCGCGTGGCTGCATCGGCCGGTAGTGGCTCTCCTGGCCGTCCCGGCGTTCTTCGCCGGCGAAGTCTGGTTCTGGATGCAGGACACAGCGGGTGCGCTGCAGGCTGTCCTCTTCGCTCCGACCAGCTTTCTGCTGGTCGTCTTCCTCGCCGTTGTCTCCTGTGTCTTCCATGAGATGGGGCACGCCTCGGCGTGCCGGTACGGCGGGGTCCGACCGGGAAGCATGGGGTGCGGCGTTTACCTGGTGTGGCCGGCCTTCTACACCGACATCACCAACTCCTACCGGCTGGGACGCGGCGGTCGTCTGCGCGCCGACCTGGGCGGTGTCTACTTCAACGCGGTCTTTGCCAACCTTCTGGTCCTGGCGTATCTGACGACTGGCTTCTCACCGTTGCTGGTGGCGATCCTCTCGGTCAATCTCGAGATCTTCCAGCAGCTTTTGCCCACGCTCCGGTTCGACGGCTACTACATCATCGCTGATCTGGTGGGTATCCCGGACCTCTTCAAGTACATCGGTCCCATCATCCGGAGCGTGCTCTTCCGCAAGCCCCGGGACGAACGTCTGCAGGCCCTCAAGCGCTGGCCCCAGGCGGTCGTGACGGTGTGGGTGGTGTGCGTCGTTCCGGCGCTCGCCCTGCAACTGGGCTACGTGGTCATGCAACTGCCTCGGCTCATTCAGGTCGACTGGCAGCAGATCCAGGTCCTCGTCGTGAATGCCGCGGCTTCCGGTGACTATGTGATGGCAGGGGCCTCCGCAGTCCAGATCCTGTTGCTGATTCTGCCGGTCGCCGGGCTCACGGTCGTGGTGATGCAGTTGCTCAGGGGTGTCTTCCGCTTCGCCCGCCGGCGGCTGGGTTCCAGTGAGGCGATGGCCGGCAAGGTTGTCCCGGCGGAATCCTGAATATTCGTGTTATGTCATGATATGGACTGTTGTGACAACGGGAATACAGGGGCACCGGGCCCCGTAGGCAGAGGTCGCAGTTGGTGCGACCGGCGCAGGCGAAAGGCGAACTGAGCCATGGGGGACACGCTTAAGAGAAGTGCTGTCATGCTTGGAGTGGCAGGGTTACTGGCGCCGCTCACACTCGCACTGGGCGCCGCGCCCGCGCAGGCCGCGAGCTGCACGACGAAGGCGGGGCCGTACCAGAAGAAGGTGGAGAAGTTCCTCGGCCGCCCGGTCGACGGCCGGCAGTCCAGCACCGACTGCAAGGCCATCCGCGCCTTTCAGACCAAGCACGGCATCACCCCGAACATCGGCTACGCGGGTCCGGTCACCTGGGGTGTGATGGACCTCATGAACAAGCAGAAGGCGGTCGGGAAGAACCCCAACAAGGCCGGCAAGTGCCCGGTGAACAAGGGCCGGATCGCCTGCGTGAACCTCACGCTCCAGCTCAGCTGGATCCAGGACGGCAAGAAGCTCGTCTACGGCCCGGTGCCGGTGCGCACCGGCCGCAACGGCTACGAGACCCGGACCGGCCTGAAGAAGATCTACTGGCGCCACATCGACCACGTCTCGACCCTCTACAACGTGCCCATGCCCTACAGCCAGTTCTTCGACGGCGGTGAGGCGTTCCACTCGGTCGGCCTCAGCATGTGGAGCCCGCCGGGCTCCCGCGGCTGCGTCAACATGACCCGGACCACGGCCAAGAAGTACTGGTCGCTGCTGCACAACGGCGACGACGTCTACGTGTACGGCCGCAAGCCCGGCACCTGACACGCGGCCCCGGATCGGGCTTTCATCACGTGGGAGCGAAGGTCAGCAAGGACAGGTTCTGACGGTAGAGGACAGGCGCCGGAGTCCAGCGCAGATACGCCCCGCGCAGCATGCACGGCAGCGGACGTTCGTACTGCTCGATCACGCTCAGCCTGTGAGAGAGGCGCACCATGCGCCGTGCCCGGTCCCGGCGCAGGGACTCGTAGGTACGCAGGCCCTGTCGGGGGCAGGCCGATCCGGCGAGGCTGCGAGCCAGGACGACCGCGTCCTCCACCGCGGTGCCCGCCCCTTGACCGAGGCTGGTCAGCATGGGGTGAGCCGCGTCTCCGAGGAGCGTGACGGGACCTTCGCCCCAGCGTTCGAGAAAGGGCCGGTCCTGAGCCGGCACGCTGACGATCGCCTCCTCCGGCGTGATCCGGATCGCCTCCTGCACCTCGTCCGCCCAGCCGGTGAAGGCCCGGGCGACCTCGTCCTTCCCGCCGTTCCACCCGCGCGCGGCCGAGGGAGGCATGTTCTTCGTGCCCCACCAATAGGCTCTGCCATGCCCGATGTCGACGAGTCCGAAGCGTCGGCCGGAACCCCAGTAGTGGCGTACGCAGCCCGCGGTGAACCGGGGATGCGAGAAGGGTGTCGTCGCCAGCCAGCAGACATACCCGTGTTCGCGTGGCTCCTCGGGGCCGGTCAGTTGCCGGCGCACCACGGAGCGCAAGCCATCGGCGCCGATCAGCACGTCGCCGTGTGCCTCGTAGCCGTCCGTGAACCGCACGCGGACGCCGTCAGCGGTGGGTCTGAAGTCGACCGCGGAGGCACCGAGCCGTACGGATCTGTCGCCGAGTTTCTCAAGGAGCGCCTGCTGCAGGTCGGCCCGGTGGATGTTGACGCTCGGGGCTCCGAGCCGTTCACCGATCTCCTTCAGAGGCAGCTTCCTGACCGGGCGTCCGCCGGCATCGAGGAAGTGGAAGGTCTCGATGGATCGACCGCGCCGTTCCAGTCCGAGGTCGATGCCGATGGAGCGCAGCGCGGTGAGCGCGTTGCTCATGAGCGACAGCCCTGTCCCGGCCGGCCAAAGGTCACCGGCGCGCTCGTACACCTCGGCATCGATTCCGGCCCGGCGCAGGGCGACGGCGGCGGTGAGGCCGCCGATGCCCGCACCGATGATGATCGCCTTGGGCGCGCGTCCCGACGCCGTTGTTCTCTTCCCGCCAGTCTGCGCCCTGTTCACGCGGTCACCTCGTCGATGCGTCGCGCCACGACCGAGACGTACGGTTCCGTCATGAGCCGGAGGTGGTCGCCGGGTACGTCGATCACGTCGACGCGGCCCCGAGTCCACGCCGTCCAGCCGTTGGCCGGGTCGCGGTGCGCGCTGCCGACGGCTTGGTGAGCCGGCTCCAGGGCCTTGGGCAGCGGCCCGGTCGCGCGCAGCAGTGTGAGGTCCTGATCGCACACGTCCGGGCGGTAGTCGATCAACGCCTGCCAGTTGGCCCGGAACACCTGGAAGAGACGACGTACGCGACCGGGTGAGGCACCGCGAGGCAGGACGCCCGCTTCCAGCGCGCGCCGCAGAATGTGGTCGAAACGTTCCTGCTCGCTCAGCCCCGGCGGCAGCGCCTGTGCCGGGGTGTTGGCGCCGCCGTCCAGTGACAGCAGTTCCCACAGGAACCACTCGGCCAGTTGCTCCTCGGCCACGTCGTGGTACGTGCCCGGGGTGATCGAATCCAGTAGCACGAGGCGATCGACGACCTCGCCGGAGGCCTTCAGCTGCCGGGCCATCTCGAAGGCCACGAAACCGCCGAACGACCATCCACCCAGCCGGTACGGGCCGGAGGCCCGCACGTCACGGATGGCTTCCACATAGCTGCGCGCGAGGGCGGGGACGTCGCTCAGCGGCCGAGTTCCCGGTTCGGCCCCTGCCGCCTGCAGCGCGTAGACCGGCTGTTCCCCCGGAAGCAGGCGCGCCAGCCGCTCGTAGCACAGCACGTTGCCGCCGATGGGATGGACCAGGAACAGGGGCGGCCGGGAGCCGGATGTCCGCATCGGCACCAGGGGGTCGAAGGTCGTCACCGCCTTCTTCTCGCGCAGCCGGCCGGCGAGTGCCGCGACCGTGGGTGTCTCGATGAAGGCGGACAGCGGGACACCGACCCGGTACCGCTTCTCGATCATCGTGACAAGACGCATGGCTGTCAGCGATGTCCCGCCGAGCTGGAAGAAGTTCTCGTGCACCCCGGGCGCCGGGATCTGGAGCAGGTCGGACAGCATCTCGGCCAGTCCGCTCTCGTACTCGTCACGCGGTGGCACATGCGCGGCGGCCGGCGCGGCCGGCGCCAGCGGCAGAGCGCGCAGTGCGGCATCGTCCCGCTTGCCACTCGGGGTCAGCGGCAGACTCGGCACCCAGGCGAACCGGGATGGGATCATGTACTCGGGCAGCGTGGCCCGCAGCCGCCGTACGATGTCGCCGAGATCGACCGAGGCTTCGCCACCCACCAGGAACGCGGCGAGAAAGGCCGGGGCGCCTTCCGGCCGGCGGGCTGTGACCGCGACCTCGCGCAGGGCGGACTGGTGCGCGGCCGCCTTCCTGATGGCCAGCTCCACCTCGCCGGGTTCGACGCGGAAGCCGCGGATCTTCACCTGGGTGTCCGTCCGTTCCAGGCACACGACGGCGCCGCCGGGCAGCACCCGGGCCAGGTCGCCGGTCCGGTAGAGCCGGGTGCCGCTGGGGTGAGTGACGAAGCGCTCCCGGGTCAGCCCGGGTTCTCCTTCGTAGCCCTCGGCGAGGCAGGCGCCACCGAGGTAGATCTCGCCCTTCGAGCCCTCGGGAACCGGACGCAGCCACTCGTCCAGTACCCGCACCTCGACGCCGTCGATGGGGCGTCCGATCGGCGGGAGGTCCGGGAATCCGGCCGGGTCCCCCGTCAGCGGGAAACTGGTCACCACATGGGTCTCCGTCGGCCCGTACTGGTTTTCCAGCAGGCAGCCGGGCAGCGCGGCGCACAGCCGGCGAATCTCGTGCGTCACCCGCAGTTGCTCGCCCGAGGAGATCAGTACGCGCAGCCGGCGCGGACGCAGGCCCAGCGCCGTGGCGGCCTCGGCGAATTGCTGCAGGGCGACAGCGGGGAGGAAGACCCGGTCCACGCCCTCCCTGTCGAGTAGGCGCAGCAGCTCGGGCATGGTGCGGCGCTGTTCCTCGGAGACCAGGAGGAGGGTGCCGCCGCCGCAGAGGGTGGAGAAGATCTCCTGGAACGAGACGTCGAAACCGAGTGGTGCGAACTGAAGCGTGGTGCCGCCAACGGCGCCGCTCGGTGTCCGGTTCTGCCATGCGACGAGGTTGGCCAGTGCGCGGTGCGGCATGGCCACGCCCTTCGGCCGGCCCGTGGAGCCGGAGGTGAAGAGCACGTAGGCGATGCTCTCCGGCGGGATGGGCGGCAGCGGGGGTTCACTCGCGTTCGTGCCGCACTTCGTGGGAGCGAGGAGCGACTCGGTGGACACCACGTCCGAGCCCTCGGGCACCAGGTGGGCGTGCTCCGCGTCCGCGACGACACGGAACGGCCTGGTCCGGGCGAGGATGCCGGCGATCCGGTCCTCCGGGTAGCTGACGTCCAGGGGAACGCAGGCGGCGCCCGCCTTGGCGATGCCCAGGACCACGGCGAGCATCCCGGGCGATCTGTCCATGGCGATCCCGATGCGGGCCCCGGGGGGCGCGCCCATGGAGAGCAGCCGCCGTGCCACCCGGTCGGCGGCCCGGTCCAGCTCCTCGTACGTCCAGCGGTCTTCGGCCATGGAGGCGGCGATCGCGCGGGGCGTATACAGGACCTGGCGCTCGAACCGGCGTACGACGTCATCGGCTTCCTCCGCGAGGAAGCCGAAGCCCGGCTTCTCGTGCGGGTGGTCCACGATCCGCCGCAGGATCTCGGCGTAGCGGCGTCCGAACAGATCGGCCTGGGACGAGGTGAATACGCGGCCATCGCCGTCGATGCGCAGCTCCAGGTGGCCGTCGCGGGGATCGGTGATGGCGTTCACCAGGAGCGGGAAGTTCGTCTGCTCCCAGATCTCGACCCCGTCCACACGCAGGCAAGCGGTACGCAGGAGCGCTCCGAGGACATGAAAGTTGACATAGTTGAACGCGGTCCGCAGTACGGCATCACCGTCCCGCTGGATCGCACTGAGCGGATAGCGCCGGTAGGGGTGGCTCTCGCGCTCGCCGCGCTCCACCTCACGTACGGTTTCGAGCCAGCTGCGCGCGCTGCCGCCCAGCCGCACCGGAATCGTGTTCAGGAACAGTCCTGCGGTCCGCTCCGAGCCGGCCTCGTCCGGGCGGCCATGAGTGACCAGTCCGGTGGTGACCTCGCCCGGCCCCTGAAGCAGCCTCAGGGTGAGACAGTGGGCCGCCAACAGCACGGACTTCACCGGCATTTCGTGGACGCGCGCGAAGCTGCGCACCGCCGCCGTGAGCCGTTCGGGCAGCGCGACGTGCCGTACGACAAGACCGGAGTCACCCGCGGCCTCGTGCGGCCGGAAGCCGTCCGGGCACGCGGACGACGACTCACGAAGCGCCTCGTCCCAGAACCGCCGGTTGTCCTCGGAAGCAAGAGCGCGTCGCTCGTCGCGCACATGGGCCGCGAACGAAGGGAGGGGCATGTCGGGCACAGGGGCGATGTCCTTACCGATGGCATGCAGATAGTCCTGGAGCAGCTCGCCGATCAGATTCGCCACGCTCCACCCGTCCAGCAGCGCGTGATGGAAGCTGAAGACCAGGTCCACGGCACCGGATGGCACGAGGTGCACGCGGAACAGGCACAGGGGTGGCCGGTCGAACACGTATGGGTGGTAGCGCCGGTGTTCGATGTGTGCCCGGACGTCGGCCTCGGCCTTCTCGGCGGACGCCGAGCGCAGATCGGTGATCTCCAGGCTGTCGCCGGCCTGAGCCGGTGGGTGTACGACCTGCAGTGCCTGGGAGAACCCGGACAGGCGGAATGAGGAGCGCAGGACCGGATGGCGGACGAGCAGCCGCTCGTGGCATCGCCGGAACGCGGCTTCGTCCCAGGGCAGCCGGAGGACGTAGCGGAACACGTCGTGGTAGACGGACGATCCCTCGAAGGCACGGCTGTGATACAGCATCCCGAGCTGCAGCCGGGTGGCCGGGTACGCGTCCTCGGCGTCCGCGAGCCCGGCCCGATCCGCCCTGTGCACAAGGTCGAAGGGCTTCAGCACGGCGTCCGCGCTCGCCTCGGCGGCGGCCGTGGACGCGTGTGCGGCCAGCCCGGCGACGGTCGGACGACGGAACATGTCGCTCAACGTGAAGCGGAGTCCGCGTTTTTCCGCCTCCGCGCGGACCCTGAGCATCAGAATCGAATCCCCGCCGAGCGCATGGTAATTGTCGTGGATTCCCACAAAGTCCACGTCCAGCACCTCGCGCCAGACAGCGGCGAGCGTCGCCTCGGCCGCGTTCCGCGGCTCGTCACCCGGAGAACTGGCGCGACCCGGCGGAGAACTGGCGCGCGAGGGGGCGGGAAGAGCCCGCAGGTCGGCCTTGCCGTTCGGGGTCAGCGGAATCCGGTCGATACGCACGAAGCGCGCCGGGATCATGAACTCCGGCAGCATCATGCCGAGATGGGAGCGCAGTGACGCGGGGTCGATGTCCTCGCCGGCGACGTAGTAGCCGACGAGATACGCGCCGCGTGAGGGTGACGTGTGAGCGCTGACCGCCGCGCCGCGCACTCCGGGGAAGGCGGCCAGCCGGCTCTGCACCTCACCGAGTTCCACGCGGTTGCCGCGGATCTTCACCTGCTCGTCGATCCGGCCGAGGTACTCCAGTGTGCCGTCGGCCAGCCACCGCGCGAGGTCGCCCGTGCGGTACATGCGCTCCCCGGGAAAGAAGGGGTCCGCCACGAATGCCTCGCGGGTCAGTTCGGGACGTCCCAGGTAGCCGCGGGCGAGACCGGCACCGGCCACGCACAGTTCGCCGGGTGCGCCGACGGGCTGGGGAGCGTTGTGCCGGCCCAGCACATACAGCCGCGTGTTGTCGATCGGACGGCCGATGGGCACTCTCCGCGGGGCCTCGGCCGGTTCAGCGAAGCAGGGATTTCCGGCGTGGGGTGAGAGGTCGGCGTACGACACGTCGACCGTGGCCTCGGTCGGGCCGTAGAGATTGACCAGACGTGGCGCGGATGTCCCGGACCGGGCGAACACCCGGTGAAAGCGTGCGACGAGATCGGCTCCGAGGGCTTCGCCGCTGCAGAAGACGGTGCGCAGATGCCCGATACGCGCTGGCAAAGCGCGGTCGCTTTCCAGCAGTTCGAGGAAGGGGCCGAACATCGACGGCACGAAGTGCACCACCGTGACGCGCTGTTCGGCGACGGCGCGCAGGATCTCCGGTGGCTCCTTCTCCGCGCCCACGGGGAGCAGAGCCACGCGTGCGCCTGCGATGCCCCACCAGAACAGCTCCCATACGGAGACGTCGAAGGAACTGGGGGTCTTGTGCAGCACCACGTCGTCCGCGCCCAGCGGAAAGCGTTTCTGCATCCAGGCCAGACGGTTGAGCACCGAGTGGTGCTCAACCATCACGCCCTTGGGCCGTCCGGTGGAACCGGAGGTGTAGATGACGTAGGCGAGGCTGCGGGGTCCCGCTGTCTGTGCGGGAGGGCCGACCGGGTCCTGCGGGAGCGCGTCCAGAATGATCTCGCACGCCCCGGCAGCCGCGGACGGCATTGCGGGTCCGGCCCCACCACGAGCGTCCCGGCCGCTGGTCAGGACAGCCCGGGCACCGCTGTCGTCCAGCAGGAATCGGATGCGGTCCGCGGGATAGGACGGGTCTACCGGTACATAGGCGCCACCGGCCTTCAGCACGCCGAGAAGTGCCGCCAGCAGCTCAGGGCCGCGTTCCACCAGCACGGCCACCCGGTCATCGGGGCGTACTCCTTCGGCCCGCAGCCGCCGGGCGACGTGGTTGGCGCGGGCGTCGAGGCCGGCGTATGTCACCGCCGGGTGTGAGTCGCCGGCGGCGACGGCGATGCGGTCGGGTGTACGGCCGGCCTGTTCCTCGAACAGGCTGTGCAGCGTCGTGTCACTCGGGTACGGGGCATCGGTCGCGTTCCGGGCCCGGACGAGGTCGTCGTGCTCCTCGGGGCTGATCATCGGCAGGTTCGCCACCGGCTCCTCGGGCTGGTCCACCGCGTACCTGAGCAGCGTTTCGATGTGCCGTGCCGCCGCCTCGACGGGGAAGTCCTCGTCGAAGACATCAAGCGCGTAGTCGAGGTCGATCCGTATGTCCCCGGCGTCTTCGAACTCGCGGACATGGACGGCCAGGGCGTCCTGGCCGTGGCCGTTCGGCAGGGGCAGCGTCTCGGTCGAAAGCCCGGTGGCGCTCTGGGGGGCGGGCAGGCGCAGATAGGAGAGGGTGACGTCGTAGAGGCGCCTGGGACCGGTGCCGTGCGACGGCAGGGTGCGCAGCAGATCGCCGAGAGCCAGCCGCTCACGGCGCTTCATCATGAAGGCGGCCGCCTCCACCTGATCGGCCATGTCCTGCATGGATCTCTCGCCGTGTGCGGCCAGACGGAGCGGAAGCATGCTGGCGAAATTCCCGACGGTTCGCTTCTCCGCTCTGCCGTGGCGGTTGAGAAAAGGAACCCCGAGCCCCACCTCCTCACATCGGTGCACCCGGGACAGATACGTCGCGACTGCGGCCGTGAGGAAGGCGAAGACGGATGAACGCTTCCGTTCGCGGATTCGGTCGATGAGTTTCCGCTCAAGGGTGAACGTGTGGCGTGCACTGCGTCGGTGACCATTCGAAGTGCTGCCCGGCGACCTCACGGGAAAGAGCGGGGGACTGAAGTCCGCGAAGATGTCCCGGCAGAAGTCCCGGTCTCGGCACCACTGCGGCGAACCCCGGTACCGCGCTTCCTCTTCGGCGAACGTGAGGTACGAGGGCGGGGCGGTTTTCAGGGCGGTTTCCGTCGGCACGGCGGGCGCGTAGTCCGAGATGATCTGCCGCGCGAACTGATCCAGACCCCAGCCATCGGCGATGATGTGATGCGCCATCAGGAAGAGGTAACCGACTGACTCGCTCTCACGAAGCAGTGCGATGTCGAACGGCTGTCCGCCGTCCAAAGGGAGGGGGCGGACAGCCGCACGCTTCATCCAGTCCAGACAGGCGGCTCGTGCATCGTCTGCCAGGGAAAAATCGATGACCTGTATCTCGGGGACGTCGTCTCCGGCCCACTGGACGGGAATTCCGTCATGCTCTGCGAAGCGGAGTAGGAACGCATCATTACGTCGAACGGCTCGCCGGCAAGACTGCTCCAGGGCGTGAAAATCGATCTCGCCGGAAAGTCGTAAAGCGCCGCCGATATTGAATGCGGGTGTACCGGGGTGGCGCCAGCTTGCAGCCCATATGTCCCGCTGGTACGCCGTCAGTGAAACCGGCGATGCCGAACTCATGAGCGTCCCTTCAAAAGCAATCAGTGAATCGGAGTAATGTGTCGTGAAGGGAAACGAAACCATGCGGATAATGCCAGGGGCAAGCTGCCGCGACAATGGTGTGGTTGACCCGTCGGGTCTGGTTCGGTCACCGAACAATGACCGGTGGCGGGCACGTCGTTCGCCGCGGAGACGGACGTCACAGTGTGGACGGCAGCACCTCGGCGCGCAACGGCGAGCAGCCGCCGCCGGTGCAGGTGACCAGGCGTTCTCGTACTACCCGGCCTAGACGGGAGCCGTTCGATGCGCGCGGCGGCAGCCGGCGGCTGAGCGTGGTGGTTCGGCGCGGAGAGCAGTGCGAAGGCGGCTCGGTAGCGAGAACAATGCGACACAAAATGCGGATCGCACTCTTAATCGCCACCATATTGACGCTCGAAGGTGCCGCAGCGCTTCTCAACAACGGATTCAGAACGTGATCCTCAGAGTTCCGAACATCGACGTCCTGCCTCCCGGAACTCCAAAAAGCCGAACGTGACAATGACATCATCAGGATGCTGAAGGTGTTAAACGGGCAAGGGGGGTGTGTTTACGTATAGACGCGTCAATAGGCGCAAAGAAAAGACCTCACCCTGAATCGTTCGAAGACGCACACAGACTGGGGCGAGTGGCGCAACTGGGCCAGTGAGACCGCCACATATTAGAGTCCCGCATGCGATAAGGCCGGCCTGGAGCAGGAAGAGCGGCGAGCGCCGAAGCTCGCCCTGTACCTGGGCGACCGCGACGTCCCCGACCCGATGGGCAAGGCCGTCAGCCGTGAACGCGACCGAGGGCGTCCTTGAGTCCTGCCCGGCCGGAGACTCCGAGTTTGCGGTACGCACTTGTCAGATGGCGCTCCACGGCACGCGAGGTGACGTGCAGCCGTGCCGCGATCTCCCGGTTCCGGGCGCCTGAGGCGGCCAGCCGAGCGACCCGGAGCTCGCCCGAGGTGAGAGCGGACCAGCGGTCGCTCCCCATGGCGCGGGGCCGGGCACCCGAGTTGGTCAGTTCGGCCAAGCCGCGCTCGGCCAACGTCACCGCTCCGCACTGATGCGCCACGTCCACCGCGCGACGCAAATGGGCCCGTCCCTGGCTCAGGTCCCCTGCGGCTATCTGCGCCGCCCCGTAATCGATCAGAGTACGGGCCAGTTCGAGCCGGGCGCCGGCTGCTTCCTGATGTGCGACCGCGGCTGCCAGCGCGCGCCGGCCTGCCTCGCCACCGGTGACGACGCCCAGCGCCCACAACGCCTGGCCCACAGCCCGCGGCGTGCCCCAGCGTTCGGCGAGCCGCACTTCTTCATCAGCCAGGCGGTGGGCCGGCCCCGGCTCGCCGAGTGCGGCATGAAGGAGCGCGGCGTCGGACCGCCACGTCAGCAATGCCGGATTCGCCAGCGACTGCGACTCCAGCCGGCGTCCGCACTCCAGAACGTGTGTCAGCGCACCCTGCGGGTCCCCGGACGCCGCCCTCAGCCGCCCTTCGGCCAGGCTCAGTACGGCACTTTCCCAGCCGTCCATGTCGCCGGCACCAGTGATCCCGGCCGTGGCACCTGCGAGGGCAGCCGCTTCCTCACGCCGGCCGCAGTCCAGTAAAACGGTGATCATGTGCGCGGCGGCACTCGCGCGGAAACAGCCGGCCGGCAGTTCGAAGAGTTCGTCCACCGCCGGAGCCACGGCTGCCAACGCCTCCGGTATCTGCCCACGGCGGTGGTGCACCATCGAACGTCCGAGCGCGGCCGCAGCCAGCAGGACGCGCGCACCGGTTCTGCCGGCGTCACTCGCGATCTCGTTGAAGATCCGCTCCGCCTCGGCCAGATCATCGGTGCAGACCAAGCCGAGTGCCACGAAGAACGCGAGCTCGGCACAGCCTTCGCGAACCAGCAGGCCGCTGCGGAAGGCCTGGATGGCCAACGTCCGGGTACGCGAGGCGGATTGCCCGGCCAGCGTCGCCTGCAGCGCCTGAACGCCCAGCCGCTGGGCCTCGTCGCCCGCCGTGCTCTGCGGCGCGGCCCGCACGAGGGGCTGTATCGAGGAATCTCCCGCATCGGGCAGCCGGTGCTGTGCTCCAGCGGCCCGGGCCAGCGTCCACTGGACATGGAGCAGTGCGTCGATCTCCTGGCCCGCGAGCGGACCGGTGCCTGTCTCCTCGGCGGCCGTGACCGTCGACCGCAGGCCGGCTCCGGTGTCCAGCAGCACGTCGACGGCCGCGCCGAGTCTCCCGCAAAGCAGGTGAGCGGTGGAGAGTAACGCCGCTTGCCGGGCCCGCCGGGCGGGGTTCGCGGCGGTGGCCAGCGCCTCACTGAGGTACCGGCAGGCGACGGCCGGATCGCGGTAGAGCAGCCCGCGGCCGAGTTCCGAAAGCAGCCGCTCGCGCTCCTCCTCGCACACAGGTTGGCGCAGCCCGCGACGCAGGTAGGCCACGGCATCCTCTGGGGCGGAGCGGCGGAGCGCGTCTGCCGCGGCGGCGCGTAGGGCGGGAATCACCCACGACTCGGCCATCGGCTCCGAGACGAGCAGCAGATGCCCGGCCACCTGCTCGTTCGTGGCGCCCGCGGCATGGCTCGACCGGGCGGCACGGATCCGGAGCGCGGACCGCTCGGCCGGCTTGACCTCGTTCTCCAGCGCTTCCCGCAGTGCCGCGTCGCTGAAGACGATGCCGGGAGCGTCGGCCGATACCGCTCCGATGCGCTTGAGGTCCTGGAGAGCCACGGCGGCGGCTCGCTCGTCGAAGCCGGTCAGGGAGGCCACCAGGTTCGGATCGGCGCCTTCGCCGAGGACCGCTGCCACCCGGGCGAACAGGACCGTCTCCGTCGGCTCCCGGTGAACCAGGGTATGTGTCATTCGCAGACGTGAGTGCCGCGCCAGTGCGGCGAGTCCATCCCGCGACCAGGCTCCGGCAGTGGCCTGAGAGCCGCGCAGCGCATTCAGCAGGTCGCGCACCAGCCGCGGGTTGCCGCCAGTGACCGTCCGCAAGGTGTCGGAGAAGCCTGCGTCGGTCAGGCAAGCACCGGGGGGCCCTGGGTGAGGCAGTGCCCCGAAAGTGCGCCTGAGCAGCCGGTCTATGCCGTCCGCGGTGAGGGCAGGCAGCACCATGCGGTGGGATCGGGGGTGGTCCAGTACCAGGCCGCTGCCTAATCGGCCGCCAGGAGTGGGCGTGCCGGTCCCGGCCGCGGTTGAGGTGGCTACGAGGAGAGTGGGCAAGCCGTCAAGCCGCCGTGTGGCATAGCCCAACCACTGGGCGGACTGTTCGTCGCACAGATCCAGGTCGTCTACGGCGAGGACCACCGCTTGGTCCTCTCCCAGTGCCCGGATCATCTGGCAGAGAGCTTCGAAGGGCTCGAACAGGGTGGAGGGCGGAGCCGCGGCGCGGCTTGGCGCGGGAACATGGAGGGCCGCCGGAGTTCCCTGGAAGAGCTGGCGTATCGCGCCGAATGGTGAGTCTCGCTCGGCGGCGGAACAGCGGGCAGCCAGAACCCGCGTGCCGCGCAGGCGTTCCTGACTGGTCCATGCGCTGAGCAGGGCCGTCTTCCCTGAGCCGCAAGAATCCTCGATGACCACCACGCCACTTGTTCCCCCCTGCGCGTGGCGGGCCAGACGTTCCAGCTCAGCGAGCTGATCGGCGCGGTCGACCAGTTCCACGAACGAAGTTCCTTCCCCGAGGGCCTGCGATGAGTTCCTCCTGGGAGACGTGCGGACTCCGGGGCTGGTTCGCCCACGATGGGGCGCGGTTCGCCAAGGGTGGTGCCCGGGGCGGGACTCGAACCCGCACTTGTGCCGTTTTTAAGGCGGCTGCGTCTGCCAATTGCGCGACCCGGGCAGCGGCCCACGCGGCGTCGCATGACGACAGCCGGTGATGGACCGCTTCATGGGGTTGGACACGGCACGCGAATGGCTGTGACGCGTGAGGCCGGTCACACGACGCGCTGTACAGAGGCCGCGCGGTGCGGCAACCAGAATCACTTCACGTCGTTGTATGAACGAAGCCGCTGATCAACGAATCCCGTGCTGCGAAGGGAGATATCCGCGCCCTTCGTGTTCTGTCATGTCCTGCTTCTGTCATGCCTTCCTATGACCGGCTGTTAGCACCAGCGGAAGATAGCAAATAGATCATGGATACAATGAGTGAAGAAACTGAGCCCTATGACCTGATCGGCGTGGGGATCGATGCGTTCGGCGCGAGCCTTGCCGCTCTGGCCGAACCTGCGCCCGACCTCCGTGTTCTTTTCCTTGAGAGGCAGCCGCGCTTCCAGTGGGGGCCAGGGGTGCGCCTGGACTCTGGGCACCCCTGCATTTCTATGCTGGCGGACCTGGTAACCCTTGCAGACCCCACCAGCAGATGGTCGTTCCTCGCGTACCTGCACACACGCGAGCGCTTGTACCCTTTTCTGTCGCTGCGGCGTTTCCATATCTCCCGTATGGAATACGACCACTATTGCCGATGGGTCGTCAGATCCCTGCCCGCCTGCGCTTTTGGCCAGTCGGTCCGGTCGATCCACTGGAGCGAGGAGGATGGGCTCTTTCACGTCGAGCACACGGATCCAGACGGCCGAAGTGCCGTACGCCGAGCCGTCAACGTTGTGCTCGGTACAGGGGGCGGGCTCCCGAAGCACGGGCCGGAGTGCATCCTTCCGCACTGTGCCGATGCGGTGGCCGGTGATGTCAGTGACCCGTTTCACGCAAGCGTGACGGACCGATGCCTGCCGCTCTCGCGTCCCGATTTCCTCGACCCCATGGTGCCCTTCATCGAATGGGACGACCTGGGCCGTTTCCGAGTCGACTCCACCCTCCGTGCCGCCCTCGCACCCTGGATCCGCGGATCGTTGTTCGTACATACCGCAGCGCTGCACCTCGACGGTTCTGGCCGTCCCGACCTTGGCCAGGCGGCCCGGGGCGGCGCGACCATCATCAACACGTTGCTCGGTCGCGAGCACTACGACATGCCCGGCCCCGGGGCGCCCGTGCCTGTGACGACGGCCTTTCCTCAGGAGCTCGGAGGCGATAGGGGAAGGAGACCGGCCGCTGTGGTCGACTAATCCCGTCATACTCCGATTCGCCAGGCCTCTTTATGTCCACTGACGGTCAATCAGCGGTAGGGCAGAGGTGGCATGAGACCGGGCAAGCGTGGCATCTTCGCGGTGGCCGTCGCCATGGTGAGCGCGGTCACCGTGGTAGCGGCATCGGGCACAGCCTTCACGACTCCCGGCCCCGTACCGGCACCGCCCCCCGCCGCCCCCACGTCCTCGATCGTCCCGCAAGCGAATCTGGAGGACGTCCGTAAGCGGCTCGACAAGCTCTACCACGACGCCGCTGTCGCCACGGACGCCTACGACGCCGCTGAGGAGGCGTCCAAGACGCAGGGAGCGCGAATCGCCGAGCTGTCCGGGAGGATCGCCACGGCGCAGCGGAAGCTGGCCATCCTGAAGGACCGGGCCGGTGCGGCGGCCCGGTCCCAGTACCGCACCGGTGGTCTGCCGCCCACGGCCGAGCTGCTGCTCAGCGACGACCCGCAGCAGTTTCTGGACGGGGCCGGCCGGGTGCTGCAGGGCCAGCGGGCGACGCAGAACCTGCTCGGCGAAATGACCCGCACAGAGAAGGACTTACGGCGATACGCCGCAGCTGCCTCCGCACAGTGGAAGCGGCTGGAGGCCGACCGCGTGGCCAAGGCTGCCGCCAAGAAGGCAGTCCAGCGGCAGATCGACGAGGCGAAAAGGCTCGAGTCCCGGCTGGAGAAGAGGGAGAAGGAGAGGCTCGCCAAGCTGGAGCAGGAGGCCGCCCTGCGCGCGCAGACGATCTGGCTGGGCACCGGCATCCTCAAGAAGGTCCGCGGCAAGGCGTCCGCGCAGGGCGAGGAGGCGGTGCAGTACGCCACGGCGCAGCTCGGCAAGCCGTACGTGTGGGGCGCGGAGGGGCCGGCCTCCTTCGACTGCTCGGGCCTGACCTCCCAGGCGTGGTCGGCGGCCGGCCATCCCATTCCGCGCACCTCGCAGGAGCAGTGGAAGCAGCTCAAGCACGTCGACGTGAAGGACATGCGCCCCGGCGACCTCATCATCTACTTCGGCGACGCCAGTCACGTCGCGATGTACGTCGGCGACGGCGCGATCATCCACGCCCCGCGTCCCGGCCGGACGGTGACGGTCGCGGGGGCGGGCTCCATGCCGATCCTGGGGGTCGTCCGACCGGACGCCTGAGACCGTTTTGGTGGCGTTGGGGCGAGGCCGCGGGCCCACGTGGCGATCGGTGCCACGACCGGGGCGCCGTTGATGTCATCTGATCGCGTAGCCGAGCAAGGACTCTGTGGTGTATCGCCCGCAGTCGGCGCGGCCGGATACGGAGTGGTCACCGTTTTCCGGGTTGTAGCAGCGGTAGAGCGGCACCGACCCTGGCCTCCGGCTCGTGCTGCGCCCACCAGATGACCGTCGGCAGGTGTCCAGGGGTCGTCAACAGAGCCCCACCGACCGGCACTTGTACCTCAACGATCATGATTTGGCAATTGGTGTGACTGAATGGTTATCTCTGTTCGTCCGCCGGGTGACGGCGGTACCCATCGACACGCGAAAGAGGAATCCACCTGATGGCTGAGAGCGGCTCCTTAGTCGCGGACGGCGCCGTGCCGTCCGAGCCGTCCGTGCGGGAGGAGATAGCCCGGATCATCGGGGAAGTCCTCCGGCTCGACGACGTCGCACCCGATGACGATTTCTTCGCCCTGGGCGGGCACTCCCTGACAGCGTCGCAAGTCAGCTCTCGGATCCAGCGGTCCCTGGGCGTCGAAGTGCCCCTGTCCGTCTTCTTCGAGCAACCCACCGTCCTCGGGCTCACCACCTACGTCATGACCGACGGCAGCACCGCACCAGGGCCGGCGGCGTGACGGCGGCGACCGGGACCAGCGCCCCGTCACCGCTCTCCTCCGCACAGGAACGCCTGTGGTTCCTCTGGCAGTTACGGCCGGACGGCGACGAATACAACGTGCCGGCGATCACACGCTTACAGGGCCCTCTGAACATGGCCGCGCTGCGTCACGCCATAGGGCGCCTCGCCGAACGGCACCAGGTGCTGCGCGCGGTGTTTCCCATGGTGGACGGTGCTCCCGGGATGTGCGTCACCGACCGCGCGGTCGAGACCGTCATGGTCGATCTGAGCACAACGCCGCAGGCTGAGCGGGAAGCGGAACTGCGCGCGCTGGTGTCCGCTGCCGCCCTCGCCCCGTTCGACCTGGTGAACGGACCCGTCTTCCGGTCCACGGTGATCCGCGTCGCTCCCGACGACCACGTCCTCGTGCTGGCGCTCCATCACATCATCGTCGACGGCTGGTCGTTGGGCGTCATCGACCAGGAGCTGGCGGCCTTGTACAACGCCGCTCTCAAGGGCGAGGCCGAACCGCCGGTCGCGCCGGCCGTGCAGTACCAGGAGCACATACGGGCCGAGCGTGAGATGCTTGAGGGAACCAGGGGCCGCGACGCCCTGGAGTTCTGGCGCGGTCAGCTGGACGGTGCCCCGGCTCACTCCTCACTCGCCGGAGACCGGCCGTACCGGGCGGCCGACTACGCGGGCGGGATACGCGGCGCGGACCTCCCGGCGCCGCTGTGCTCAGGTGTCCAGGCCCTCGGCCGCAGCCACCGGGTGACACGGTTCCTCACTCTTCTGGCCGCGTACGCGGCGCTGCTGCACAGGATCACCGGTGACACCGACATCGTCATCGGCGTCCCCGTCAGCGGCCGCACCTCGCTGCAGGTCGAGCGGGTCGTCGGGCTCTTCGTCAACATGCTGCCGATACGGGTGCGCGTCGACGCGGCCACCACCTTCGCCGACCTGCTCGGCCGGGTGCGGGAAGCCTTCGTCGCCGCGCACGCCTACCAGGACCTGCCGTTCCAGCAGGTGGTGGAGGTGCTGCGGCCTCAGCGTGCGCAAGGGCGGCACCCCGTCTTCCAGAACGTCTTCGCCTACGAGGAGCCGGCCCCGCTCGGCTCCGGCCTCTCCGGGCTCACCGCGTCGAACGTCAGCCTGCCCATGGACACGGCGAAGTTCGAACTCACCCTGCACGTGGAGTGGTTCGGCGAGCACGCGCGCGCCGCGTTCGGCTACCAGAAGGCGGTGTTCGACGACGCGACAGCCTTGCGGCTCGCCGAGCGCTACCGCACGTTGCTGACCGATGCCGTCGCGGCGCCGGAGACCCCCGTCTCGCGGTTGCGCCTCCTCGGCCCGGACGAGGAACGCGCCCTGCTGGCGGACTGGCCCGCGGGCGGGCCCGGAACGACGGGGCGGGTGGACCGTGCCGTCGAACGCCAGGTCCTCACACGCCCCGACGCGCCGGCCGTGCGCGACTCCACGAGGGCGCTGAGTTACGGCGAACTCGACCGGGACGCGCGTCTGGTCGCCGGCGCGTTGCGATCGCTGGGGACTCCGCGACAGGCCGTCGTGGCCACATGCCTGCCCCGCGGAGTGGAGCTGATCACCGCGCAGTTGGGGATCCTCAAGGCCCGGGACGCCTATCTGCCGCTCGATCCCGCACACCCCGCGGGCCGGCTGGCCGCCATCGTGAACGAGGCCCGTCCCGCACTGGTGATCACCGACCGGGAGCACACCGCGGTGTTCGCCGACAGCGGTGTCACAGTACGCACGCTCGACGAGCTCCTGGCGGAGGACTGCGCCGGCGAACCGCCGGAGCCGGCAAACGACCCGACCGACCTGGCCTACGTGATTTACACATCAGGTTCCACGGGGCGCCCAAAGGGCGTAATGGTCGAGCACGGCTCGCTGTACGGAGAACTCGACTGGTATCGCACCGAGTTCGCTCTCGCCCCGGGCGACCGCACGGCCTTGGTGGCCGCGCCCGGCTTCGACGCCGCGGTGCTCGACACCTGGGCCGCTCTCACCGCCGGCGCCACCCTGGAGATCCCGCCGGCGTCGGCCCCGACGGACCCGGTGGAACTGCGGGACTGGCTGCTCGAACGCCGGATCACCGGCGCCGTCCTGCCCACCCCCCTGGTCACCGAACTCGCCCGGCTCGACTGGCCGGCCGACACGCCGCTGCGGTATGTGATGGCCGGTGGCGACCGGCTCCCACCGATCACCGCACCCCTTCCGTTCCGCCTGGTGAACGGGTACGGCCCCACCGAATGCACCGTCTGCGCGACCGCGGGCACGGTGCCCACCGGGCCGCACGCCACGGAGCTGCCGCCGATCGGACGGCCGGTGAACGGCGTCACGGCCTACGTCCTCGACCCCGACATGAGGTTGAGCCCGGCGGGCGTGCCGGGGGAGCTGTACCTGGGCGGCCCGTGTGTGGCCCGAGGCTACCTCGGCCGGCCGGACCTGACCGCCGAGCGATTCGTGCCCGATCCCTACGGCCCCGAGCCGGGGGCACGCCTGTACCGCACCGGCGACCGCGTCCGCTGGCGTTCGGACGGCACACTGGACTTCCTCGGCCGCACCGACCGGCAGGTGAAGATCCGGGGATTCAGGATCGAGCCGGGAGAGATCGAGCAGGCCGTGCTCGATCTCCCGGGCATCGGCGAGGCCCTGGTCGAAGCGGTCGTAGCCGCGGGCGAACAGGAACTGGTCGCCTATGTCGTGCCGGCCGGGCCGGAAGCGTCCGGGCACCCGGCCGGCCCCCTCGACACGGCGGCGATGCGTGAGCTGCTCGGCCGGCGGCTGCCGGCCTACATGGTGCCGCGACAGTTCGTCGTGGTGGAGTCCTTCGCACGCACCGTGAACGGCAAGATCGACCGAGCGGCCCTGCCGGCAGTGGCGCCGTCACCAGTGGGGCGACCGCCCCGGACCCCCATGGAACGCACGGTCGCCGAGGTATGGGCCGACGTGCTCGGGCACACCGCGATCGGTGTCGACGACAACTTCTTCGACGTCGGCGGACACTCCATGCGGCTCGTCGTCGTGCAACGGCGGCTCGCCGCACGACTGGAGCACGCCGTGCGGATCGTCGACCTCTACGAACACCCGACCGTGGCGTCACTCGCCCGGTACCTCGACGGCACGGCCGCCGGCGACAGTGCGGCCTCGGCTCAGACATCAGGGCCCCAAGCGGCGGGCCAGCAGCGAATACAAGGCACCACACGGCTCCGGGCGCTGCGCGCCAGGAACCGTCAGGCGGAGACGAAAACACGATGAACGACTTCCACGCAGACACCGACATCGCCGTGATCGGCATGGCGTGCCGGTTACCGGACGCCAACACACCCGACGAGTTCTGGGCCAACCTGGTCGCCGGCGTCGACTCGGTCCGTCCCATCCCGGTCGAGGAGCGCCGGTCCTGGGGCGAGGACGAGACCACCGCGGCGGACCCCCGTTACGTACCGGCGCACGGCCTGGTCGACGGTGTGGGCGACTTCGACGCCGACTTCTTCGGCTACACGCCCAGGGACGCGGCCGTGCTCAACCCGCAGCACCAGATCTTCCTGGAGTGCGCCTGGGAGGCCATGGAACACGCCGGGTACCACCCCGCGGACGTTCCCGGCCCGGTAGGCATGTACGCGGGTGCCGGACGCAACGGCTACGGCAGGATCGTGCTCGAACGCCCGGACCTCCTGCCCGGTGTGGACGTCATGGCCGCGACGATCGCCAACGAGCCCGAGCACCTGTGCACCCAGGTCTCCTACCGGCTCGGGCTGACCGGCCCCAGCGTCACCGTGCAGACGGCCTGCTCGTCGTCGCTGGTCGCGATCCACGAGGCGGGCCGGGCCCTGCTCGCCGGGGACTGCGACATGGCGCTGGCCGGCGGCATCACCATCCGGCTGCCCCGGGTCGGCTACCGCCACCAGGAGGGCGGCACCATGTCGCCGGACGGCCGCTGCCGCACCTTCTCCTCCGACGCCAAGGGCATCGTCGCGGGCGACGGCGCCGGCATCGTGGTGCTGCGCCGCCTGCAGGACGCCCTCGACGACGGCGACACCGTCCACGCGGTGCTGCTCGGCTCCGCCGTGAACAACGACGGCCGCGAGCGGGCCGGGTACACCGCGCCGGGGATGCGCGGCCAGACGGAAGTGATCCGACTGGCGCACATGGCCGCGGGCGTCGCACCGGAGAGCATCGGCTACGTCGAGGCGCACGGCACCGGCACCCCGGTCGGCGACCCGATCGAGGTGGCCGCACTGACCAAGGCCTTCGCCTCTCCCGCCACCCGCCCGGGCAGCATCCGGCTCGGCGCGGCGAAGACCAACATCGGCCACACGGACACCGCCGCCGGCGTCGCCGGCCTGATCAAGGCGACGCTGGCGCTGGAGAACCAGTTCGTGCCGGGCAACCTGAACTTCAAGGAGCCCAACCCCCGCATCGACTTCGCGTCCGGGCCGTTCACGGTGCCGACCGCGGGAGCCGACTGGACCGCGGCCGAGGACCAGCCGCGCCGCGCCGGAGTGAGCTCGTTCGGCATCGGCGGCACCAACGCCCACGCGGTGCTGCAGGAGGCCCCCCGCCGCCCCGCGATGTCCGACACCTGGCCGGTACACATCCTTCCGCTGGCGGCGCGTACCCCGACGGCGCTGGACGCGATGGCCGAACGGCTCGCCGCTCACCTCGCCGGCCACCCCGAGCAGCCGCTGGCCGACGTCGCCCATACCTTGCAGACAGGCCGTCAGGCCTTCCCCTACCGGCACTTCGTCGTGTGCGCCGACCACGCGTCCGCCGTGGCGGCGCTGACGACTCCTCCGTCGGCCGGCCAGGGCACGGTCGCGGCGGCCCACCCGCCGGTGGTCTTCAGCCTGCCCGGCTCGGACGTACCGGCTCGTGAGCTGACCGACGAACTGGCGGCCGTGTTCCCCGCCGTCCGGGCGGCGGCGGACGAGTGCGCCGCCGCCCTGAGCGGTCAGGACACCGACGCCGGCGCGCTGTTCACGCTGCAGTACGCCCTGGGCCGACTGTGGCGGGACTGGGGGGTGCGGCCCGATGCGTGGCGTGCCGAAGGTGCCGGTGAGCTGGTCGTCGCCTGCCTGTCCGGCGCGATCGACCTGGCGACCGCGGCACGTCTGCTCCCCGGGCAGGACGGCCAGAAGCACGCGATCGACGCCCAGGGGCACACGGAGACGGCCGGCTCGGTGGTGGTGCGCCTGCCCGAGACCGGCACCGACGGTGCCGTGGCGGCTCTCCTGACGGCGGCCGGACGGCTGTGGCAGGCCGGGACCCCGGTGGACTGGCGGGCGATGGCATGCGGCACGCGTCGTCACCGGGTGCCGCTGCCGACGTATCCGTTCGAGCGCCGGCACGTCGCGATCCGGCCGGCGGCTCCGGTCCTGGCCGAGACCACGGCCATCGCCGGCGACGAGCGGACCGCGCCGGCCGAGACCGCGGCGCCCGCCGAGCAGCCGAAATCCGTCGCCGAGCGATTGAGCGCCCTGTTCCAGCAGGTGCTCGGGGCCGGAGACGACACCGCGGACTTCTTCGAACTCGGCGGCGACTCACTCGCCGCGGTGCAGCTCGTCGCGCTGATCGAGGAGACCTTCGGGGTGACGCCCCCCGTCGACGTGGTGTTCGACGCGCCGGCCGTACCGGATCTGGCCGCGGTCATCGAGGGCCTGCTCGCCGAGGCCGCCGCGGAGGCGTCGTGACCACGCGATGGCCCACGTCGTTCGCCCAGCGCAGGCTGTGGCTGCTCGACCAGCTCAACAACGGCAACGGGGCCTACAACCTCTACGCCGCCCTGCGGCTGCGCGGGGAGCTGCACCGGGCCGCCCTCGAGACAGCACTGCACGGCATCGGAGCACGCCACGACGCCCTGCGCACGAGGTTCCTCGCCGTGGACGGTGAGCCCTTCCAAGTGGTCGACGACGCGCTCACCGCCGACCTCCGGTTCCACGACCTGTCCGCCCTCCCCGCCGGTGACCGTGAGGCGCGCACCGAGGAGTTCCTCCGCGACACGAGCGAGCAGGGCTTCGACCTGGCGAGCGGCCCGCTCGTCCGCTTCGGCCTGCTCCGCCGCGCCCCTGACGAGCACATCTTCACCGTCGTGGCGCACCACAGCGTGTGGGACGGCTGGTCGGCAGGGGAGTTCCTGCGGGAACTCGCACAGCGGTACGCCGCACATCGTGAGGGCCGGCCGGTCGAGCTGGAGCCGCTGCCGCTGACGCTCGGCGAGCACGCCGAACGCCAGCGGCGGGAGGCGGACGACTCGGCGCACCAGGCGGGCCTTCAGCGGTGGACCGAGCGGCTGGCCGGTGCGCCCGGCCTGCTCACCCTGCCGACCGCCTTCCCCCGGCCGGCGACGCAGGGGTTCGAGGGAGCCGCGGTCGACCGGGCGCTGGATCCTGACCTGTGGAACCGGGTCACGCGGCTCGCCAGGCAGCACCGGGCGACGCCCTTCATGGTGCTCCTGGCCGGATTCTCCGTGCTGATGTCCAGGCTGGCGGCAACGGACGACGTGGTGATCGGAACCCCCAGCGCCGGACGCACGCGCCCCGACCTCAGGCCTTTGATCGGCATGTTCGTCAACACGCTTCCGCTGCGCGTGGACCTGTCGGAGGACCCGGCGTTCGAGACCGTACTGGGCAGGGTGCGCCGTACCGCCCTGGACGCCTTCCGCGACCAGGACGTTCCGCTGGAGCTGATCGTGTCCGGAGCCGGGCACGACCGCGCGGCCGGACACGACCCGCTGTTCCAGGTGATGTTCTCACTCCAGCAGTCGCTCGACCTGCCCGAACTGCCCGGGCTGTCCGCCGAGCTGGTCCCGGTGCCCACGACGACGACGTTCACCGATCTGTGGCTCGACGTGCGCCCCGCCGACGCGGGCAGCGTCAGTGCGACGTTCCGCTATCGCACCGAGCTGTTCGACGCCCCGAGCATCGAACGCATGGCCGATGAGTTCGATACGCTGCTGCGGGCCGCCGTCGACGCACCGGACACGCGCGTCACGGCACTGCCGCTCCTGGACGAACGGCAGCGAGCCCTCCTGCTCGGCACATGGTCGCGCACCGCACCGGCACACCCGTGGGACGTCCCCGTCCAGGAGCGCATCCGCAGGCAGGCCGAGCGAACCCCGCACGCCACCGCTGTCACGTTCGGCGACAACCGTCTGACGTACGCCGAACTCGTCCGGCGCGCCGAAGGCGTGGCCCGGCGGTTGCGCGCGAGCGGTGACACCGGCCCCGACACGGTCGTCGGGATCTGCCTGCCTCGTGGCCAGTCCCTCGTAGTGTCCATCCTCGCCGTACTCGCCACCGGCTCAGCCTTCCTTCCGCTGTCACCGGACGATCCGGCCACGCGCCGCGCCGGCATGCTGCGCGACGCCGGTGCCACCCACCTCCTCACCGCCGCCGAACACCTGCCCGGCCAGGAGGACCCGGCACTGACCACCCTCCTGATCGACGACGACATTCCCGGCGCCGAACCCGATCAGCCGTGGACGGCAGGTCCCGAAGACCTGGCCTACGTCATCTGCACGTCGGGCTCGACCGGCCGGCCCAAGCCCGTCGCCGTCGCCCACCACGGTCTCGACAACCGGATCGAGTGCATGCAGCGCACGCAGCGGCTGACCCCGCGGGACCGGGTCCTGTACAAGACCCCGCACACGTTCGACGTCTCGGTGTGCGAACTCCTGTGGCCGCTCGCGGTCGGAGCCCGCCTCGTCATCGCCGCGCCGGGCGGTCACCGCGACCCGGCCTACCTGGTCGACGTCATCGAGCGGGAGTCGGTCACCTCGGTGCACTTCGTACCCCCCATGCTCGACGTCTTCCTCGACCGTCCCGATCTGCACCGCTGCGTCTCGCTCCGGCGTGTCCTGTGCAGCGGGCAGGCACTCACTCCGGCGGTGCGCGACCGGTGTGCCGAACGCCTGCCGACCGCGCGCCTGGTCAACATGTACGGCCCGACGGAGGCCTCCATCGAGGTCACCGAGTGGGACTGCGGTACCGCGGCGGAGGGAACGGACGAGACCTGCGTGCCGATCGGCCGGCCGCTGCCCGGCGTGGAGGCCTACGTCCTGGACCGGCACCTCAACCCCTGCCCCATCGGTGTCCCCGGCGAGCTCTACCTCGGTGGTGTCGCCCTGGCCAGGGGCTACCTGGGCCGGCCGGACCTGACAGCGGATCGATTCGTCCCGCACCCGTACGCCGACACTCCTGGGGCACGCCTGTATCGCACGGGTGACCTGGTCGCCTGGCGCGCGGACGCGGCCCTGGACTACCTGGGCCGCACCGACCAGCAGCTCAAGATCCGCGGATTCCGGATCGAGCCGGGCGAGATCGAGAACCTGGCCCGGGCCCATCCGGCCGTCGCCGCGGCAGCGGTGCACGCGACCGGCGTGGACGGGGCCGAACCCCAGCTGGCGCTGTATCTCGTGCCGGCCGGTGACCCCATGAACGCGGAAGACCTGACGGAGGACATCCGGGGCCTGCTGCGCGACAGGCTGCCTGACTACATGGTGCCGCGGCACATCATGATGCTGCCGGAACTGCCGGTGACCACGAGCGGCAAGGTGGACCGGGCGGCCCTGCCGACGCCGGCGCCCGCCACCGGCCCCGTCGGCCGGACCGCACCGGCCGACGACACCGAGCGGCTCCTCGCGGACATCTGGGCAGATGTGCTCGGCCTCGCGGAGGTCGGCGTCACCGACGACTTCTTCGAACTCGGCGGCGACTCCCTGCAATGCGCCCGGATCGCCCAGCGCGTCTGCGACGCGGGCATGCCGATCGGCATCGGCGACGTGTTCCGCCATCCGAGTGTGCGTGAGCTGGCCGGGCGACTGCGAAGCGAGGCCCGGCGATGACCGCTACCGCCGCACCGGCCGGCCGGTGGCTGCTGCGCTTCCCGCCCCGGGCCACACCCACGGCCCGCCTGGTGTGCGTGCCCGGGGCAGGATGCACCGCCGCGATGTTCCATCCGTGGACCTCGCTGCTCCCGGACGACGTGGCCGTCTCGGTCGTGCAGTTGCCCGGCCGTGGGGCACGGTTGAGGGAGACACCGGTCGAGCGGATGGCACCGCTGGCCGACGCCGTCGCCGCGGCCCTGCGCCAGGAGCCCGGTCCGCCGACCGTCCTGTTCGGGCACAGCCTCGGCGCGCTGATCGCCTTCGAGGTGGCCCGGCGCCTGGCGGCCGATCCCGGAGACAGCAACCTGATCGCTCTCGGCGTGGCCGCGCACAAGGCGCCGCAGCTGGGAACGGCGGGCATCGAGCCCGAGGAAGCCACGCCGGAGCGGCTGCTGGCGTTCATCGAGTCGATCGGCGGGACTCCCGACTCCGCACTGCGAGATCCGGAAATCCAGCGCATGCTCCTGCCCGTCCTGCGCGCGGACTTGCAACTGGACCACACCTACCGCTACGTCCCGGGCCCGAGGCTCCCGCTGCCCCTGCACGTGTACGGCGGCCGCACCGACCCGCTGGTGTCCGAAGCGGACATCGAGGCGTGGTGCGAACAGGCCGCCGGGGACACGTTCCGGCTGCGCTGGTTTCCGGGCGACCACTTCTTCCTGACCGGCACCGACGCGGCCGCCCTCGTGGCCGATCTGGCCGGCCTGCTCCGGGCTCCGCACTAACCGTCCGAGCCCTCAAGCAGCTGAACTTCTGAACGAGAGAACCAACATCCATGTTCGACGACGACGAGCGTCGCTTCGCCGTGGTGCGCAACGACCGCGCCCAGCACTCGATCTGGCCGGCCGACCGCACGGCCCCGGCCGGCTGGCTGGAGACCGGCTTCACCGGCTCACGCTCCGACTGCCTCACCCATATCGCCCAGGTCTGGACCGACCTGCGTCCCGCACCGAAGGAGCGCGCCTGATGGGAATGGCCACCCTCACCCAGCATCACGGCGAGCCCTCCGCGCCGCGGCCCGATATGTGCCTGCACGACCTGTTCACCGCCCAGGCCGCCCGTGACCCTCAGGCACCGGCCCTCATCGACGTCGAGGGCGCCGGCCGGGTCGTGTCCTATCGGGAACTGGCCATGATGTCGGACCGGCTGGCGACGGCGATCCGCGCACGCATGCCCGAGAGGGGCGGCCGCGTGGGCCTGTACCTGCGACGCGGGCCCCACGTCGTGGCAGCGATCCTCGCCGTCTTCAAGGCGGGCTGCTCCTACGTACCACTGGACCCGGGATATCCCGCGGACCGCGTGCGGTTCATGGCCGAGGACAGCGGGCTCGGCCTGGTGCTGACGGAGCCCGGTGCCGACACCGGCGCCATCGCGCCCGGGGTGGCGGCACTCGAAGTGACCGACGCCCTCCTCGAAGAGGGCCCGGCAACCGCGCCCGGCCCGCAGTCGCAGCCTCCCGTGCCAGTCACACCTGAGGATGCCGCATACGTCATCTACACCTCCGGCTCCAGCGGCCGCCCCAAGGGCGTCGAAGTGCCGCACCGCGCGGTGACCGCACTGCTCGCGGCCTGCGACGAGGTCTTCGACCTGACGTCCGACGACGTCTGGACGATGTTCCATTCGCATTGCTTCGACTTCTCGGTCTGGGAGATCTGGGGCGCGCTCAGTCATGGCGCCGCGCTGATCGTCGTGCCGGCGGACGTGGCCCGGTCGCCGGAAGCCACCCTCAGGCTGATCGCCGACCAGGGCGTGACGGTACTCAACCAAGTGCCCTCCGTCTTCCGCTACTTGTCCCGGGCGGCCCTCGCGGACCCCGAAGCGGCCCCGGAACTCCGCTACGTGATCTTCGGCGGCGAGACGCTGGACCTCCAGGCGGTACGTGACTGGCGAGCCGTGAACGGACGGACCACAGCCTTCGTCAACATGTACGGCGTCACCGAGGCCACGGTGTTCTCGACGTTCCACCACCTGACGGAGGACGACCTCACCCGCGAACACGGCACGCCGGACCCCTCCCGGACGATCGGCCGTCCGCTCCCCGGCACCACGGCCCTCCTCGTGACGGAGGACGGCAGGCGCGCCGCACCCGGTGAGACCGGCGAGCTGTGCCTCGCGGGCGACCAACTGGCGATCGGGTATCTCGGACAGCCCGAACTGACCGCACGGCGCTACCCGGACATGGACGACCAGGACGGCCTGACACGCCGCTACTACCGCAGCGGCGACCTGGCGATACGCCATCCCGACGGCACCCTGGAATTCGCCGGCCGAGCCGACGACCAAGTCAAGATCAACGGCTACCGGATCGAGGCGGGCGAGGTCGAGACTGTGCTCCGGGCGACCGAGGGCGTCGGCGAACTCGTGGTCGTACCGGCTGACAGCCGCATCGGCGAGCGCATCCTCGTGGCCTGCTATACGGCGGCCCAGGGCATCCAGCCGGCGGAAGTCACCAGGCGCCTCGCCGCCCGGGCCAGGACGCGGCTGCCCTCGTTCATGGTGCCCGCGCGCTTCGTCCACCTGCCGACGCTCCCGCTGAACGCCTCCGGGAAGACCGACCGGCGCGCGGTCGCCGAGCAACTGAGCGGAGCGTGAGCGGCGATGGCTGAAACACCGCTGAACGAGCCGACGCCGGACAGCGTTCCGCTGACGGTCAACCAGGAGGCCATGTGGGTCGGCTGGCAGGTCGCCCCGACCGCGCCGACGCATGTCCTGCCGTTCGCGTTCAGGGTGACCGGGGAACTGGCCACAGCGCGCCTGCGGCAGACCGTCGCCGCGCTCGGCACCCGGCATCCGACGCTCCGTGGCCGCGTGGTCGCCAGTACCGCGGGCGCCCGGCTGACCTGGCGTGACGCGCCACCGATTCCGGTCACCGAGCGTGCCGTGACCGGTCGTGTGGAGCAGGCCGTGCTCGACACCGCCCATAGCGTGCCGTTCGACCTGGACCACGGGCCGCTCGCCCGCGTCGAGGTACTGCGCGGCCCGGACTACACGGTGCTCCTGATCGCCGTGCACCACATCGTCTTCGACGGCACCTCCGTAGTGCCCTTCCTGCTCGACCTGCGACGAGCCTACGCGGGCGAGGAACTCGACGCCGCGGACAGTCTGACGCCTCTGCGGACCATGGCACGCCGGGGCCGCGAACTGTCCGACGGACCTGAGGGTGCCGACCACCGCGCCTTCTGGCAGGGCCTGCTCGCGGAACCGATCGGCCACCAGACCTTGCCGTGCCGCCAGACGGCCCCCGATGAATTCCGGTTATGGAAATTCGGCATCGACCCGGAGACGGAGGCACGCGTCCGCGACTTGGCTCGCGAGACCGGGACGTCGTACTTCACCGTGATGTTCGCCGCGTTCTTCCTGATGCTGCGTCACCACATGGGCCACGACGATCCCGTCGTCGCCGCGCCGCACCACGGACGCACGGACCCGGCGCTGAAAGACCGCGTCGGATACTTCGTGAACGTGCTGCCGTTCAGGCCACGGCCGAAGGGATCGCATACCTACCGCGCGTAC
Organism: Streptomyces sp. L2; assembly: GCF_004124325.1. Taxonomy (NCBI): domain Bacteria; kingdom Bacillati; phylum Actinomycetota; class Actinomycetes; order Kitasatosporales; family Streptomycetaceae; genus Streptomyces; species Streptomyces sp. L2. The sequence goes on from NZ_QBDT01000002.1 coordinate 196,576, forward strand.
CTGGGTCACTTCCGCGACCATGCACGTCAGGTGCTGGCGCACCATGCGCTTCCGCTGCCAGCGCTGCTCCGCGCCGCGTCGCTGACGGGTCCCGAAGCACACAAGCGCACCCACGAGACGGTGTTCCAGTACTGGAACCCGACCATCGACGACCGCCTTGACGTGCGTGACATCGAACTCCCCGGTCCGGACGGCACCTGCCGGCTGGAGCTGATCGACGTACTCGACGTCGCCGACTACGCGCTGACCGTCATGCTGCGCGAGGACACCACCGGCAGCTCGATGGTCTGGAAGGACCCGAACAACCGCTTCGGCGACGAGATGCTGCGACGTCTGTCCGAGGACTACCTCACCGTGCTGCGCGACATGGTCGAGCGCCCCGACGGCACCGTGGCGGACGGCACCGCCTGCCTGTCCCCGTCCTTGGCGCTCAGCGAGCCGCCGTCGGCACACACGGAGATCCCGATGCCGTCCGAGGCGACGCCAGAAGCCGAACCCGACGTGGACCCGGAAATCCTCAGCGCCGTCGCGGACGTGTGGCGGGACGTGCTGGGCCTGCCGTCCGTGGCCGCGGCCGACTCCTTCTTCGAACTGGGCGGCCACTCCCTGCTGGCCGCGACGCTCATCGACCGGATCGCGCGCCGGCTGAACGCCGATCTCGCACTGGCCGACCTGTTCGGCCACCCGCGACTGGGCGACCTCGCGGCCATCGTCCAGCGTCGCCTGTCCGAGCGCGGCGAGAAGACCGCCGCGCCCGCACACCGCACCGGCCCGGTCCCCGCGTCTCCGTTCCAAGAGGGCATCTGGCTGGCCCAGCGTATGGATCCGGACCACGCCCGCTATCACATCCCCCTGTCCTGGGCGGTGGACGGCCCCGTGGACATTCCGGCGCTCCGTGCCGCGCTCACCCGCCTCGTCGCCCGGCACGAGCTGCTGCGCACCGCCTTCGTCGAGCAGGACGGCAGACCCCACCTCGTGGTGATGCCGCCGTGGACGCCCGACCTGGACGAGATCGACGTCCAGGACGCCGACGACACCGAATCCGACCGCGCCGTCGCCGCGTGGGGCGAGGCCGCCGCCCACACCTTCTCGCTCACCCGCGGCCGATTGCTGCGGGCCGCCCTCCACAAGGGCCGGGGCGGCAGGACAACACTCTCCCTCTGCGTCCACCACCTCGTGCTCGACGGCGGCTCCGTCCCCGTGCTTCTGCGCGAGCTGCGCAAGTGCTACCGGGCGGTGACCGGCACCGCGTCCGCCCTGCCCGCTCTGCGGCGCCAATACGGTGACCTGATCGCCCGCTGGGCGGAGCACCGGACAGAAGGCCTGGAATTCTGGCGCCGGCGCCTCGACGGGGCACCCAGCACGCTGAAGCTCCGCGCGCCCCAACAGCCCGAGCCACACGGCCAGTTCACCCTGCCCCTGCCGGCCGACCTGACGACGCGCCTGGCACCGGTCCGCGCGGAGCACCAGGTCTCCGATTTCATGATCACCGCCTGCGCGGTCGCGGGAGCCCTGCACCGGCAGACCGGCCTCCAGGACGTGACCCTCGGCTTCCCCGTCGCGATCACCCGCCCGCCGGCCTTCCGCGACCTGATCGGCCCGAGCATGAACACCGTCCTGCTCCGGACCCACTGCACCCCGCTGACCACGGTCGCGGAACTGCTGCGGCAGGTGCGGGACGAGACCGTCGCGGCGATGACGCACCAGGACGTGCCGTTCGAGAACGTCGTGCGCCAGATGCGGCCACCCCGCCTGCCGGGCCGGACGCCCTATCTGGACGTCCTCGTCAACAGCGTCGACCAGTCCGGCTGGTCACTGGACCTGGGCGAGGCGCGGCTGACGCCGCTCACGATCGGCGGCCGTATCGACGCCGACAGCAAGGTGCCCGTGACGGTCACAACCACCGTCAGCGCCGACGGGACCCTGCGCGCGAGCCTGGCCTACCGAGGAGACCAGGTCGAGCGAGCGGCGGCCGCCGGCCTGGCCATGCAGGTGACCTCGCTGCTGTCCGACCAATTCTCCGCCGACCCCAAAGGGTCGTCACGTGTCCTGCGTGAACCCCGGATCGAGGTGACCGCGTGACCATGGCCACCAGCCCTCGTCCGTTCCGCTTCGGCGTCAGCCTCACCGCCGCCTCCACACGCCAGGCCTGGCTGGACAAGTGCCGGCGAGCCGAGGCACTGGGATACGACCTGATCGCCGTGCCCGATCACCTCGGTGTGCTGGCCCCGTTCCCGGCGCTGGTCGCGGCCGCGGCCGTCACCGAGCGGCCGCGCCTGGCCACGTACGTCCTCAATGCCGCGTTCCACAATCCGGTGCTCCTCGCACGCGACGCGCTCACGACGCAGTTGGTCACCGGTGGCCGACTGGAACTGGGCATCGGCGCCGGATACGCGAAGGACGAGTTCGAGGCGGCCGGCATCCCGTGGACCGGTGCGGGAGCACGCGTGCGCCGGCTGAGCGAGACCGTGACCGAACTTCGCCGGATCCTCGACGATCCGCGCCTCATCGGCTGGTCACGGGCGATCGAACCGCCCCCGTTGATCATCGGCGGACACGGTGACAAGATGCTGCGGCTGGCCGCCGCCCACGCTGACGTCGTCGCATTCGCGGGAGCCACCGGAGGCACCGCCAATCTTGCCGGCGCGGACATCATGGCCGAGCGGGTCGCCTTCTTCGAGGCGGCCGCGGGAGACCGGGCGGCGTCCATGGAACGCAACATCATGGCCCACGTCGTCATCGTGGCGCCGGACCGGGACCGGGCGATCGACATGCTGCGCCGACGCGCCCCGCACCTCGACGGGATGCCGGGCTTCGAGGAACTCCCCACGGTGCTCCTCGGACCCGCGGAGGATATCGCGGCTACGCTCCTCGCCCGCCGCGAGCGATACGGCATCTCCTCGATCTGCGTGCACGAACCGGCGATGGCCGGCTTCGCATCCGTGATCAAGCTCCTCGCAGGACAGTGAGAAACTCACACCCGGCCGCCTACCCCTCGATGTAACCCCGGCGGCGGCACGAACAAGGCTCCCGCGCTGTGGAGAGAGACACCCAGTGTCTCAACTCTTCGGCGTGGGAGCCTTTTTGGCTACGCACCCTGGTGCAGCGGAGCCTCCCGCACCTTCTGGCGGGGCCCTGAAACCGGCATGGAACCGGCATGACAGGGCATCGGCTCGCACCGTCGCGGCGGAGCGCGGCGGCGCCGTCCGGCGACAGGCGTTCCGCAGAACCGCGAAGGCGTCGAGAAGCCCTTTTCGAGGTGTTGCGTAACAAGTCGAAGGCTGACGTGTCTCAAGGACGGCGGGCAGCTCCCGGCAAGCGGGCGCTGAGTCCGCCCGTTGATCACTCAGGTGACTTCTCAGTGTCTGACGGGTCGCCAATTCTCTTTAATCACCCCAGGAGGATGCCTTGTCTGGACGCCACAAGAAGGTGCGTAAGAATGCGATCACGGTGGCGAACCGGTACGCCGCCATCACCCTTTCCCTAGGGGTTGCATTAGGAATCGGCGCGACTGCCGCAGGCCCGGCCATCGCAGCAGAAACCGTGCCGCCGGTAACCGTTAAGAAGACATACAGCGACCCCTTGAGTGAATTCTTTGGCAAGGTCTGGGATCAGTGGACCAATGACTCTCATTTCGGGGCGAATCAGAATATAAATATTACCAACCAGACGGGCCAGGGCCTATATGTCACGTCGAAGCTACGCCTGGGATATCTCCTTGCCGACACAGCGATCGATGCCTACGACACTGCGGTCGGGCTCAAGGGCCTCGTTAAGACTGGAATGAATGCAAAGAAGGCGTATGAGGCCCTGGATTCGATCAGGCAACAAAGCCCGAAGACGTTCGAGGAGCTGAAGAACGCGTGGTCGAGTCTCACGCCTAAGCAGCGCAAGCTGCTGAAGGATTCCGCCCAGGAAGGCCCCGAGGGAGTGGGGGCCGCAGTGTCTATGGTTCAAGATGGCGGTCTCATTAGTAAGCTGAAGGATCTCGGCGATCGTGCAATTAACGGCTCGATTGACGTCAACGACCTGATGGCCGACCCGGCTTTCCGTGAAAAATTCAAAACCGCTGCCGGTGATCCTGTGAAGAACGGCGATGTCAAGAACATCCGGTCACAGAGCTTCGGAGATACCTGGGGCATACCGCCGTTCCGGATCATCATGGTGGGGGGTGGTCCCGTCGTCCTGCCTGGCAGTCCGCCTAGCGCCCTGGCCGGCCTGCTCGGGTTCGATACCGTCGATGTTGTTGCCATGACAGCAGACGGCAAGAAGGCGACGGAGTTCACCACGGCCCCCGACAACTCATGGATCGCCAGACCTAACGACATTGTCCGGTCCGTTTACGGCACCCTGCGTGAACCGAATCTGTGGGCTGGCCAACATACTTGGCACGTTCAGGATTCACCGGCCGCAGGCAAAGAGAACGGCGAGGCCGTTGGAGGTGCCAACGTTGATCCTGCCAAGGTTGACCTGGTGACGAGAATCGTGATGAGCGAGCGTGGCATCTCCCAGGGTGACGCGAACAAGTACCTGGAAGGTATTCCCGATCTATCGAGCTACGTCGATCGTAAGCTGCAAGCGCAGCAGGGGATGAACGAGCTGATGACGCTCCTTACGAAACAGGGCGGGATGGAGCAAAATGAAGCTTATGGCTGGATTAATAGCCAAGCGAAGAGTGCTGGCCTTTCTCCAAAGCAGCTGAATTTCGAAATGAACAAGACGCTGAATGTTCTTGAGAAATGGGGAATGGGGCGAGGGGAAGGGCTCCAATGGATCAGAGGTCAGGCAAATAGCGTGCATCAGACGCCGATCCAGCTTATGAAGAGCGTACAGGAAACGGGCGCTGTCGCCGACCTTAAGAGGGAAAAGCAAGAGCTGACCACAGAGGAGGCTGTGGATTCCCTGAAGGGCAAGGACAGGCCGGCGCGAGAGGCAGTACCGGACGAGACCGGTGACGTCTCGGCAGTCGAAAAAGAGATGAGCTCGGCCGATGCTGAGCAGGTCGCCCAAATCATGAAGGACAACCCAGGGGTAAGCAAGGAGACTGCCTTCAAGGCCCTGGAGGTCTACCGGAAGAATACCGATAATGTCGACGGGGCGGCCGGCAATGCCCAAGAGGGAATTGATCCTGCGTTGGAGCAGAAGATTGCCGATCTTGTGAAGAACAACCCGGGTATGACACGGCAGGATGCGCTTGATGCGCTGGGTTCCAAGGGGCAGCCTGCGAAGGACGATCCGCTGACCGATTCGAAGCCTGGGGCTGGGGAGAAGCAGGCGTCTGAGGCTGACGCCAAGGCCAAGGAGGAGGCTGACGCCAAGGCGAAGGAGGAGGCTGACGCCAAGGCGAAGGAGGAGGCTGACGCCAAGGCGAAGGAGGAGGCTGACGCCAAGGCGAAGGAGGAGGCTGACGCCAAGGCGAAGGAGGAGGCTGACGCCAAGGCGAAGGAGGAGGCTGACGCCAAGGCGAAGGAGGAGGCTGACGCCAAGGCGAAGGAGGAGGCTGACGCCAAGGCGAAGGAGGAGGCTGACGCCAAGGCGAAGGAGGAGGCTGACGCCAAGGCGAAGGAGGAGGCTGACGCCAAGGCGAAGGAGGAGGCTGACGCCAAGGCGAAGGAGGAGGCTGACGCCAAGGCGAAGGAGGAGGCTGACGCCAAGGCGAAGGAGGAGGCGGACCGTAAGGCCAAGGAGGAAGCGGACCGTAAGGCCAAGGAGGAAGCGGACCGTAAGGCCAAGGAGGAAGCGGACCGTAAGGCCAAGGAGGAAGCGGACCGCAAGGCCAAGGAAGAGGCTGACCGCAAGGCCAAGGAAGAGGCTGACCGCAAGGCCAAGGAAGAGGCTGACCGCAAGGCCAAGGAGGAAGCGGACCGTAAGGCCAAGGAGGAAGCGGACCGTAAGGCCAAGGAAGAGGCTGACCGCAAGGCCAAGGAAGAGGCTGACCGTAAGGCCAAGGAGGAAGCGGACCGCAAGGCCAAGGAGGAAGCGGACCGTAAGGCCAAGGAGGAAGCGGACCGTAAGGCCAAGGAAGAGGCGGACCGTAAGGCCAAGGAGGAAGCGGACCGTAAGGCTCGTGAGGAAGCCGACCGTAAGGCCAAGGAGGAAGCGGACCGTAAGGCTCGTGAGGAAGCCGACCGTAAGGCCAAGGAGGAAGCGGACCGTAAGGCTCGTGAGGAAGCCGACCGTAAGGCCAAGGAGGAAGCCGACCGTAAGGCTCGTGAGGAAGCCGACCGCAAGGCCAAGGAGGAAGCCGACCGTAAGGCTCGTGAGGAAGCCGACCGCAAGGCCAAGGAGGAAGCCGACCGTAAGGCTCGTGAGGAAGCCGACCGCAAGGCCAAGGAGGAAGCCGACCGGCGGGCTCGCGAGGAGGCTGACCGCAAGGCTCGTGAGGAAGCCGAGCGTCGGGCTGAGGAGCATGGTCGGGAGGAGCGGCGGTAGCCGTTCGTCTGGGAGACCGCCGACCACCGCGGGGCTGGCGGCGGTCTCCCGGGTGCTGAACAGAACGCCCCGTCACCACGGTCCACGAGGGGGCCGTGGGAGGAGAACCGAACCGGGCGCGCCCCCACGGACCTTGCGGTGTACCTCCGCCTCCGCGCTGTGGCGCTTGCACGGCGCGGGGCGGTCAGATCAACGCGACTGGCTTCGGTACGTCGTCCGACTGAGAGCGTGACGTTCGGACTGCCGTGGATGTCCGGAGGTCCTGACGCGGCGGGCAGCCGTACGTTTCCCGGTACAAGGCGGCGAAGCGGCCGACGTGGAAAAAGCCCCATCGCATGGCGATGTCGGTGACTGTGGTGCCGCTGGAAGGGGAGGCTGCCAATAGGTCGTGGTGGGCGCACGCGAGGCGCATCCGGCGGAGGTGCGCGAGCGGAGTCGTGTCGAGGTGCCGGCGAAAGGCGTATTGCAGAGAGCGGATGGTGACGTGGGCGGCACCGGCGATGTCGGCAAGGGTGATGGGTTCGCCGACATGGTCGTCCATATAGGTGAGAGCCCGGCGCAGCGTACGTGGGTGCGCGTCGTTGCGATCGGATGCGCTGGGGTCGGTGCGCGCCGTGTTGGGGAAGGCGGAGAGGACGCTCGCGGCCAGCAGTTGGGTCGCGGTGGAGATGATCAGGGGCTGGTTCGCGACAGCGGGCTCGGCCAGAACGTGGTCGCGCAGGTAATGGATGGTGCTCCGCAACTGGCGGGCTGCCGCCGCGGAGTGCGGCAGGTGCCCGGTCAGCCGGACCGGCTGGGGCTCTCGACTGTTAGCTCTGGTGGCCACTTGGGAGAGCAGATCCGGCTCCAGCATGGTGATGTTGTAGCGGGCGGAGCAGATCCGTCCGTAGGAAGGCAACTCCGGCGAGGCCAGTGAGGCCACGTCTCCGGGGCCCAAGGCCTCAATGCTGTCCCCGATGGAATGGCTGCGGACGGTGCCCTCATGGACCAGGCACAGGCAGATCCTGTGCAGCGGGTTGGTGGAGTAGGTCATGTCGAAGCTCAGGTCGCACTCGTCGACCGTCACGCAGGGCGTCGCTTCGCGGCGGATCGTCGCGTGGCTGGGCCCAGGCGTGGAGCTGCTGATGCGCATCCTGCCGTAGGCATGACTGAGGAATTCCTCGGTCTCACTCAGATCGTCGCTCTCGAAGACCAGGGTGCTCATCGCGGGCCGTCCTCTCGGCCGGGGAAGCGGTTTCCGCCCAGAGGCTACGGGCCTCGGTCGGTTCGATGCCCAGATATGAGGAGGCGTTCACCCGTGTGTGAGCGGCGGGCGCTGGACATGGTGGCCGAACGGCAGGGCTGCGGGGATCTCGACCGTGGAGACTGGCTGACGTTTTTACTGAAGATCCGACAATTTGGCCGTAACAAAAGGGCGTGAGTCGTGTCAAAGTCTGTAGAGAGCTGATCCACCCAGGAGGAGCCTGGGTGAGCCGGGAGGCCACTGTCCTACCGCCCCAATGGCCGGACTACCCGAGGACAACCCGACCGGCACAGCTCCCAACCCGCCGGCACCGTCGTTCACGCGGTCCGCGATGAGAACGCCCCCGCGAGGGCGCTCGTGGACGGACAGGGGGTCGCGGCCCGGCGGGCCCCAGCTGCCCCGCCTGCTCTGCGCACGTACGGGACGTGACATAGCGCCAGGAAGGGGCCCGCGGCGCCCAGAAAAAGGATGTGATCATGCCCGCCAGCCTGCGCGCTCGCCGTGGCCCGCGTGCAGCGGGTACCGCACCGCGGGCCGGCCGCCGCCTTCGTCTGATACGAGTACTCGCTGTCCGTCGTGCGGTGCGGCTGGTGCATTGGTTCCCGTACGGTTCGTCGTCCGTTGCCGGGTCTCCGCCGGCGGACGCTACGACTGGGCAGGAACTCAGCGAGCGTGCCCCTCTGGTCACCTCGTCCGCCCTCGGTTCATCAAGTCCGTGAACCCCCTTCCGACCTCCCCTTGGCCTACCCGAGCAGTTTTCGCTCGTCCGGGCGGAAGGTGGTGACCAGGGCGAGACACACAAGTGCGATGCCCACGCGGCCCGAGGCCTGGAGCAGCGGGCCACGCAGCAGGATGAAGGCGTAGCCGCTGATCAGGGGGATGACGATGGCCAGGGTGTGACCCGGCTGGGGATGGTCGACCGTGCGATGGCCGTAGCGGCGGTCGGCGCGGGCACAGACATAGCCCAGGGCGAAGAATCCCCCTGTCATGCCCGCCGGCCCGAAGTCCAGCCAGAGCTCGGCCCACAGAGGCGAGGACAGGTTGGTGTTGTTCATGCCCATCCACTGACCGACCCGCACGCCGGAATCGAGCGGCTTGTCCTGCCACATCGAGCGCGGGACGAAGAACAGCACCGACGCCATGAGCTGGCCGCCGTAGGTGTGGCCCTCACCCGAGTCGGCGAAGGTGATGGTGTTGGCGAACATGCCGACCTGGTCATAGTCCTTGCGCACCAGCGGGTCCAGGACAGAAGCCGACTCCACTGGCCGCCGCCCCCCCTCGTCATAGCGGAAGCGGTCCATGAACGGAAACAGCAGAAGGGCGGCCACGACCCCGGTGGCGAGCGCCGCCCGGTACGTTACCGGGCTTCTGGGAAAGGCGGTGAAGAGGACGGAGAACATCACGGTCAGGAACCAGTAGCGCGGATTGGAAACCGGGTTGTTGACCACCGCGTTCACCACGAGCAGCCCGGCCCACATGGCGATCACCGGCAGGCGGCGCCGTGCATGGCGGGAGGCGACCAGCCAGCGGGTCAGGAACAGGAACGCCAGCAGCGCGGGCACGGTCCCGAAGCCGCGGAGAAACGCCGAGCCGATCTGGGAGTGGCCACCGCCCCCGGTGCTTGCCTGGATCCCCTCGCTGATCTCCTGCCGGCTGCTGAAGAAGACCGCGGGGCCGCCCAGCTTCACGACGAACAGCGCGCTCGCGAGATACGCGAAGGCCACCAGCACATACAGCCGGCGACGGTTGACTGAGGCGGTACGCCGTGGTCCGCGGGCACTGCGGAATACCGGCGGGCGGTGGCGGGCCAGCTGAACACCCACATCGAAAGCCACACAGCCACACAGCGTCAGCGACTCCGCGAGCACCAGGTCCGAACGCGGCCCGACCACCGGCGTAGGCGTCTGGCCCAGAACCGCCTGTGCCAGCGGAGCGACACCCATAGCCACATAGGCGAACAGCCAGAACGACCCCTGGATCAGACGGCGCCGCGCCGTAAGGATCATCGCGACCAGTCGCGCCCCCGCATAGCAGGTGAGCGTGAGCTGCAGCCAGTACGCCACGTCATGCACACCGGGGCCCGGCTGTACGGCCACCATCACCGGCAGAACGAACACCAGACCCAGTGCCAGCGGGACCGCCAAGGCCCGCGAAAGCACTGCCCGTGGCGAAACGGACCCGGCCTCCACCGCCGGGACGGTCGGCTCGTCGGCCGCGGATCCAGTCGGCGGCTCCCCCGCTAAGTCGGCTGTCATGGTCCTCCCTCGCTTCCCCTAACCTGGGGCAGTGTAGGGAGAGCCTGGATTCACTGAGAGTGCTGGGGAGCATCTCAGGGGGAGGAGACTGACTGTGCGAGTTCTGCACGTCGTGACGTTACACACGCCGACCAATGACTTCGGGGGGCCCACCCGTGTGGCCCTCAATCTCTCGAAGGGCCTCAGAGCCCGCGGAGTGGACGCGCGGATCGCCACGCTGGGCGACGGATTCACCGGACCGCTCCCCTCGGCCATTGAGGGAGTGCCGTCCTTCATGTTCCAGGCGCGGCACGTACTGCCGCGGTTCGAGGTCAGCGGCATCACATCGCTCGCGCTGCTCGCCCGCGCCCGACGGCTGGTGGAGGCGGCCGACGTCGTCCACGTCCATCTCATGCGGGACCTGATCACACTGCCGTTCGCGCTCATGGCGCTCAGGTGTGGTCGGCCGGTCGTGCTCCAGACGCACGGCATGATCGACCCGACCGACCAGCGGGTCGCCCGCCTGGTCGACTTGCTGGGGCTGCGACGCGTGCTGCGCGAGGCCGACGGCCTGCTGTATCTGACCGATGCGGAGCGGGACGGGGTCCAAGCAGTCATCCCGGGCACCCCTCTGAAAAACGCGCATCGCCTGGTCAACGGCGTGACGCTGAACGAGCGGCGCCCCCCGCGCGGCGAGCGTCCGCCAACCGTGCTTTATCTGGCCCGGGTGCAGCAGCGCAAGCGCCCCCAAGACTTCATCAGAGCCATCCCCACCGTGCTGAAGGAGTACCCCGAGGCACGCTTCGTGCTGGCCGGGCCCGACACGGGAGCACTCGCGGGACCGATGCTCGACCTCGCGCGGGATCTGGGAGTTCAGGACTCGGTGGAGTACGTGGGGGCGCTGGGTCACACCGAGGTGCTGGAGCAGTTGCGGCAGTCGGACGTCTACGTCCTGCCCTCCGTCGTCGAACCGTTCGCCGTGTCGATCCTGGAAGCCATGTCAGTAGGCCTGCCAGTCGTCGTGACCCGGACCGGCGGGCTGTCTCCGGATGTCGCGGCGGCCCGTGCCGGACGGCTGACGGACAGCCGCCCGGACACGGACAACGGCGAAGCCGTCGGTGAAGCCATCCTCGAACTGCTGGATCCCTCAGCCAACGCGGAGGCGTCCGAAGCGGCCTTCCGGCTCGTCCGCGACAAGTTCTCCATCGAGGCGGTCGTCGACACCTTGCTCGATGTCTACGACGGGGTCGTCCGGTAGCTCAGGGCGGATCCAGTTCGGATACAGCCGGGGATGCCTCCGGATTCATGAATGTGTCACGACCGTGGCCGGCATGCAGATCATGGTGTATCCGGGCGAACTCGAAGCGAGGCCCAGGATCGACAGCAAGGACGGGCTCACCGGGTCCTGGTGGTACTGGCACGCGAACGCCACCGTGGTACTCGTGTCCCTCCTGATGAGCGTCGGATATACGCCGTGATCACCGCCCGGTGACATCAGGGTGGACAGCACGGTTCGTGCAGGCAATTCCTCCCCGAACAGCCGGTCGAGCTCCTCAAAGCTGACGGAGGATCCCACATCTTCTCCTCTGAAGGTGATAAAAGGCGCGGTCCCGGTGTGCTCGCCCATGAGTCCTCCGGCCGCCGGGCGGCTGGCGTGCCGGGTACGGGTCGTCCTTGCTGTCCTTCTCGGCTAACTGATACGCCGCGAGTGAGTAACGGACAGGCGTAAGACTCACTCGATCGGAGCGGGAAACGACTGAAGGGCCAGCAGAATTCACTTCAGTTTTGCGCTCATTCGAGTCCCACCCTTTGGGCGGTATCAACGGGCCGGCCTGGTGCCCTGCGGCTCAATACATCTCGACCGACGTCTTTCCGTAGTCGACAAGTCGGTGTTCGTTGACGCGACGCCAGACACACTGGGGACGGGGCCGGTGCCGACGGCCATGGGCAGTGGCGGGCTAAGTGGGGTTCGCCGCAGCGCAAAGCCCCGCCTGCCCCGACGGGGGATTACGGAAGGCAGACGGGGCAGCCGTGGACGCGTGGGTGACACTCATTCACGGCTCATCCATTATACGGAATCCGGTGATCAGTTCAGGCTGACGGCCTGACCCCCTGCCGGTCGGTCCACGAGTCAGCATGTGGCCCGGCCGGCAGCACAGGGGGTCAGTCGTCCATTGCGGTCATACGGCCATTCGTCAGGCGTCGTCGGCGAGGGTGCTGCCCGGGAGCAGTAGCGCCGAGGGGGCGCTTCCCACACCGCGCACCAGACCGGTGAGTTGGTCCGTGGTCTGCCCGACGACGCCACGTGGCGAGGCCTCAGGGGAGGCGGACGGCGCAAAGGGCGTGGGCAGGCCGCCCCCCAGCAGCGAAGGCCGCAGCACCTTGGGTTCGGGAGACGGCGTCGGGTCGTGGGCGGGCGGCACCAAGGGGAAGAGATCGTGGGCCTTGTCCGGCCGCTGCGGAGAGGCGGTCTCCATCCTCGCGGCGACATGGGGTGTTGCCTTGCGCGGCGTCTTGCGCTGGTCGCCGTCCGCGTGCGAGGTCTTGCCTCCCGGCTTGTGCGCGCCCTTGTGGGCATCGGAGTTGTCGGCTTCGGCCGGTGAAGCAGGTGGCGTTGACGGATCACCTAGTGAATCGGCCGGAACGAGCGGTCCGTTGTCCACGGCGGACAGGACGCCCGTCGCTGGATCACCTGAGGCATAGGCCGAGTCCCACGCCAGGACATCCTGAAGGTACTTCTGAGAGGGGTTGTAGCTGAGGATGGCCTGCTTCAACTGGAGCGGGTCGCTGAGGTCACGGTTGCCGGCACACAGATAGGCGGCCGCCGAGGTACTGGCGTCGAAGATGTTGCTCGGATCGGCAGCGGGGGCCGACCGGGTGGTGGTGCCCCAGCGTTTCCAGGTGGGAGGAATGAACTGCATGGGTCCCACCGCGCGGTCCCACGTGGAGTCGCCGTCGAGCTTGCCCTGGTCGGAATCGTGCAGGGAGGCAAAAGAACCTCCATTCAGCACAGGCCCCAGGATGGGTGACGCCGTGAACCCATCCTCCGTGAGGGCGCCGCCCCGTGCGTGATTGGACTCCACCTTCCCGATGGCAGCGAGCAGTGTCCACGGAAGGTGGCAGCCCGGCGTCCGGAACGCCTGCTCTTGAGCCGCACGATGGTAGGCCGCAAGTGCCAGCGCGGGAATGTCTCCCTCGGCGATGCTTGCGGAGTACGCGGCCAAAACAGCATCATCGGGCTTCTTCTTGGGTTTCTTTTCCTTGTTGTGGGGCTTCTTTCCAGGAACCGTAGGGGGAACTGGCGTTGCCATTTCCGGCGGGGCTGCGGATGGCGTGCTGTGCGGCGTGCCGAACCCGGGAGGGTAAGCAGCACTCGTCTTGGGCGGAGAGAATGACGATACCGAGGTGGTGATGGCTCCAGCAGTGCAGGCCACAATTGTGCCGATCAAGATGACTTTCCGAACCCGGCGGCCGCGGCCTCGTGCACTCTGCGAATCTTGTCGCTCATCAGAGGACGAACTGATGTCAGACATGGCAATGCCTCCGCTCAGACAGCGTTTAGCAGCGAGCCGCTCATAGCGCGCTTTCCTAGCTGTTCTGCCTAGAGGGCGGGGACGGCCGGGTATGACTCGATGACCATGCGGTGGCGGGGGAACGTCACTCTGTCGGACCGTCCATCTGCCCATGCACACAGGGGCATCGCGATTTCAATGTTTTCCCCTGGTCGCACAACTGCCCCATAGGCGCGTCATGTCCGCACCTGCTGAACGTCTGTCTTGTGAACGGCATCGCGCCGACGGGCTCCCGCTCGTCACGGGCGGACCGTGGACCGTGTGGCGTCAGGAGGGAGAGTCAGTCATGTACGGAGGTATCGGCGGAGGCATCGGCCCCATCGTGGGGGGAGGGGGCGCGCTTGCCGGGACCGGCGTGGGACGGATGGGGATCGCCATCCTGCTGGCCCTGGGACTGGTCGTGGTCGGGGCCCTGCTGCTTCGCTCCTCGTCGCTGAAGCACCACCGGAGCAGGCGCCGGTGAACGAGAGTGCCGGGGACTGAACGAGGGTGCCGGGGACTGCTTTCAGCCGTCGCCCGGCACCACTCGTCTCAACCGTTGTTCTGTACCTGCTCGGGCGCTGCCGCGTACGCCCTCCGGAACAGCAGAACGAAACAGAGCGCCGCCAACGGCAGACACAGTGCCGTGAGGAAGTCCGTGAAGACCAGGTGCTTGTGGAGGTCGGACGCTCCCCCGGTCATGACCACAGTCCAGAACTGCAGCACCAAGGCGATGACCACGCACACCGTCATCCGTCCCAATGCCCGTGCCGGTTGCCGAGCCCAGGGCCGGCTGGCGAGTACGGCACCCAGCGCGATCGTGACGAGCCAGAGCAGGGGAATGAGGGCCGGCACATCCCGGAGCCATTCGAAGATGTCGGTGACCACCGCGATCCGCCGCTCTTTCGCGTACTGCGGATGCCCGGAGTTCGCCGGATACGAGCCGAGATGGTGCAGAGTCAGCCGGCTCATCCCCTGGACACCGCGCGACCCCATGGCGACCACCCGGCTGGGGTTCTCCAGGTAGTGCAGCTCGATTCTGGCAGGCGAGACGTGCTGCTTGTAATCGTCCCAGAACGGAGTCCTGGCCGCGGACCGCCCCGAAATCATCGTGGTGTTCATGGCGGAGATGAGCCGCTGGTCGGCACCCAGGGCCTGAAGGTCCGCCAGCGGATCCATGCTGTTCGGCAGCATCTCTGTGAACACGGCGTCGTACCAGACGAGTTGATTGAGACGTTTGGACTGCGCCGCGGCGAACCCACCGGCGACTCCGCACACCAGGACACAAGCGATCAGGGCGGGCCAGCGCACGGCCAACCACCGCGTGAACCGTTGCTGGCGGCTTGCGCCGGGGGAGACGGAATGCCTCTCACCCTTCTGCCGCACACTGGGACGCCACAGCAGTGCCAGCAGTGTCACGGGCAGCAGCGACAGCAGCTGGGGCTTGGCCGTCATGGTGAAGAGCGCGGCGGCCGTGGTCAGAACGATGCCGCCGACCGACGCGGTCGTGCGCCGCCACAGCAGGAGGAGCGACGGGCACAGGAGCAGAAGGCCGATAAATCCGGCCGCCTCACTGTAGGGCGAGATGAAGAAGTCCGCGAAGGCCGAATCGCACATGACCAGGCCGAAGCAGCCGGTTACCACGAGCCGCAACCACAGGGGCCCCGGCAAGAGCACGACCAGCAGGGCGATGATGGCGCCGAAGGCCAGCGCGAGCAGCAGCCCGATCGCTCGCAGATCCAGTGCGCCGGGCAGACCCAGCACGGGTGTCAGGGCCTTGGCGAGACCCACGACGAGTTGCTGTGAGGAGTAATACGGTTCGCCTGAGAAAAGCGCACCGCACGTCTCCCCGTACCAGGTATGGGACACATAGGTCGGATAGACGTGGGCCGAAGGCTCAGCGCTCCAGGGATGGTTGCTCACCACGCCGAACTCGCAGAGCAGCCGGGTGCCGTCTCCGTCGTCCCCCATCCCGACCACCCCGCCCAGCAGCAAGCGCAGCAGCATCACGACCGTCCAGACGAACCCGGCGACGATGGCCGCTGTTCTCACCCCGCGACGGCTGGGCTCACGGACTGATGATCGAAGGCGTGCGGAGGCTCTTTCCAGGGCCGCGCGCGCGTCGTACGTCGTGGTGGTCATACCCGTCCCTTCGCACTCCCGCTGAGGGTGCCGACGATGGTCGCTGCCGGATTGGCCGGACCGACACCGCACTTCACCGTCCTGACACCCTTCGCCCATTCGTCACTGCTCGGCGTCCTGGCCTTGACCGTGAGAGTCGGTACACGGCTCAGCTTCGTCCGGAGGAACTCCTCCACGAAGGGCCCGCACTGCTTGGTCGCCGTTGTCTCGGCTTCCTCGAAACGTAATGCGCCATCGAGGTTGAGCCATACGGCCACCTCCTCGCGGTCATGCGGGTGATCGCAGGTCACGACGGTGCTGCCGCGTTCGCATTGGCGGACGGCCGAAGACTGGGGCTTCTTCATCACATCGCGCGCGGGAAAGGACACAAGGGGCCCGTTCTTGGCTTCCCTGACCGGGGGCACCAGGTCGCAGCGAAGGGTGCGCACGCCCATGGCCCATTCCGCCCGGGTCGGGACGCGCGGCCAGACTGTGAACGCGACGGTGTCGCGCGGCCCGGCTCCCAGATACTGCTTGATCACCTTGGCGTCGTCGCAGCGTTCCTGCGCGTATGCCGCCATCTGTTCCGGGTCGGGCCGCTTCCCGTGCGCGGCGATCGCGCCCTCGAAGGACAGCACCCGGTAGGTCTCGGTCCGGTGCGGCCGGCCGCACGGAACCGGTGGCGCGATATCGCTGGGCTGCACCATCTCCTGCTGCGTGCGAAAGGTGTGGCAGGTCCCTACGACCTGCATGACGGTCGGCACGGCGGCCGGCGCCGAGTGGGGGGCCGTGCAGCCGGTCAGCAGTGTGAGCCCGGCAGCACCCAGCAGAACAGGGTATTTGCGCTTATGCATCATCATGTGCCGTCTCGGAAGGGGATGTGGTCGAGGGCGTGTCAGGCTTCGCTGGCGACCGGCTGACCGAGGACGAGAGCCTCGTCGTTGCGGCGGGTCTTGGCCCAGCCGGCACGCCCGATCACCAACCGTCCGAACGCACGCCAGGCGACGACATAGAAGAGATAGATCATCACGGCGTAGGCGACGCCCCAGCCGATGCACCGGTGCAGCGCCAGCGAGGGTTCACAGCGCTGGTGGTAGAGAACGCCCCAGACCGCGAACTGGGCGATGCCGAAGACAAGGTAGAGCGAGAACTCGACGGCACCGCCGGTCTGCAGGAATGTCACCGTCGGGTCGGGATACAGAACCAGGTTGTTCAGGAAGATGAGGATGGGCAGTGGATAGATCACCGTTCCCACCAGCCAGAGCCACGGCTGGATCAGGTAGTACGAGATCTCGATGACCCCCGCGTTGGACAGGTGCGGCGAGCGCCAGGCCTTGGGCAGATAGCGCATGCACTGCATAGTTCCCTGGCACCAGCGGGTCCGCTGCGTCATGAAGCGGGGGAGGCTGTACAACGCCTCCTGGTCCACCCAGGCCTCGGTGGCGTATCCGGTGCGGTAGCCCGCCAGCATGATGTGCAGGCCGAGCTCGAAGTCCTCCAGCAGCGAGCCGCGCCAGGGTTCACGGTCCTGCCGGGCCAGCTGGTCCAGCGCACTCATCCGGCTCAGCTGGCCGTTGCCCCCCATGCAGACGCTCTTGGTGGTCCGACGGGACATCTGGATCGCGGAGATCGCGGCCCGGAACTCGATGTCCTGCAGCCGGACGAGGGTGCGGCCGAACCAGTTCTGCAGCTGCGTCCCGTTCGGCAGCGGCTTGCGGATGTTCCGGTTGACCATGCGGACCTCGATCTGCACCGCGCCCGTCTTCGCGTCACCGAACAGACGCGGCCCCGCGCACACATCCAGCACGTTGGTCGACGGCCGCGCATCCGCGTCAAAGATGGCCACCACGACGGTGGTGCGGTCCACATCCTCAGGCAGCCAGTCGTCGAGCCTCTGGTAGGCGGCGTTCAGCGCATGGCTCTTGCCTGTCCGGGCATACGGCCGGCGGCGTGGCACCAGGTGCACGTGGCGCGAACGCGCGGCGTGCTCCTGGACGATGGCCGCGGTCTCGTCCTCGGAGTCGTCGTCGATGACCCACAGGTGCACATCGGGGAAATGCTCCCGCAGATAGTCGAGCGTCTCACCGATGACGCTCTCCTCGTCCCTGCACGGGATGAAGAAGTGCCACAGGAAGTCCCTCGCATCGCCCGATGGCTGCGGTGTGGCACGCAGATATGAGATGACCAGCAAGATCACGTAGACGGTGAAGCTCCCGCTGATGACGAGTGCGAGTGCCATCGACAGGCCGACGAAGGCGCTCTCCTGGAACTGGTTCACAGCGGCGCTCCCTCCAGCCGGCCACTCGGCTTGCGCCGTCGCATCGCGACCAGGAGCAGGGCGGTCACGGAAGCGGCAACACCCACCAGACTGAGGAGGGAGCCGACCACGGTGTGCGCCCAGCCGAAGCCCTCCGATCCCCACTTCTGGGAGAACGATGCGATCAGACCGATCCGCACCTGGTTCGTGATGACGAGCAGGATGGCCCCGATGCCTGTCCCCGCGAGAATGCGCGGGACGGTGGAGCGGCGGCTGAGCATGAAGCCGGCGCCCACCAGGAGAAGCGGAATGATCAGCATCGCCGAACTGCATCCCGCCGTGATCCGTAGTCCCATCGCGTGCGGAGTGCCGAGACCGAAGAAGGTCACGGCCTCGTCCCAGTCCAGGAGGGTGGTTCCCGTGGTGACCAACCCGATGACGTGCACGCCCGCTGCGGCTTCGGCCGAGCGGAACCACTCGTTGAATCCGAAGAGCAAGCCGGCGGTGAGGAACAGAGCGGCCGCGAGCGCGAACCGGAGGTAGGGCGGCTGAGATGGTCCTGGGATTCCGAGACCGAGGGTCGGCTCCGGTGGCTGACCGTCTGCAGGGTGCGCGCTCATCAGCGGCCCGGGGCGACGAGATGTCGGATTCGGGTGCACTCTCAGGCCTTTCTGCGCAGCGACGTCCGCTGCCCGGACGCCTCTCGCACGAAAGGAGGTGCACCGGGACGAATGATGACGTCATGAGCACGAATTCGGTGCCGTTATGCGATGTGCGGCTCCACGGCGGCCGCTGACCGGACTGGACGCAGCCCGGCCAGAGGCCGTGTTCCTGGACAATCGGCGCAGGCTGGGAGCGTGGCCGCGCTCTGGCCGCCCGTTTCATCTGCGGTGTTCCCGTTGTTCCGGTGTTCCCGGTCGTCGGCAGCAGGGGGTATGCGGGGCAGCGGCCGCAGGACAGCGAGTCCGACGTCAGTGGTGGAACGGCCAGTGACTGTGACCCGAAGGGGGAAAGACGTTCTGTCTGAACTTTCCTGCAATGTTGCCTGGATTTTCGAATTCGACCGCGATGTATGTCTCGTAGTGGCCGGGTCTTCCGCCCACTGCCCGTGCGGCCCCGATGCGTCTGCTCTTCTTCCACACCAATTGCGTGAAGTGACCGGTCCAGGGGCTGAAACCAGGTGAATCGAAATTGTAGTGTGCGCCTTCGGAATACCACTGGGCGACAGCATACCGCGCATCAGTAGCGCCGGAATGCTTGCTAGCACCGCTGCCCCAGTAGAGGACTTCGCCCGTCCGCGTGCGCAAACCCCGATGTCCCTTGCTCAACCGGTGCCCCTTGGAGACTGACCGGACCCTCGACTTCGCATATCTGGTGAGATCGTCATCGAGTCTCACCGGAGCAGAGTGATGTCTGATCCGCACCGTGTTCACTGCATGCAGGGTTTCCTTCAAAAAAGCAGTGGTCGTCGCGTCATGAAATTCCCGATTCCCGGAAGCAGGCATCATTGATGAGCTCAGGAGGCCTACTGCTCCGAGGAATGAGCCTACTTTGGACAGCATCTATCGCCCCTTCGGAATAATCCACGAAATAGCGTCAGTAATATTGGATGGTGATCGGTCGTGTCTCGGCTCTTCATGCGCGACCATCACGGTTTTGCGCCGAGTGGACGTCCGGGAAGATCTGCTAGGGTACTCCTCTATTGATCACAGGTGAGAACCGTCCATTTCACCGTGGCCTGAGAACGTGCCGAAGGCACCGTTTTTCGCATGCATGGCTCAGATGAAACGACATCGTCTCTGATGCGTATGCAGCCTACTGGCCAGGTGCCCCTTGCCCGCCTTCCCTTCCAGGTGAGGGGCACCTTTCAATTCTTCGTCATCCCGAGGCATAGAGCTCACGCAGCCTCGCCGCCTGTGTCTCGCAGGTGTAGGCACGGAGCACACGACTGGAGCTCTCGGAATGGAGGCGGCGGTCTTCGGGAGACGCGAGGATGCGCTGGACCGTAGCGGCCAGAGCCCGTGGAGTCGGTGCCAGACCGGGAAGCCGGAGGGCTTTGAGCGCGGGGATCGCACGTGCCGCGATAGGGAGGCCTGCCGCCGCAGCCTGCATCAGCGTGTCGTAACTGCCCTCCCATGCCGCGGTATGCACATAGACATCAGCCGTTCGCAGTAGCCGGAGCCTGTTGCTCCGGGGGAGTCGTCCCGTCACGCAAACTCCCGCCTTTTCAAGGAGACGTTTGTAACGAGGTTCGCCGTCACCGATCCAGATCCACGAGATATCTGACTCGGCCGCGGTTACCACGGCCTCGAAGAAACTCGGATCCCGCTGCGGGTTCAACGGACCCATGGCTACCGCTGTGGGCCCTGTGGACGAATGAGATGGAAGTTCCGGCGGCTTGCGTGCGTCACTGCGGGGCAGGTGCGGAACCCGGACAATCTTTCCCGTGCGATGCAGGCGAGCCGCAAGGTGCGCCTCACGAGGATTGCATACGGCGACCGCGCTGGATCGCGGGGCCATGACGTATTCCCACGCGACATTGAGGAGTCGTGCCATCTTGGCGAGGTCCCGACGCTCGAACGCATAGGAGTGTGGGCTGTAAATGATGCGATCGGTGGGAATACTGAGCGCCAGTCGGACATATGCTCCGGCACTGAAGGAGTGCGCGTGAACCCATGTGGGATTGACGGTGTTGTAACAGTCGACAATGGCGTGCAAGCGGGACCGATGGCCGCTGGGTAAGGACATGATTTCAGCCGGGTGTGAGCCCGACGAAAGCCTTAATGGAGTACAGGATTCCCATCCGACCAGTAGCCAGTGCTCCAGTTGCGGAGTCGCCGCGAGGTATTCGCTCAGTGCACACGAGATGTTGTCGTCGAGAGGGTCGACGACGTGAAGGACTCGGGCCCGCTCTTCCGTATGCGAAAGGATTCTTCTGTGCGTTTCCGGGCGGACGCAAGTCGAGGACATGCTGCTCATCGATTTGACCTCCGAGAAGCCGGACTGCCTTTCACCGGATGAGAAAGGCAGCCATCGGCCTCTCTTGTACTTGATCAAGAGAGGGAATCCGGGACAACCGCCTCACGAATATCACATTGGGTGATCGCCCGCTGATATGCGCGGCCGTGGCGCCGTGTACGTAAGCAGATCGGCGCACTCTCGTGGGTGCTCGCCGACGGTCACGGGCCGTTGCCGGCTCAGGGCGAGGGAGGCGAAGGACGCCCGAGACGCCAAGGGGGTCGGGAAGAGCCGGAGCCGCCTGGTGTCGAGCACACACCAAGAGCGGTCACCTGTCTGGATGGCCGGCCGTCATGGCGCGGAAGCGCGGGGATCTTATACGCAAACCCCTTCCGCGTAAGCAGGGAAGGGCCCCCTTCAACCCGATAGGTGAGTAAGACATATGAAGAAGCACTCAAGGCGGATGCTTGGCATCATGCTCACGGTGGGCGGTGCGGCGGGCGCGTTGGGGCTGCTGGGTCCGCAAGCCGTCGCGGCCGCGGGAGGTGTCGACCTGTCCGTCGCCAAAGCCGGCCCGGCGTTGGAAAACGCGGGAGATGCCGTCAGATACGAGATCGTCGTCACCAACTATGGTCCCGACGCGTCCACCGGTTGGACGCTCACCGACCAGATTCCGACAGGGCTACTGAACGCGAGCGTCTCCAGCTCCGATGCCAGTTGTGGATCGAACGGCGGCACCATCATGTGCCAGGGCGGCAGCCTCGCAGCGAATTCCAGCGCCATTGTCTACGTGACGGGCACCGCCGGCCCCCAGGGCTTCCGGATGACGAACACCGTCACCGTAGACGGCGTTGAACCCGACCCGAACACTGACAACAACGTTTCTTCGCTCAACACGAACATCCTGGCGGTACCCGTCATGGATCCGGCCATCGGAGCGGCAGCCGCTGCCATGGCCGGCGCCGGTGGTGTGGCTCTCCGTCGCCGCCGGCGTACGACGGCGTAACAGCAACGCCCCAGTCAGGCGCTTCAGCGGGGCACCGGACATCCGGGGTCACGGGGTCAGCGGCTCTTGCTGGCCGCTCCCCGGTTCGACACGTGCGCATGGTGCGTGCCCCGCGAAGCGGCCCTGGAGCGGTCATCTGAGAGGAGCGGCAGGAACGTTCATCGAATCACGGCCCACCACACGAAGTTCTGTCCCGTTGCCGGGGCACAGTCACGGTGTAGGGGCATGCGGTCTGTCGGGGCGACCTTGGCGAAGGCCGCGGATTCTGCATGCCCCGATGCTTTTCCAGTCTCCCTTTACCGCGTGCCGTGGCAACGACATAGACGAGACTGAAATAGGCGCAGAATACAGCCAGGAAGAAAGACCAGGAGACCAGGATAGCCATAAGGAGATATTTCATGTGGGTGACCGTCTCTTCCTGGGAGAAAGAAAAGCATCCGGGTTCATCCGTGAATCAATGTAGTATTGCCGGGGAGATTTGCCTCCCTTCGTACTGAGAGGCGGTACGACCCCACACAGAGATCACCTGCCCGCCGCCGAAGCGAGTTCCCGGCGGAGCCTTGAGCCATGCGGCGATCGATTTCTTATATCCCTCGGGCAATCGTAGTCGGTGCAGTTCATGCGGGCTGAACAGCCCAAACTGCTGGTGTTCCTCGCTCAGGACGGGTTCGGCAAGTGGTGTCAGCAGGGGGCATCCATACGTGACAGTCAGAACACTCCGGCCAGGCCGCACTTCAGAGGACCAGACGTCCAGCAGGGGGCCGGCCATGGTCTGCCATCCTGATTCTTCGGCGATTTCGCGCACAACACACTGCTCAGGCGTTTCACCCAGTTCAAGGCGCCCTCCAGGAAGCTCCCACTCGTCGCGTTCATTCAGTAGAAGAAGTACGCGAAGATCAAGACTCAGGGTCACCCCCCTGACACTCACGGAGTAGGCAGGTCGTGCGTGGGTCATCGTAGTCCTTCAACGCTGTACCGCCCGGTACGGCAGCGAGTTGAGCTAAAATTGACGATAATTCGGATAATAGGAAACCGGCGTGACTGGATGTCCGCGACTGAATGGCAAGCGGAAGAATTCCCTACCGAGCGGAGCCGATGGCCGCAGTGATCGCTTCGAGTTCCGCCTCGGTGAAGGATGTTTGATCAACCGCGGCACACAATTCATCCAGCTGGGCGGGGGATTCGGGATTGATGATGGCCGATGAGACGCGGCGGTCCCGCAGCACCCAGCTGAGAGCCAACTGGGAGAGAGTCTGGCCCCGGCCCGCCGCAGTTGCCTTCAACAGGCCGAAATCCGTGTTCTCCCTCATGGGCCACACCAACGAATCGCGGCTGCGGCCGAAGTCCAGAACCATTTCTGTGTTGAGTAGACCATTGGCCAGAGGGTTGTCGGCGACAAAGCTGACTTGATGGGAATCCAGCACATCCAGGAGAGCTTCTTCTGCCCATGGATTGAGTAATGAAAACGAACCCTGGCATACGACGGGAGGACAGCCCAGTTCATACAGCATCTCGACGGCTCGCCGTGCCATAGTCGGCGCGTACCCTGCCAGCCCGATGTAGAAAGCCTTGCCTTGATGCACTGCCGAAACCAGGGCACTCATGGTTTCCTCGAGGGGGGTTCCCGGGTCGAAGCGATCCGAATAGAGGATGTCGACATACT
The DNA here is from genome assembly GCF_004124325.1 of Streptomyces sp. L2. Taxonomy (NCBI): domain Bacteria; kingdom Bacillati; phylum Actinomycetota; class Actinomycetes; order Kitasatosporales; family Streptomycetaceae; genus Streptomyces; species Streptomyces sp. L2. The sequence goes on from NZ_QBDT01000002.1 coordinate 220,041, forward strand.
CCAGCGAGAGTCCGCGCAGCACAGAGTCCAGCGTTGACAGCAGTTGCTTGCGGGACCCGAAACCGAGCGACTGTCCCTGGCGACTTCTGAATCCGGCATGCGCGGCCAGGACGACATCATCGCGACGGTGGCGCAAGCCGGCCAGCGCATCACCCATTCGCCTGCTGGGCACTGCTCCACGTCCGACCCAGGTCGCCGGTAGGTCGAAATGAGTGACGCCCCGCTCGAAAGCCCGGCGCCGCATGGTCTTCCGGAGGCTGGGGTGGCGCCTATGACCGGCGTTGAGAGCAAGGCACAGAGAGATGGCCGAGACATGAAGACCGCTGTAGCCGCAACGGCGATAGAGCATGCGCGGCGTACTGGACGCAGTGGATTCATGAGCCAAGAGTTCCCCCTGCATGTGCGCAGTCCGTTCGTTTCACCGGTGAGCTTCGGGCACTGGCCAAGGTATGGAAGGCGGCGAGTCCCGCGATGGGATGCCTTTCATATCGAAGAGAGGGGCTCAGCGCCGATGCATGACGTTGCACGAACCAAACGAGTTGGCGCCGCGGCGTAGCGACAGTGCGCAGCACGGGTTCCAGATCGAGTGCCACATCCTCATCCGACAGGAGGGTTGTCGGAGCATGAGGCCGTCATCGGTGCTCCATGAGGTGGCATCTTCCGCCGTACGCCCGGCGTGGAGTGACGTCAAGAAGAGGTGGAGGACCTATAAAGGGGTGGCAATCCGCTGCTGAGATCACGGGAGCCAATACATTGATGTCCTGGATCGGAGGCCCCTTCCTTACCGGTTTGTGCGGTGCTTGTAGCCGTCGTCCGAGAGAGCTTAAAATTCATGGCTCTTCCAGCAGTGGCTGGTGCGTTGCTCCGGAACGGGAGTATGGGCGCGCCTTCCATATGACCCGTGACTGGGACGGATTCGTTCAGCCTCTCCAGACCTCCTTTAAGAGTCACTTTCGAGCCTCGGTCGCCAGACGTGGCCTGGTACAGCGGCTGGAATATTGCGCATAGAAGACTACGAAGGATAGTCGGCGACAGCGGTTCTGGCGGCTCAGACTCTCGTCTTACTCTCTGCGGTGTCTGAGATCTTGAGATTCATCGCGTATTGCGCGCCTGTATCCCATGCGGCCGAGGCCGGCCATCAGTTTCGCTCGCGGCGAGTTCTCATTCAGGAGCCGTCATGTCATATTCAGCTAGACACAGTACGACGCAGGTTGGACGTTCCGGCCGTACTGCTGCCGATCCGCAAACCATGGAGTCCAGCGATCAGGAATTGGCTCAATCAGTGCGTGAAGGTGACACCGAAGCTTTTGGTGTACTTTTCATGCGCCACCGGAATGCTGCAACCCGATTAGCATCGATGTATGCGGATGATGCCCACACTGTGCAGGATTTCGTCGCCGAAGCTTTTTCGCGTGTACTGCAAGCCCTGAGGGCAGGCGGAGGCCCGTCCAGTTCTTTTCGAAGTTATCTTTTGAAAGTTTTGCGCAACGTGGTAGCGGAGTGGGGGAGAAGCACAGGCCGGCAGGTATATGTGCCCGACGTCAGCCTCTATGAAGTGGAGTGTGCGGATTCCGCTGGCATTGAGGCCCTCAAGAATTATGAGCACGGGCTGGTGATAGAGGCACTCTCGTCGCTGTCCGAGCGTTGGAAAACGGTTTTGTGGTGCACCATTGTGCAATCACAGCAGCCTGCTGCTATTGCGAACATGATGGGCGTCAGTGCAAACAGTGTCGCGGCCCTGGCCTACCGGGCAAAAGAAGGGTTACGGCAGGCGTATTTAACCGTTCATCTGGATCAGAAGCGCCATGCCACTCAATGTTCATATTACGTGACCCGGCTTGCCGCTTTCTCGCGCGGGCGACTCGGCGGATGCGCAACGGAGGAGGTGATGGAACATGTCAAGGACTGCAATACATGTGGAAATCTCTACAAGGAGATCAACGAGTTGAACCAACTGTTCCGTGCCTGAACTGTGCTGCAGGCGTAGTGGGTCACGTCAACCGTCAACTGTCCCAAGCAATAGTGGAGCTGATCATTGATGAACGAAGAAAGCGATGTCGCCGTGGTCCTGGGCACGCGTCCAGAAATCATCAAACTGGCAGGAGTGATCCGGAGCTTAGGGCCCCGTGCCTCTATCCTTTACACGGGGCAGCACTATGACGACGAGCTCTCCGAGAGTTTCTTTCGTACGTTCAAGTTGCCGGCGCCGGATTTATTGCTCAGTGGGATCAGCGGATCACACCGCAGCGTCCAGGTCTCGAGCGCCACTTATCAGCTCGCAGATCATTTTCGGCGCACCAGACCTCGAGTGGTGATCGTACAAGGAGACACGAATTCAACCCTGGCCGGCGCACAAGCTGCCAATTTTTGCGGGATTCCGGTTCTTCATGTGGAGGCGGGGCTTCGTTCCAACGACCGCACCATGCCGGAGGAGATTAACAGGCGACTTGTTTCAGTTCTGGCAGATGTGCACTGTGCGCCCACGTCCTGGAACGCCGCGAACCTGGTTTCTGAGGGAATTCCGTTGTATACGGTTCGTGTCACGGGAAATACGATCGTTGAAGCCACGTGTGAGTCTCTGCCCGGTCCCGAGGAATCGCGTGAAATTCTCGGCAGGTACGAGGTTCGCGAGGATGAATACATTTTGGCAACGGTCCACCGGCCGGAGAACACCGATGACCCGGAGCGTCTCGCAGAAATCCTCGATGCGCTGTCCGACGCGCCCTTGCCGGTCGTGTTCCCTATTCATCCCAGGACCGTTGGAAGTGCCCGCGCCTTTGGTATGACCGATCGACTCTCGCGTGTTCGATGCGTCCCTCCGCTTGATTACTCGACGTTTCTGGCAATGGCGAGCCATGCACGCTTGTTGATTTCCGACTCGGGTGGAATTCAGGAGGAGTGCACGATCATCAAGAAGCCATTGATCGTCGTACGGAAGAATACTGAGCGACCCGAAGCGATTGCATCCGGATTTGCTGTTCGGGTGCGCTATCGGCATGAGATCTCGGAAGAGATCGCCAGGATTCTGGCGAAGACTGAACTGACACGTGTTCTGCTCAACCGCCCCTGTCCGTTCGGCGATGGAAAAGCCAGTGAACGGATCACGGAAATTGCCTTGGCAATGGCTGCGGGTGAGGCTCTTCCGCTCGGCGGCCGATTCGGTGAATTCTCGTACACCCCTGAACCCTTTGTCGCTCATGCCGGCGCCGCAGCAAGGACTCAGCACCGGTCCCCGGTTCAGAGGGGCTCCCTCACACAGTAGGAGCCGCTGGCGGCGGCCACCGAATACCGATCGGCTGACTCCGGTGGCCGCTGCCCTCACTCCGTCACCTACGGGCCGCAGATCTGCCGCGTCGGTAGAGAATGACTCCGCCGGTCAACAGGGCGGCGGTGATGGCGGAGCCAGAGACCAGGATTTCCGTCCCCGTGCTTGCCATGCCGACGGTATGGGTCGGGGGAGTGGCCGGCGCCTGGGCCGACGGCCTGCGGTGTGACGCCACGGGGGCGATCGGTGTCGCGGGGAGGATGGGAGCCACGACGGCCTGAGCGGCGGGGGCGTGACCTGGCGTCAATGGCGCGGTCGGCGCGGCGGTGACCTGATGCGACGTCTGCCTCGCGTAGGTGCGAGGCGCGGTTACTGAGACCGTCGCGACCGGTGAGGCGAAGTGACTCTGCCGCACCGGTTCGGGTGCACTGGCTTGTACCGACGCGAGCGGGGACATCGGTGCGGGAGGGGTGGCCGCTGGCGTCTTGGGGCCGGGATACGTCGGCTGGGATGACGCGGGCGTGGTGCTGTGGTCGGGCGGCGGTGGGAAGGACGGGGTGATCGGGGTGGCGATGTGGCCCACCGGCTCCACGTCCACGGCCGACGGAAGGACGGTCGCCGGGGATAGTGGGTGCGTTGCCCTTTTGGGGGGTGCCATCCGCGGTGCGGCCTGTGAGCCCCGGGCATCGGGTGTGGACGCTGAGAGGGGCGGAGGCAGGGGCGCCGACGGCAGTTGTACCGCGGGCAGTGTGTGCGTGAGCAGGGCGGAGGATGTCGGTCCTTGGGGAGTTCCCGCCGCCGGCGAGTCTGCCGCCACAAGAGGTGTAGAGGGGATCTTCACCTCGGAAAGGGCGGGCGCCAAAGGCAACGAGGCGAGGGGAGCGGTGGAACTGGCGGGCGTGCGAGGCGACGGCGGCAGGGAGGAGCCGCTCCGCGCGGGTCGCGGTGCCGTCGCCGGGGCCGCAGTGCGACTCGACGGCACAGTGGGTGTCGGCGCGGCCGGAGTGTCAGGGCCTGATCCCGTCGTGGTCGTGGGGCGTTGACTGGGCGGCTCCGCCGGCGTGGACGCGACCGGTGTGCGATGCGGCGAGGCGACCGGGACGTGCTCCTCGGTCCGGTGTGTGGTGGCGCCGTCAGTACTGGGTTTCTCACCGGCCGGGGCCGAACTGGTGGACCTGTGCGCGCAACCCCTGGGGGAAGCAGCCTGGTGGACCGCGACCGCGTTGTCGCAGACGTTCACCGGCAGGTCCGACGGCAGCTCCAGCGTGTTGCCCGACAGCACATCGGGCAAGTCCAGGGTAATCCCTTGCACTTCGGAGGCGGCGTACGCCTCGGAGCCGCACACCAGAACGCTTGTCGCGGCGGCGGCCATGACCACGCGCCTGCGCAGTGTTTGTCTCACTCTCGTTGTCTTCCTACTCGAAGAAGGCGAAACGGCCTCGGTCCCGCACATGAGTCAGGACCCCATACCGATGGACAGGCCGTGCCCGACGCGTGTGGTCCGGCGTCAAAGGAGGCGCAGAAGGACGAGCGAGGGGGTATGAGGTCTCGCATGATGGCCTGCGGACTGTAAACGACAGACAAGGGCTGAAGAAACCGATGGATCCTCAGCGTTCGCAGAATTCACTCTTGACGTTTACCGACACGGGCGCGGATGAGCGTGGGAGATGAACACCTCGACGCACCGTGACGACTGCCAGGTGCTCAAAGACCGTGGTCAAGGGGCAGATGGGACGACAGGGAGCGGCGGGGCTCATGGGAGTTGCGCGGCACTTCCCCGGCGCCACGTTCGCCGGCGGATGGGACTTTCTTCGGTAAGTCGGTAAATACCTCGGGCGTCAGTGCTTGGGCCGGCGTCGACGGCAGGGCATCCTGTTTCCAGGGCCCATGGGCGAGTTGCAGCTGGTGTCACCCGTGACGTCAATCAGTTTCGGGCCTCCGGTAAGGGGGGAGTGCTTTTTTGTGGGCGTTGGAGCACGTCGGCCATTGGGCCGGCCCGGCCACACAGCGGAGAACGACCATGGACATCACTCTCGAGCAGCCGCTTCACGCCCGTCTGATCACCTCGGAGGAACAGCAGTTACCCGCACCCGCGGTGCTGCGCTACACCTCCGGGGACCCGTTGGCCATCCACATGGCCTTTTCCGCAGAGATCTGCCTTGAGGGGGTGGACATCACCTGGACATACTCCCGGGGCCTGCTGTGGGAGGGCCTGACGCATCCGGTCGGAGAGGGAGACGTCCGGGTCTGGCCGTGTGGTCGGCTCTGGACGATGATTGAGTTCTACGGACGGGGTGGCATGGCGTTGGTCCAGTTCGACACGCAAGTTCTGCGCGGTTTCCTGCTTCGTACGTACGCTGCCGTCGCGGCCGGGCAGGAAGAGATCGCTCCGGCCATCGACCATTGCCTCTCCACGCTTGTCGGAGGAGCGTGAGCGGAGCGAGCCGGTGAGGCGGGGCCGCATCGTCATGAATGCGGTGGCCGGTGACGGAGGCTTTGTGGCATTCGGTGGGGACGCCGATCCAGCGTTTCCCAGCCCGATGCCGAACATCATCGTCTCCATCGGCGCGGGATCGTTGATTTGGGACGGCGTATCTGTCATAGACAGCTCACGGCCGGACAGCCGTGGCCGCCTCTGTCAGTTCCTGTCTCCCGCGAAAGGTCACCTATGCGCTTCCCGTTCCCTGCCCGCCCCTTACAGCGGCTGACGCGAGGTTCACGCCTGAGAATCTCGGCCATGGCCCTCGGCGTCGGGCTGTCCTGCTCCGCACTGGCGCTGGCCGGCACCGGTACTGGCACCGGCGGTGAAGGTGACCACGTCCCTTCACGGCCCCTCACCGCCGCCGAGGCCCAGCGGCTGGCCCTGGTGCGGTTCAACGCCTTTGAGGCCAGTCCGGAGACAGTCACCGTGAAGATCGACGATGGTACGGACTCCTACTCGGTTCGCGGGCTGATCGACTATCGAACCCACCGCGCCATCGGGACCTTTGTGGCCGGGGTGACGGCGCAGAAGCAGGAAAAGGGGCTGGTCGCCTGGGACAGCAGCGGTCTGGCCATCGCCCTCGGGTCGGGTGGAACATCCCCGTCGTCGAAGGCTTCACAGATCGTACGAGCCGCCGAGAAGGTCCGGAACCGGGGCTGGTCACCACGGGCCTATGCGGCGTACCCCCTGGACACCGCGCTGCATGTGGTGGTGGCGCTGGGGCAGGACCGGCCCGACAACGCCCAACTGCTGGCCCAGTTCGGCGCCCGGCGGCTGGGGGAGAGCACGTTGCGCGGCAAGTCGTACACGCGTTTCTCGGGACCGCGGCCACGGCCGCAGCCCGCCGGCAAGACCAGCGCGCCGCGGCGGCGCCTTCCTTCGACTTCCCCGCTGACGTATTGGGTTGACGAGGACGGCAACCTGGGCCGCATGGAGATCAAGGACGCGGGGATGCAACGGCCGATCACCGTCGACTTCCTCGGGCATGAGCCCCATGCGAAGGTGCCGGCCAAGCCCTGGCAGGAACGGTCACACCCCGCCGGCTGATGGCCGATGAGGGGGGCGGGGAGGAATGGGAGCCAGGAAACCACTCCTCCCCGCCGGCTGATGGCCGATGAGGGGGACGGGAAGGAATGGCAGTCAGGAAACCACCCTCCCCAGGTCCTTCAGCGGCGCGGCTTCGGCAAACGGTACGCCGTCAGGTCCACCTTGCCCGGCAAGTGGAGCGCCGGACGGGCGGGGGCACGCATGGCGTTGGTCATGCCGGGCTGAGCGGGCGGCGCCGGAATGTCGCGAAAGGAGACACCGGGCGGAACCCGGTCGATGGCGGGCAGACGACCGGGAGTGGCCATGGCGATGTCTCGTCCTGGACAGGTTGTCAGGACGTGGGGCAGCCGGTCGGGGCTGGTGGGCGCGTGGCCGTTGCCGCTATAGCAGTTGTATTCGGTGCGCTTCGTCATGGAGACCAGGCCGAGACGGTTTTTGTCCAAGGCATTGCCCTTGATCTGGTTGCCGACGGCCGGATATCCCTGGACGTCCTGCAGGACGAATCCGCTCACGTCGTTGCCCTCGACCCGGTTGCGTTCGAAGCGGTTGTGCGTACCGCCGCCGATACCCACTCCGATGCCGAAACCCCCGTCAGCCTGCTCGGGACTCTGATCGTCGTTGTTCTCGCTGATCGTATTGCCCACGAAGACGGCATTGTGCTGAGGACCCAGCGCCTCCAGGTTGTTGGAGAGCACCGTCAGCCCCACCCGATTGCGGCGGATGGTGTTGCCGAGCAGGTACAGGCCCTTCGAGGCATTCGTGACCTCGACACCCACCGCGTTGTGCTCGGTCAGATTGTGCCGCACGACCGTGTTGCAGGGATCGCATTGACCGACGTAGATGCCCGAGTCAGCCTGCCCCGAACCGTAGGAGCGCTCGATCACTCCGTCACGGGCGTCGAAGGCGTAGATGCCGTAGAGAGCGTTGTTGTACGCCGTCACGTACGAGGCGCGAAAGCCCCGCAGCGCGGGGTACTTGATGGTGTCCAGGGGGTTGTAGTCCGCGCCGCCGGCACCGGCGCCCTGCAGCGCCTTGTCGGTGACGCCCGTGAACAGCAGCCCATTGGCGAGGTGGTTGCGGACGGTCAGGTTCTCGACGACGGAGGCCGCTCCCGTGACGGTGATTCCGTTGGTGCGCTTGAACTCGCCGTCGATCACCACCTTTGAACGATCCGTTCCCCTCAACACGATCCTGGGTTTGCTGATGGTGACGCTTTCTCGATAGACACCCGGAGAGACCAGTACCATGTCGCCCGATCGAGCGGAATCCACTGCCTTCTGAATGGACCGGAACTGGCTGGGGACCCGCAGGACCGCGGGCGGACCGTCGGCTTTCATTCGGTCTTCCGACAGGAGCGAGGCGCACGCTGTCACGCCGAGCAGGGTGATGAGAAACCCGAGGACGAGCATCAGGAGACCCGGCGAAGCAGCGCCGGCGCGAGGCACACGGTGTTTCGTGTCGAGGAATCGCATGGCACCCAGGTGTAGCGTGAGGCCCGCCGCAGCAGCTCATGATCGCTTTCCTTTGCCCTCTTGCCGGCTCGTGCCCCCTTGCGCGCCTGCCTCATGCGCTCATGTGCCCATGGAAGGGGCTGTCGGCGACCTCGCATGTACCGCGCGACATACTGGAGTGCCGGTGATCAGCACGCCCTCCGATTCTCCTCCCCCAGCCCGTCGTACTCTGCTGACGGCGAGCGCCGCGTTCGCTTTTCTCACAGCCGGCTGCGCCGCGGGAGTACACCCCCGGGAACGGTCGGCCGCGACGGGAGACGATGCCGCCAAGAGCCCCAGCGGACGTACAGCGCCGCCCCGGCAGCGGGGTATCAGTGATCCCCAGCCCTTGCACGTCCTCCTCCATGCCTACGACCTGGCACCGCATCAGCGCGGCTCTGCCGGGGCCGTCGCCGTGCGCAGGGTCCTGGACCGATGGGCAGCCTTCCACGGCCCCGTCGCCACCACCCGCACGGTGGCACTGGGCCCTGCCCTCTACCGCAAGCTCGGCCTGACACCCCCTGCGGGGCTCCGGGAGATCCCGTCGTTCCCCGGCGACCGGCTCGACCCCGACCGAGGGGGCGGCGATGTCCTGGTGCAGCTGTGCGGCGACGTTCCGGACGACCTGCGGAAGCTCTCGCAGCGGCTCACCGCGCTGTCCGCCGGTACGCTCGCGCGTCGGTGGGCGGAGAGGGGGTTCCTGCCCCCGCATGTCCGAGGGCAGACGCCTCGCAACCTTTTCGGCTTCAAGGACGGCACGGAGAATCCTTCCGGAGCCGAGGCCGAGCGCTGGGTCTGGAATTCCGACGGCAGCACCTACCTGGTGTATCGGCGCATCAGCATGGATCTCCACGCCTTTTCCGCCCTTCCGCCCGCCCAGCAGGAAGCGGTCATGGGACGCCGGCTCGGCAGCGGCGCACCACTCGGGGCGCATCGTGAACATGATCAGGTGGATCTGTACGCGAAGACCCCGGAGGGCCGCTACATCATCCCTGCCGACGCCCATGTGCGTGTGGCCAACCCCCGGCTCGACGGCGGCGCCCGCATGCTGCGGCGCGGGTATTCGTACTATGACGGACCCCGTGACCAGGGGTTGCTCTTTCTCGCCTACATGCAGGACCCCGCACTCTTCACACGCGTGCAGGAACGCCTTGACCGCTCGGACGCGTTGAGCCGGTTCATCGAGCACCGGGCCTCTGCCGTCGGCTACGTGCTACCCGGCCGGTCCTCCGGGCAGTCGCCCGCCCGGAGGACCGGGCGCCCTGGAAGCCATGACGCCGGGTGACACCGTGTCTCAGCCGTATGACAGCTGAGAGCACAGGTCGTCATCCGCGGACCGGGCGTCGTTGGCCACCGAGGTGGGCAGTGAGAGCGCCGTGGGCGAGGGGGATGCGCCGTAGGAGCGACCCAGAATCACGTTGATGCTTGGGGCGTCGGCTGATCGGAGCTGGGCGTCGGGGAAGAGCCTGGCCACCGTGCCCGCCTCAGCACGCAGACCCGGACCGTACTGGATCAGGGTGGTGGCATGGTCCTGGCTGCCCGCGTTCGTGATGTCGGTGACGGTGAAGCCCTGTTCGGTGAGGGTCGTGGCGGCGCGGTGCGCCAGTCCGGAGACAGTGGTGCCGTTGTAGACGGAGACCTCGATGCCATCTCCGGTGGCTGCGTCCGCGGGGCTCGGCCAGTCGCGTGCGAGGCCTGGAGCCGTGCTCGTGCCGTTGCCGGAATCCGAGTCGTCGAGGATGCGGTCGGCCTTGAGCGCGGCCCACAGCTGTTCGGCGTCCGGCTGGACGATGGCCACGCGCGCGCCCTCATAGCGCCAGGGCAGAGTGACGAACTTGATGTCGTGCAGGCCAATGTCCTTCAGCGACATGACGAACGAGATGAGCTTGTTCGCACTTCCCAGCCCTGGGTCGACGGTCATGGATTTCACCGCAGCGTCCGCGAGCGGCAGCAGTCTGGCCGGGGTCAGACCCTGCTGCTCGATCTTTTGCATGAGGCTGGAGACGAACGCCTGCTGGCGTTTGATGCGGCCAAGATCGGAGCCATCGCCGATGCCGTGCCGGATCCGCACGTAACTCAGCGCCTTCTCCCCGGAAACGGTCTGCTCGCCCTTGGTGAACAGCAACGTGCCCCGGTCCGGCCGATTGGGGTCGAGATCACGCTCGTAGATGTTCTTCGGCAGACACACCTGCACGCCTCCCACCGCGTCCGTCAGCGCCGCGAAGCCCTTGAAGTCGACGACCACGGTGTGGTCGACGCGGAGTCCGGTCAGTTGCTCCACCGTGTTCTGGGTGCAGGCAGGGTTGCCGTCCCTCGTCTGCCCGACGGAGAAAGCCGAGTTGAACATGGCGTTGGCGCGGGACTTCGTCCATGTGCCGTCGGGAAGTCTGCACGGCGGGACGGTGACCAGGGTGTCCCGGGGGATCGAGACCGCTGTCGCATGCCGGCGGTCGGCATGGATGTGCAGCAGCAGTGTGGTGTCGGAACGGCCGGTGTCGCTTTTACTGCCGCCCGCCAGCGCCCTGTTGCCATCGGTGCGTGCGTCCGACCCGATGATCAGGATGTTCTCACCCCTGGCGCCCTCAGGGCGGTTGCTGGCCAGGCCTTTCCCGTCGAAGGTGCCGATGTCGCTGCTCAGCCTCAGATAGGTCCAGCCCAGAGCGGATACGCCGAGTATCGCCAGAGACAGCGAGTACAGCAGTGCCTTGCGCAGCGTGCCACGTCCGCGCGGCCGCACCGGACGGCCGCCACGGGAGGAGGGTCGGCGAGGCGGCTCAGCCGTGTGCTGTCGCGGGCGGCGCGGGGACGTGGCCTGGTTGCCCGTGGCGGTCATCCGAGCACCCGCAGGCATACCGGGCTCCCGTGAAATGAAGCCGCAAGAGTTAACCACCGCAGCGGGCTGGAGCCCCGGGGCCTGCTGATCGTGGCGATCGCGGTCATCCTGCTTTTCGGGGTCATCCTCATTTTCGGATCGGTGGAACTGCCCAGGTCATTTAGACGCTGATCGGACCTGTGGGGACCTCAAACAGCGGGACCAGGGTCATGAAGGACGCCGATACCGTACAGCAGTTGCCGCCAAGTCCGGCCGGACGACGCGCTCGCCTTATACAACGCGTCATCCGTATATCTGATGAGCGGGAGCTTTTTTCCGGGTGTCCGGGTGAAGACGCGCTGCTGCCGGGGCAATGGTGGATTCCGTGGACGCCGCCCCGCGGTTCGGTCCGGCCGGAATGCGCATCATGTGCCGGCCGTGACGCGATTACCGGAGCCGACGGAGAGGACATCCGGCACATGCGATTCATCGGTGGGGCGCAGAATCCTGTCCCGCCGCGGACGGACCAAGGACAGCGGAATGACGGCGGCGGCCGCCACCCCGGCACCCAGCAGTGGTGTGCTGCCGATCCAGCCGCCCGCCCCGGCGGCGGCGGCGCCTGCCACAGCGCCGACGTATCCGAATACCAAGCGGCGGCGCGCTGTCATCGGGGTGATGACGGTCTTGCGGCCGGTACGTCCGGTCCATGAGTTGCCCGTGATGAACGGCATGCCCTTGCGGCGCGCCAGCCAGAAGCCCGTCCGGACGGTCGGACACCACACGACGCCGCTGTAACTCTGGCGTGGAAGGGAGCCCGGGCTTTCGTCCTTCCTCGCGCGTAGGCGCACCCAGCGCTTGGCATTGACGTTCACCAGCCAGGCGCCATCGCCCCGGCGCTGCCGGACCTTGGCATGCAGTCCGCATCGGATCGCGAGGCACTGAAGTGTCTCCGCCTCGGCGCGATCCTCGCGTACGAGAGCGAACCCATGACCCCCGCGCCGGGTGCCGCAACCGTCGACCAGCGCGTCGAGAAGCACGAGGCACTCGGCCTGCGGCCACCGGAAGACGACGTCGTACGTCAGCGTTCCGGCGGGTACGACCGAGGCGAGCCATTGGGCGACGGCGCCATTGATGACGAATTCGGTCCGCCCGTGATCGTCGGGGTGCGGCGAGGCGCCGCCGGATCCGTCGCCACGCAGCTCGCACCATGCCGCGCCCGCGGAGCGCAGCAGGTCCCGGATCGTCTGGCACGAGTCCGGGTCCGCTGTCCCGGGCCGGCTGATGACGGCTTCGTCGCCGTCGTACCAGCCCCCGGCGATGAACCAGCCGAGCAGGGCGGCCAGTTCCCTGCCATGCCCCTCGGCCCGCTGCGGCGCCCAGGGTGCCGCGATGGGGACCTTGCAGTCCTTGCCGACGTGCTTGGCGAACCGCACATGCATGCCATGTTGCTCGGTCCACACCAGCACCCGGTGCCTCTCGGTCAGGCGCTGGCTGCTCGACAACTGCTCGACGGCGAGGAGCCGCTCGGTGACGTCGTACCGGAAGAACGTGGCCCGTTCCCAGCCGAGCGTGTCCGTTTCGGTGTCGTACGCGGCGATCAGGTCGCCGTCGTCCAACTCGCTGTGGGAGCGCCAGCCTTGCGGGGTGAGGGCCTGAGTTTCCTCATCCACGCAGGCGTAGTGCCGTCCGAGCAGCCATTCGCGGAACAATGATCTGGTATACAGATATTTGTTGTAGAAGTTCAAAATGGTGTACGGCCAAAACCCGAGAAGTGCCTTCTTCCAGCCGACGACGCGCGATACCAAGTACATGGTCAGCACCGTATGGGCGAGGAACCAGTAGCCCATGTAATGGAACATGGAAAGATGCCGCCAAGTGATGAGGTTGTACAGCACGACCAGCAACCACCACCACAGCGTCACCAGGTCGAACACGGCGGTTCCCACGACGAGCACCGACCGCCAGTTGAGCATCAGGCGCCGGTAGCGGGCGACGTTCTGGAAGTAGCCGGCCGCCCAGCGGGGCATCTGCGCCTTGTACTCCTTCCACGTCGCCGGGTCGATGGTGAGAGTCAGGGCCTTGTCCGTGTACCAGGTCTTGTACCCGTGCTCGTGGAGCTTCCAGGTGATGTCCATGTCGGCGCTGATCAGGCCGTTGGGGAAACCGCCGACGGCTCGTACGACCTCGGTGCGGAAGGCGTACGAGGCGCCGGTGAGGACTTGGATGCGGCCTACCCGGCGCTGACTGAGCCGCCACCACTGACTGCCGAGGCTGTAGGCGAATCGCCGTGCTTCGATGAAGAAACCGGTGTCCTGGAGGGGCAGGATCGACGAGCAGGTGGCGTCGTAGCCCCTTTCCAGGTCCGCCACCATCAGGCTGATGCAGTCCGGCTCGGGGCGGGAGTCACCGTCGAAACCGACGATCACATCCGCCGTGATGTGCGGCAGGGCGGCGTTCTGGTTGGCCGCCTTGTCCTTGAACGTCGTCTCCAGCACGAGCGTCGACCCCGCCAGACGGGCGACGTCAGCGGTGCGGTCCGTGCACGAGTCGGCTACGACGATGAGCTGGGCGATGGGGTAGGGCTGGTCCAGGACGGCCCGGACCAGCTCCCCGATCGTCGCTTCTTCATTGTGCGCGGGAATGAGGACGGCGACCGTCAGGGTCATCCCTGGCCTCTGGTGAAGAAGTAGCGCAGCACGACCCCCACGGCGCTGATCACCGCGGCGGCGAACGTCAATACCATTGCGCCCAGGCCTGTGTGGGCCAGCCCGTTGTACATGCTCTCTCCTAATTGGTCCGGCTCTCAGAGCCGTTCGATGTGCGGTGCATCCGGCATGACACCCCGCGTGTCCAGCACGTACGGGGCCTCCGCGGCGATCTGGGCGAGGTCGAACTCTTGGTGCGCGGTGAGCAGCACGACCGCGTCATACGTCTGGTACGGCAGGGGGGCGAGGGGGCCGCGGACCGTACCGGTGGCATGCGGGTCCATGGTGTCGACCTGAGCGCCTTTCTGCTTCAGCTCCGTGACCACCTCGACTGCGGGGGACTGGCGGGAGTCGGCGACGCCGGGTTTGTACGCGAGTCCCAGCGCCAGGACGCGGGAATCCTTGAGCGCCTTGCCGTGCCGGATGTTCAGGGCGTTCTGGAGACGGGCGACCACGTAGCTGGGTTGTGCCTCGTTGATGTCCTGAGCCAGCTCGACCAGCCGGAACGGCTCTCCGTACTTCGTCCTGACGTGATGGCTCAGGAACACCGGGTCCACCGGCAGGCAGTGCCCGCCGACCCCGGGGCCGGGCGTGAACTTCGTGAACCCGAAGGGCTTGGAACCGGCCAGGTCAAGGGTGCGCCAGACGTCGACACCCAGCGTATGAGCTACCCGGGAGAACTCGTTGACCAGGGCGATGTTGACATGGCGGAAGGTGTTCTCGAACACCTTGGCGAGCTCTGCCTCTTCGAGGCTGTCCGCCGGCACCACGTTCTGCGTGATGCCGGCGTAGAACTCTCGCACCCGCTCGCGGCATTCCTCGGTCAGCCCGGAAACGATCTTCGGGGTGTTGGCGAACGTCCACTCCTCGTTGCCCGGATCGATGCGCTCCGGGCTGAACCCGAGGTGGAAGCCGACTCCTGCCCGCAGCCGGGAGCGGACTTCGAGGAGAGGCAGCACGATCTGGCGCGTGGTTCCGGGATGCGTGGTGGATTCCAGAATGACCGTGCAGCCCCGGTGCACATACCGCGCCAGCATTTCCGCGGCCAACCGGACGGCGGTCAGGTCCGGCAGCCGTTCTTTGAGCGGTGTCGGCACGGCGATGACAGCGACGTCGAAGCCGGCCAGGCGCTCCTCGTCGCCGGTCGGCCGATAGCGTCCGGTCTTCAGGGCCGTTTGGAGGGCCTTGTCGGGAACATCCTCGATGTACGAGGTGCCGGAGCGCAGTTGACTGCAGCGCTGCTCGTCGAGTTCGAGACCGATCACATCGTGCCCGGCCTCAACGGCAGCCATGGCCAGGGGCAGACCGACATAGCCCTGTCCCATGACAACGATCTTCATTGGTTTCCCTTCAGGGATACGTACCGGTGTGGCCGCGGGCCGCACCGCGATGCCGGCGGGGGCCCTGGCACGGCCGTCTCACATGGGGCTGGAGGGCCTGGGCATCGTCCTGCGTCGACCGGGACCCCGTCTCGGGACAAACACTGGTCCCCCGGACACATCAGCCGCTCCAAGCGTCCTTCACTCGTCCCGACGGGGCCCCGCGGTGCGGGGATGCCGCACGTCCTGCTGTTCGCTGACAGGGTGAATCACCGGTTCCCAACCGCGGGCCACGCGGTTCCTCCGAGGTGGGCCGGTCGGTCGGCGGCAGGGAGGCTGTAGGGAGGACATCGCTACTCCTTGGTCTGAGGAAGGTGCCGTCACCCGCGATGGGTCCGCGCCTCAGCCCGGCAGCGTGTCGGCGCTCATATCAAGAGAGAGCGCAACAGGGAACGTATGATGATACGTCACTCGATTGGCGCAGGCGATACACTCTGTCGGCCCAGCCCGACTTGGCAGATGACGCTACTGCCCGACCAGCGAGATGCGGGGCGGCCACAGCACATTGCGAGCCAAGAGGAGTGCGTGCCCCAGATGTTCGGCGCAGACGGGGAGCGGAAAATCGATGTGCCGGGCAACGACGAACCGGGCGGGCTTCAGGCACGTCATGACCTCGCGGCTGCTGCCGAATGGTCCATGGCAGCGGTCTGACATCGGGGCTTCGGCGGATGTGCACGTGGGAATTCCGTTCATCAGAGCTTCTTTCGCCACGGCCGCTTTGATGGTGGAAGCGGCCACAGGCGCATCCTGGCCGTCGCTACGGTGTGTTAAGCCCCTGCCGCAGAGTGAGGCATGTGTTCGTGCAACTCACGTTGACAACTGGCGGCGGGGTAATTTCGTGCCGGTATGCAATGCCCCAAGCGCCAACTTACCAGCCGCTCCCGAATACAGGCCGACATTCGGAACTCCTCATTGTGTGCCCGGCAATCACCCATTCGCGGCGGACCTCGATCGGGGGGCGCATCCATTCCATGACGACCCCCCTGTTCCGGGTGAGTGAAAACCCTATGGAACGCCTCTCGGATGCCTTCTTCCCGGCGTTTCTGCTGGTAGGAGCGCCGTCCAAGCAGCCCGGCCACGCCGGCGTCACCACCGGTACGCCCCGACTCGAAGCGTGGCTTCCCTGCCGGACACATAATGTTCGCGCCTCGGTTTTCATTGCATCGGCTTTCCACCCTCTAGCCTGATCGTCGATTCCGCCTATTTCGGAGACGACATGACCACTTGGCTGCGATCGTTCAGTTCCTCGATCCTCGCCCTCTGTGAGCCGATCCCTTTGTCCGTGCCCTCTCCCATGAGCCAGCAAGAGGCTGCCTGGGTGCGCTCGCATGCCTGGACACCCGTGCTGCGCCGCATTGAGGAAGCACATCCCAGCGGCTTTCACCGGTGGTGCACGTGCGAACGAGGTCGTTGCCACCCATGCCGCGCGGGCTACCACGATCAGTGCCCCGGCACGAGGGGTCCCGTCCTGGACGACCGCCTCGGTACAGTGACCGACCGCGCCGGCGTCATGATCGCTGCTGTCCGGTCTGTCCCCGGTCAGAGGCCATGCCGATGGGTCTGTTCGTGCACACACCAGCGCACGCACCGCGCTGCCCCGCAGGTCGTCCGGGTCCCGGTCGCAGCCGTCTGACAGCGGCACAGCCGTGGTACGCCGTCGGGCGCCTGGCAGGACTTTCGTTTTGTGGACTGTTGCCTGTCATGGTTTTCGTTGGCCGACTGGACTCCGGTGATCATCGCATTACATGGTGGACGTGAGCGGCATCGTGTGGGCTGCGCAGGCCGTGCACCGCTCGTCAAACGGGGGAAGGAGAAGCAGCGGCCGCTCATGACCGAAGCAACTGAGCCGGGCCCGAGAAGACTGCCTTTCAGACAGAGGGCGGCCGTCTTCTCTGGGGGGGGCGCACCCACGCGTCCTGTCGTCCGGCCGCATCACGACTGCCTCTTGTTCATATGCGCCGTTCGCCGGCGCGGCAGACCTGGCGTCGGCGTTGCGGTCATCGTCTTGTCTTGCCAGGGGCTCCACCCTCCGGGAGGCTGCCGCACGCTGGCTTATGCGGGCGCCCTTCCCGGTCCCAGAGGTGCACAGCTCTCAGCCAAGAAATTGATGTCATGAAACCCGACCACGACTACGCGATGTACGTGGCACAGACACCCGTGATGAACGCCGCCTGGGCGTTCGCCGTTGCTTATTGGATCGACCGGGACATGCGGGCGGCATGGCGGGTGACGCATCCGACACTGCGACGCTGCTGGACACAGGCCTGGTTATCGCCGCTCCTCGCACACGGACGGGTGGACGGCCACCCCGAAGCCGTGGTCGAGGCGTTCGCCGAGGACGAGGTGCGGCACGAATTCTGGGAGCCGTTCGCTCATGCGCAGGTCAGCCGCAGCACTCCCCTGGCCCTGGACCGGGAGGCATGGGGCATGCAGGCGAATCCAGACTTGGTGGCGCCCTACATGATGCTCGTCAGGCTGGTGTCGACTGCGCCCACCGGCGCTGGGCGCTCGGACGAACCATGCTCCTCGGTGCCCCTGTTGATGCAGTACGACGCGGGTCCTGGATGGCGGCTGCTCAACTTCGCCAGCGAGCGGATGCCGGTACCGGGGTGGCGGCCCCCACGGTTCGGCGAAGTCTGACGCTGCCACCGCGACGCACACGCAGCTTCGTCTGTGACGTTCCGGCGGAGAACATCTGGTGAGCGCATGGCCTGCGGCCGGGTACGGCCCGGACTTGACAGAACTCGACGCGCGCTCAATCTAGAAGTGGCGTCGGCTTTCGTAGTGTCTGACACCGCAGCCATCAGAGGCGGAGGTCTTTGCGGTATCCGCGGCGCGCGAGGCTTCGAGGGGAATGAAGGGGCTGTATCCCATGGCCAGAAAAGCGTACAACTCCCTGAGGATATTCTTCGCGGCTTCAGTCGCTCTGTTGTTATCGCTGCAGTTCGTAGGCGATGCCAGTCCTGCGACGGTCACGGTGACCAACGGCGTCCAGTTCACCGACACCGGTGGCAAGGTGGTGCACGCGCACGACGGAAGCATGATCAAAGTGGGTGGGTACTATTATTGGTTCGGCGAAAATCCGTATCCGAACAACCACTTTCGATACATCTCTGTGTATCGCTCAGCAGACTTGCACGCCTGGGAATTTCGTCACAATGTACTCACCGAGGCATCCGCTCCCGAACTGCATGCGGCCGATGCCTCCCTCTGGCGCCCCAAGGTGCTCTATAACGCCCGGACCAAGCAATACGTGATGTGGATGCGCAAGGGGTCCAAGCCGGACGCCAACGAAGCCCAGAAGGGCAGAGTAGCGATTGCCGTGTCGCGCACAGTGGACGGGGACTATGCCTATCGGGGCAGTTTCCGTCCGTTGGGGATTAAGTCGTACGACATGACCGCATTCCGCGATGATGACGGTAAGGCCTATCTGATCTCGACCACCCATGACCAGACGGACCTCACCATCTTCCGGCTGACTCCCGACTACCTCAGGGTGGCCGGGAAAGTGGCTACCCTGCCCGGCGTCAAACGGGAGGGAACGGCGATGTTCAAGCGCAACGGTGTCTATTTTCTGGTCGCCTCCGGCGTGACCGGCTGGTTCCCCAACCAGGCCAAGTACACGACAGCGACCAGCATCGCCGGCCCTTGGAGCGCGATGGCCGACTACGGTGACAGCATCGCCTACGGCTCGCAGTCTTCCTCCGTCCTGCAGGTCCAGGGCAGCACCACCACCTCGTACCTTTACCTGGGAGACCGTCATGCGAGGACCTGGGGACCTAGCCTGAGCGCTTCCGAGTACGTCTGGCTGCCGTTGCGGTTCCCCTCCCGCAGGTCGATCTCCCTGCGCTGGTATCCGTGGGTCTCCATCGACACCTCGACCGGTGTGGTGCGCGGCATCGGCGGGGGGCATGCGTACAACGTGCTGCGGGTCCGGCACAGCAACATGTGTCTCAGCGTGCCGGGGGCGTCCAATGACAATGGCACATGGGTGAAGCAACAGACTTGCGGCACCGCTGCCGATCCGAACCAGCACTGGCAGCTTCTGCGGGTAGCGCCCGACTACTACCGTCTCATCGTCCGGCACAGCCACAAGTGTCTTACCGCGCCGTGGCGGTCCACCGCGGATGGGCTGCCGGCCGCCCAGCAGACGTGTGGCACCGGAACGAACCAGCAGTGGCGGTTCACCCGGGTCGCCGGCGGCTACTTCGAGCTGTCCTCCCGACGCAGCGGCAAGTGCCTGACCATAGCCGGTGCCTCGATGACGAATGGGGCGCGAGCCGTCCAGGCAACCTGTGAGCGCAGTGCCAACCAGCAGTGGCGCGTGGCAGGCGCCCCCTACTGACTCCATCGAGACCGAACTCCCCAGCCGTTCTCCACCATGGCGCCCTTGTGCTCGACCGCGAGTTCAAGGCCCCTTGAGCTCAGGCGTCGCCGGCCCCCTGGTGAGCGGGACGTGGCGGCGCCGCGTCCCCTTGATCGCCGAGCGCCCGCCTGATCGGACGGGACGTGTGAACCCTGGATATCGGGTGGCCGGCAGATGTGGCATGTCTCCACATGGTGAAGTTCGCACGAGGGGGCGAGACTTGGCCCCGCAGATCAGGACCGCATTTCCGTGGAGACGTGACCCTAGGCTGCGCTTAAGAGTCGTTGGAATGCCATGCGCTTGGGCGAGGCCGTGTCACCTCCAGTTCAACCGGCAGATGCCAACCTGACCCGCACTACTACGACGATGGCCCGGCGGCGTCTGCCATCACGGGCTGATCCAAAACATTCGGGGCCAGCCCGGTGCGTCCGAAGGCGGCATGACGCGAGCACGGCAACAGAGAAGGAAAGATGACGAGTTCGAGGAAGCGGCATGGTCGGCACCGCCTGGAGACGCAGCCTGGGAAGACACATCGAATAAGAGGAAAGCGCGTCCTCTCTGCCACGGCGGCCACCCTGGCGGTAACCGGCGCCCTCCAAATAGCGAATGCCACCCAAAGTTCGGCCGACGTGAACCCATGGAGAATCTATCTCCAGCCGTCGGGCTCCAAGCAGACTCCCGTCATTTATTACAGCTTTCAGAGAGGCGTCGACGGCGTCACGCAGAAAGCCGTTGCTCGGGCTGTGAGTATCTGGAATGCCAAGACCAGCATCGGGGGCAATAGTTTGCTCAGGCCGGCTGGACCCGGGCAACACCCCACGTTGATCTTTGGAAAGCGGTATTTGGGGCGCACTTCGCAGCAGGGCAAGATCCTGGGCCTGGCTACGCTGAGCAACTGTTATGGCAGTGCATGCCAGCACGGCGACATCGGGTTCGACCCCGATCTTTTCGACGGCCGGGTGCGTGCTGAGAATTCGCCTCAATTCTCCAAGCAGATTTCCGTAGCCGTCCACGAAATCGGTCATGCTCTTGGCCTATGGCACTCTGCTGGCGGGGCGAACGGGTATAACCCGGGAAACCCTGATGAAATCATGCGGCCGATCATTACGGACCATGCGCCACAGGCGCCCAGTGGTGCCGAGATCGCAGCGGTGAGGAAGCGGTACTACCCGCAGTCCTGGCAGCGGGCGAACGAAGGCAGGCGGTCGGTCCCGACCAACACGGGGCAGCCGACCCCCAACACGGGACAGCCGAACCCCAACACGAGGCAGCAGTACCGGCAGACGCAGTTTTATGGCCAGGGGAAGGACGGTTCCTGGCACAGTCTCGAACCCGGTTCGGCGACTGCCGGCTACGGCCACTTCGTAGGTTACGGAATGGACAAGAACGGCGTCTGGCACGAGATCAAGGATCCGACGGGCTACTTGCGCGGCGCAGGCCAGGAGCAACGAGCCAGCGCCGAGGAACAGAGCGCCGACCGGGAGAAGGCTGACCGGGACCGGGCCGAGCGGGAGAAGGCCGACCGGGAGAAGGCCGACCGGGAGAAGGCCGACCGGGAGAAGGCCGAGCAGGAGCGGGCCGACCGGGACAAGGCCGAGCAGGAGAAGGCCGACCGGGAGAAGGCCGAGCAGGAGCGGGCCGACCGGGACAAGGCCGAGCAGGAGAAGGCCGAGCGCGAGAAGGCCGAGCAGGAGCGGGCCGACCGGGACACGGCCGAGCGGGAGAAGGCTGACCGGGACCGGGCCGAGCAGGAGCGGGCCGACCGGGACCGGGCCGAGCGGGAGAAGGCCGACCGGGAGCGGATCGAGCATCGAGGCTGAGACGGGCGCCCCGTGATCCACTGCCTCTGCTGCGCCTCGCTGCCGGGCCCATGGGCAGCTAAGGTTGACGATGTACCGAAAACGGTGTGACCCGCTCGCTGGTTCATCGTTGACCTATGTGCGTCCTATACGTGCGGGCCGAGCTGATGCACCTCCCCAGCTCGGCCCGCACTCCTTCGTGCTGCCGCATTGAACACGGCGGAGAGAAATCGCAAACCCGGACGCCCCCCCCAAAAAACGCGTGGGGCCGAACGGCGCCCATTAGGCGATCTCCGCGTCATACATCCGACCGGAGAGACTCTTCCCTAGTGGGACGAGGTCTTGAGCCCTCCTTCCTCCGCAGGGTCCCGTACCCCTCATACTCGGTCGAGGGGTACGGGACCCATGGACCGAGGTTCCCGGACTCGATGACATGGCCCACCTGCGACACGCTCCGAAGTGACAGCTCGCCCTCGGCGCCGAGCACGTCCCGGCCGGCGATCCGAAGGCTTACAGCGGAAGGGCCCCTGCCTCCTCAAAGCTCAGGGTGCGGCGGGCCAACCAGGCCGGAGCCGGGGCCCACAGGAGTCGTCGGCGATTGGCAGCTGCTGAAGGACTTGGCGGACGCGCATGTCCATGACTTCGCTGCATGCGCCGTGAATGAGCCCAACTCAAAGCAGGGACTCCCGCGGCCTGACTTCCTTCAAGAAGTATCTGCTGTGGCAAGAGACCTTCTTCGCGGATTGATTGGGCTGAACGGAGCAGGCGGACTCCCGGATGGGTGGCCTTGAGAGGGCGCACGCGCCAAGCGACCTACTATGCGTATTTAAAGGGACTTTAAGACAAGTTCCACGCATTGAGGAGGTCACGTTGTACGACAACGGTTCGCAGCTTGCGGTGACCGGTGCCGGTGTGTCCGTTCTGGGGATGTCGCTAGGCCTGGGATGGTTCACGTTGATCGCCGCAGTTCTTGTGGTGAGCGGCTTACTGGGGCTGACTGCGCTTCAGTACCGGCACGGGCACAACTGAGAGGGCTGGCGAGGTCGTGAGGCTGAATTGTTCAGGCCGCCGTACGAACTCGGATTGGCGGTCTCAGCAGGTGGATCCCGCCCGGCAGCACAGGCGCATGCGTCTGTCTGACCGTCCGCCAAACACCCCGAGATCAGCACTCCTGGACGCCGGCTGGTGTGACTTACCCGTCGGCACCGACGGCCTCGCCGCTCATCGCGCACCTCGGGCCGTGACTGGAATGTTCCGGTCGCGGCCCGAGGCCGCCCATGGGCTCCGCGGCACCAAAGCGGCTCGGTCATGACGGAGACACGGGTGTCACCCGTCAAAGAAGAGCCCGCGGCTGCGATGACCCGCCATCCAGGCCTGTACGTCGCGATTCTGGGCTTATGGCTGGGCCTCTTCGCGGCGTTCATCTGGTCGATCGAGCCGGAGGTACGACGAGCGTTCACACAATCCACCAGTATCGGTGTGACAGTCGTAGCGAGTGGCTTGTTCATCGGCTATTTCTGGCTCAACGGCACCAAGGACCTCGTGTACACCGCTGCCTTCCACCGCCAACGTGAACGGCTGCTGCCGCAGATCCCGGCCTGTTCACGAGAACCCGGCGACTGGCCGCGCACGGTGCTGGTGTACTGCACCTGTGACGACTTCTGCGGGGAGTCGCTGGAGGCGTCCATGCGACAGGACGCCCCGGGGGTGCGAACGGTGATCCTGGACGATTCCAAGACGGACACATACCGTCGCGCGGTGGACGCCTTCGCAGCGGAGCACGGCGTTGAAGTCGTCCGACGCGCTGACCGAGTCGGTTTCAAAGCGGGCAACCTGAACAACTACCTACGCCGAGCCGACTTCGACTACTTCGTCATCCTTGACAGTGACGAGATCATCCCCCCGAATTTCGTCACCCGTTGCCTGGACTACTTCCAGCACTTCCCGAACGCGGGGATCGTACAGGCCAACCACGTGGCGACGCGGAACCGGAACCGGTTCATGAGCCGCTTCCATCGCGGAGTGGCCACACACTGGCTCGCCTATCAGTGCGTCAAGAACCGGTTCGGGTTCTTGTCCCTGCTCGGTCACGGAGCCATGGTCAGCGCGGCCTGCTACCAGGCGGCCGGTGGCTTCCCGCACCTGGTCGCAGAGGACCTCTGCTTCAGTATCGAGGCCCGTACAGCGGGATACCTGACTGTCTTCGCACCGGACATCATGTGCGAGGAGGAGTTTCCCGTCTCGTACATGGCGTTCAAGCAGCGCCACAACAAGTGGACTCAGGGCAACATGGAGTTCATCAAGAAGTACACACGGCGGATCGTGTCCAGCCCGATGAGCTGGTTCGAAAAGCTGGACATCGTCCTGTTCACGTATAGTCTCCCGCTGACCAGTCTCTTCAGCCTTTACGTGGTCATCAACGTCATCGTGCTGCCGGCGGTGAGCTACTCAGTGCGCTGGCCGTTATGGATGCTGATCCCGACCGTGGCGTTCATCCTCGCCCCGATGCTCAATGACATCCTCAGCCTCCGCAAGACCATGCGGCCCGATCAACTCGGCTCCTACCTCCTCCACTCGGCGCTGCTGTTCGGCTCGATGTTCTTCACTGGCCTGCGGGCCTCCTTCAAGTCCCTGTTCGGTTCTTCGGTGTTTCTCGTCACGCCCAAGAAGGGCAGCCGCATCACCTGGCGTCAAGCCGCGCGTTCCAACTGGCCGGACTTGCTGTTCGCGGTGGCGCTCACCGGGACCTGCCTATGGTTCACCCACAGTGTCCTCCCGGTGCTGTTGATCGCAGGGCCTACCGCAGCGGCCCTTTACCTGGCCCGGATGCACATGAGCGACCACCAGAAGGCGGAGGCCCATCAGTGACCAGCGTTCCACGGCGGGCGCGCGTGCGGCGCACGTTCCTCGTGGCGTTGGCTGGTTTCGCGGTCACGGCTGGACTGCTCCTGGGCGGCTACGCGGCCTGGTTGGTCTGGGGCACGAGCCCCCAGCCCAGCCAGGTCGAGCAGGCACGCACTGCCCGGGTCGAGCGCGAGCTGACTCACCATCCCGAGGTGACGCACAGCGCCTCCTCGCCCCCCTCGCAGGAGAGCAGCGCCGAGAGCAGCTCGGATGCCAACGCGGTGATGCGCATCCCGGCCCTCGGCGATCACTGGGCCTACCCCGTCTACAACGGCACCGCCGACCAGCAACTGGGCAAGGGCTTGGGGCACTACGCCGGTACCGCCGGCCCGGGGCAGATCGGCA
Organism: Streptomyces sp. L2; assembly: GCF_004124325.1. NCBI lineage: Bacteria > Bacillati > Actinomycetota > Actinomycetes > Kitasatosporales > Streptomycetaceae > Streptomyces > Streptomyces sp. L2. The sequence goes on from NZ_QBDT01000002.1 coordinate 244,635, forward strand.
ACTACGCGGTCGCCGGGCACCGCTCCTCCTACTCGGGGTTCGAGCCCTTCGCCGAGCTCCCTGATCTCGTCAAACCTGGTGACAAGATCATCGTTACGGCCTCTACCGGGCGTTACACCTATACCGTCACGAGCACGGAGCGTGTCACACCCGACAGCGTCCAGGTCCTCCGGCCTGACCAGGGCCGCGGCGCCAACCCGAAGGACCGCCTGATCACTCTCACGACGTGTACACCCCGGTATGGGAGCACAGGCCGGTTCATCGTCTATGGGAAGCTCACTTCGGGCGGACCACCCCGAACGTGACAGCGGGAGGTCCTGTCCCGGCCAGCTTCCCTTGGATCACGGCCTCGCACGCCACGAGTTCGTGTGCGGGAGAAGGTGAGGCGTCGCATGCCTCGTCGGCCTCGGTTGGACTCGGTATTCACCAAGGCCGCGCCGTGGGCAGGCCCTTGATCTGCTGAGAGGGCGGACGCGATCCCGCCACCACCCCCACGAATGGGTGCGAACTCAAACGAATGCGCCCACACCATTGATCCGTCCGATAAGCCGAGTGGGCCTCTATCTTGGGTTCAGCGCCCGGTGGAAGTCTCCCGGCAGACCGCAGTACGCCTCGACGGTCGGCCCCCTTCCGCCGGGCGCGGCGACACCTCCGACGTGGCTGGCGTCGTGCTTTTCAGGGGCCGCCGCGACGATCACGACCACTGACCCGCCCCTCAAGGCCGTGCGTCAGCGCCGTTCCTCACACCCGTCGTCGTGGTGTCCGGATTCCGCCAGGTGCCTTCCGCGCCCCATGGCCTCCCCGGCCCGCGGGCCGATCGCTGCCGCCCAGCTCGCGAGTATGTCCTCCCACGTCCAGATATCGGCCGGTGGCGGGACTAAGGCCGCGACCGGGCTGGATCCGGCTGAGCCCGCGGTCCGCGACCTGAGGCTCAGGAGGGTGCTGATGGGATGCCAGGGTTCCGAGCGGTCGTCAGGATCGGCCCGCCATACTGCGCCGTCGGGGTGGTGAAGTACGGCCGTCACCTCGTCGTCTGTCGGAGGCTCAGGGTTTCCCCGGAGGTAGACCGCCTTCAGCCCCAGATTGCGCAGCCGGGTCAGGGCCCGCGTGCGGTTCGGGGCGTGCGCGAGCACACGGACCCGTAACGGCTCAGGGACGACTTCGTTCGAATTCAAGTCCGGACGTGGCAGCCATAACGCGACCACCACGTTTCCGTTCGGAAGCTTGACAAATCCCCCACCAGCCATGCCGCTCTGCTCTCTTCGTAAGTGCTGTGCCAGCGACAGAGTTTGCCAAAGCCTTCGAACCCGTTCGACACCGCCTTGGGGGAACAGGCGGTGCCGGATAGGCGGCGATCAGAAAAGCGGCTGTCGCGACCGGCACGCGCGGAGCGGGGATTACGGTGGCAAAGGGAGGTCCACCGACGCCCGCCCATGTACCCAAGGAGCGTGAAGCGCCAGCGGCCTCCCAGCCGCCTGCAGTACTGCCGAGGGCGCTCTCAGTGTGAACCGCCCGAGGCCGACGCCGTCGTCGGTGTCTTACCAATCGGCTTCGGCCACGGCGATGGCTTGACTGCCGTGATCGGTGTACGCGTCGTCGTCGGAGTCTCCTGCCTCGTCATCGGCGTTGTCCGAGCCGGGTGTCTCCCCCGGAGGGCAGGCGTGGGCCGCGTGCCACTTGCTCGTGAGATCCTGGCCGCGGATGACACCTTGCGCGTGGTAGAGCAGGCCCCACGTGTCGATCGCCGACATGTCCGGGAAAACGCATAAGTCTGTGGTGTTCGCGAAATTCGCCTTGCTCTCCTGACCCTTGACGACCCAGTAGCCGACCTTTCCCTCCATGTTCCAGGTGCCGCCGAGCTGGGTGCAGTAGTCATGTGCGGGCTGGCCCAGCACCCCCTGCGGGGAGTTGGGCTTGGGCGGGTGGTTGTAGGCGAGCTCGGCCAGCGTGGCCTTGTGCGCGTTGAGTGCCTCGGCGGTGACGGTGATCTTTGTCTGGTGCCCCTCGTCCCAGAAGGCGCAGAGGCCTTGGCTGCCACCCAGCGGCTGCCCTGCTCCGACCTGGCCGGCCAATGGGACATAGGTGTGATACTCGCCGCCCTCTCGGGCGCAGTAATGCCTGTCGCCCCTGGTGTGTTGTTCGGCGCTGGCGGTGGTGGTGCCGAGCAGCGTGGCGGCGACAGCGAGAGTCGTGGCGGTCGCTGCATTGAGCATCCGTTTGCGCATGGGGTCTCCCGTGGGCGTGGAGGTGTCGGGACTCCCCCTGGGAAGTTGACACCGTTTTATCAGATTTGTGACCACTCTATGTTATCGGATTGTCGCTCATGGTGATGATGCTGGGCAGAGGCCGGGCGGCCTTCCAGAGCGTCTGGGGCCCGAGGCGTTCACAGGGCTAAAAGGTGTGGTGATCTTGACCGGCTGCCGGAATGCGGGATTTTCGCAGGCGATAGCGCATCAACTCGTCGACACCTTCGGTGATTTGGCCATGAGTCGGTGGAATGCCAGAGAGACTCGGAGTTCCCCGCCTTTCCATCAGCATCTCGGGGTCCGCGACGGATCACTCAAGGCGGGAATACTTCCCGGCGCATGCCGCGTCCGCTCACTGTGATCTCATGCCGGACGGCACCCCACTCGTCAGCCTGGCGTGGTAATAACCATCGCACGGCCGAGACTTCACGGCATACTGCCTCGCGTTTAACCGGAGAGTCATGATATCCGCGACCCCCGCCCTGGAAATGATCATTGGAATAACCCCTTTCGAGGAGCCCGACGCGGGGCTGGTCGAAGCGGTCAGCCGGGCCGGCGGCCTCGGAGTGCTCGATCTCGGAACCGGCGACCAAAGAGCCAGAAAGGCGCTGCTACGCCTTCGGCGCTCGGCACCCGGCCCGTTCGGGGTGCGCGTCGGGCCACGCTGCCGGATGAAACCCGCGGACCTCGCGACGGGGAGGCCCGGCCCGCGGAGCGAGGCCGGTCCGCACACGGTGGTGCTCGGAGTCGGTTCCCTGTGGCAGGTCGAGGATGTCCCTCCGCGGTACAGAGTGCTGGTCGAGGTCACGGACCTGGAGCAAGCGCTGGAAGCCGTCCGCGCCGGAGCGGGCGGCCTGATCGCGCGTGGCGCCGAGAGCGGGGGCAGAGTCGGGGAGCTGAGCAGCTGTGTCCTATTACAGCAACTCCGCCTGGACATACCGATCTGGGTCTGCGGCGGTATCGGTCCGCGTACAGCGGCGGCAAGCGTGGCCGGCGGGGCGGCCGGGGTCGTCGTGGACAGCCAGCTGGCCCTCCTGGCCGAGTCGACTCCGGCTGAAGCGGCTGCCGAGGCGCTGCGGGCCATGGACGGTTCGGAAACCCTGGTCGTCTCCGGACATCGCCTGCTGTGCCACCCCGGCGGACCGAGTGTCCCAGCCGGTGATCCGGAGACGGTGGCGGCGATGCTGGGTTGCGGAGACCCGCGCACGCAGCCGCTGCCCGTGGGTCAGGACGGTTTCCTGGCCGCCCGCTTCGCTGAACGCTGGGGCGACGTCGGACGTGCGGTCCAAGCCCTGAAAGACTCCGTGCGCGACGCCGTACGGGACGACATGCCGGCCCGGGCACTGCTCGAAGGCTCCCCGATGAGCCGTGCGCTCGGTACCCGGCTGCCGATCGCTCAAGGACCGATGGCCACGGTCAGCGATCAGGCACGATTCGCCGACGCCGTCGCCGACGAAGGCGGTCTGCCCTTCATGGCGCTGGCCCTCGCCGACGGGGAACGGTCTCGGACGATGCTGGAGGAGACGCGCGCCGCCATGGACGGAAGGCCGTGGGGCGTCGGCCTGCTCGGCTGCGCGCCGGGGTACATCGAAAGCGCCCAGTTCGACGCCGTACGACAGTCGAAGCCCACGCATGCGGTCATCGCCGGCGGGCGGCCGTCTCAGGCAGAGGCACTGGAGCGCGTCGGAATCCGGACGTTCCTGCAGGTGCCCGGGCCGAAGGACCTGCGGGTCTGCCTGGCGGCAGGGGCCCGCAGGTTCGTCTTTCAGGGCTCCGAGTCCGGCGGCCACGTCGGGCGGTGGGCCAGTTTCCCGTTGTGGGAGGCCCAACTCGCGGTGCTGGAGGATTTCCTGTCCGCCGCGGGAGAGGACGCGGCGCGGCACCTGGAAGTGTTCTTCGCGGGCGGCATCCACAACGAGCGCTCGGCGGCGATGATCGCCGCGCTCGCCACGCCGCTCACCGCACGTGGAGCCGCCGTCGGCGTCCTTCTCGGAACCGCCTATCTGTTCACTGAGGAGGCGGTGACGCTCCGGGCGATCCGGCCGCTCTTTCAACAGCGTGTCCAGGCCGCGTCCCGGACCGCGCTGATGAGGACCGGCCCCCTGACCGTCACCCGATGCGTCCCGAGCCCATTCAGTCAGGATCCCCAGGCCCGCCAGGAGGAACACGAAACGGCGCCATCCGGCCGGATCATCCCCGAAGGCCTGTGCTGGGCGGAACGGCAGCGGCTGACCGCGCGGCTACGGGTCGCCAGTAAGGGGGTCACGACAGACGCCGCTGGCGCGCCGGTGCGCGTCGATGAGGAGCGTCAGCTGGCGGACGGCCTGTTCATGGCGGGGGAAGTGGCCGTACTCCGGTCGGCGACCACCACCATCAGCGCGTTGCATCGCTCGGTGACCGATGGCGCGGCGGGCTTCCTCGCCCGGCGGGCGGCCCTGCTCCGAGAACGAGCCGATAGGCCTCAGGGTGAGCCGCCGGTCGGCTGAGCGGCGTGGTTCTCAGGTCATGATGTATCCGATGGGGCCGTCTTTGGCGTAGGCGGGGGTTTCGCAGTTGGGGTCGGTGGTGTCCATGTGGTCGCCGCCGTTGTAGCAGCGGTAGAGAGGTACGGTGCCCGGGATCTGGGTGGGGTAGAGGTATCCGAGGGGTCCGTCCAGGGCGTAGCTGGGTGACTCGCAGGTGCGGTCCGTAGTCTCCATGTGGTCGCCGCCGTTGTAGCAGCGGTAGAGAGGAACGGTGCCCGGGATCTGGGTGGGGTAGAGGTAACCGACCGCGCCGTCCAAGGCGTAGCGGGGTGACTCGCAGGTGCGGTCGGTGGTCTCCATATGATCACTGCCGTTATAGCACCGGAACAAAGGGACGGTTCGCGCGATGATGTATCCGATGGGGCCGTCTTTGGCGTAGGCGGGGGTTTCGCAGTTGGGGTCGGTGGTGTCCATGTGGTCGCCGCCGTTGTAGCACCGGTAAAGGGGCACGGTGCCCGGGAGTTGGGTGGCGTACAGGTATCCGATGGGGCCGTCTTTGGCGTAGGCGGGGGTTTCGCAGTTGGGGTCGGTGGTGTCCATGTGGTCGCCGCCGTTGTAGCAGCGGTAGAGAGGTACGGTGCCCGGGATCTGGGTGGGGTAGAGGTATCCGAGGGGTCCGTCCAGGGCGTAGCGGGGTGACTCGCAGGTGCGGTCGGTGGTGTCCATGTGGTCGCCGCCGTTGTAGCACCGGTACAGCGCTACGGGGCCCGATCGGCTCGCGACAGTCAGTTTGATCGCGGTGTCGTTGGCGTCCCAAGACCCTGGGATGGTGAGTCTCACCCCGCGGATGTCCTGGCTGAGGGCCACTGGGGTGCCGTCCTTCACCAGCGAGGCCGCTCCGAAGACCTTGCCGTCCCGGGGCAGCGGCAGAGTGAGGGTCCGTCCGCGCGGGGGCTTGAGCACGTGAATGTATTCGGTGCGGTCGTCGGGCGACTTGGTCGCCACGCCCCAGGGCTGGTCGATGATGCGGGTTCCCGGTTCGACGGGATAGGAAGTGCTGGGCCGGGTGCCCAGGATCGACGGCTTGATCTGGTCAATCCAGGCGCCGACCTGCCGCAGTGTCGTCATGACGCCGGGTTCCCAGCCTCCGCCGGCATAGGGGCCCGCTCCCCAGGCGATGCCGCCGCCATCCGTGTTGGTCGCCGCCTGCAGGACCGTATAGCGGAACATGCTCCGCGCGGAGTACCGGAGCGTGCTGTGGGAGCGTTGCGCCCACCAGGTTTCGGTGAAGATCGCCGCTACCGGCTCGGCGGAGCCAGGCCACAAGTTCTCGTTGGGCTGCGAGAGCTCAGCCCAGCCCCCGTACTCCTTGCTGCCTTTGTCCATGCCGTACAGGCTGCCGTGATCATTCTGAATGAGGACGGCGTGCGGGCTGACCGCCTTGATGGTGCTCCGCAACCGGGGGTAGTCGACCACGGTCTGGCTGTCGGCTGCGGGGCTGCCCTCATCCATGTATAGGCCATCGATCCGGTCGCCGTAACGTTGCATCAACTCCTGGTAGACGTCGTTGATGAAAGAATTCCACTTCGGCCGGTCAAAATCGGGGCCCGGGTCCCAGCCCTTTCCGGGCGGCGGGGGTTGTACGCCCCAGCCGGTCTTCTGCCGGTCGGCGGCAGTGAACTCCATGCCGTCGCGGGGATGGGTGTACAGGTAGACATGGATGCCTTTGGCCTTGACCGCAGTGATCATGTCTCCGATGAGGTCGCGTTGGACACGGTGAGCCGGCAGGCCCCACTTGAGCATCGCCTGGCTCGGCCACAGGGCCACCATCTTGGAGTGCCAAGCGGTGAAGATGACGTACTGCACCTTCGCGTCGGCCAGATCATTGGCGAACCGCGTCGCGTCGAAGCTGTTCGCGAGGGAGTTGGGGTCGGTCACGGCGGTGCCGTTGGAGTTCACGGTGAGGCCCGGCACGTAGTGGACGAACAGGCCGTACTTCTGTCCGGAAAGGTCGGTCATCCCATCGTCCGCACGGGCCTGCTGCATCCGGAAGGGCAGCGCGAGAACGGCCATCAACAAGATCAGCACGGTGAAGAGGCCGACTGGCTTCCGATCGCCGCGTAAGTCCATGAGCCGCACCTTTCGCATGGTTGACAGGCGCAGGGGCAGTAACCCATGGGACCGCACGTGCCGCAACCACAGCGGAGTCCACCCTGATGCCGCGGGTCAGTGACCGAAGTGATCGAAGCTCGGGTCATGGATGATGAGTTCCTGTTGCGGTGCGCTGGGAAGCCCGGTCCATGGGCGCCGGTACGACGCGGCGGGAGGGTGCCCGCATGACAGCAGGCACCCTCCCTGTGAGTCAGCCGAACGCGACCGTGAAACAGGCAACCCGCGCGCCGGCGTTTCCTGCTGAGCCGGGTTCGGTAGACGTCCCGTGTTCGTGGATCACTACCGATCCCGTCCCGCCGGGGCGGAAGCGCCAGTTGTGGTGGGAAAAGGCGACGGCTCTCCCCTTGCGGTCGGTTTTGAAGTCCAGCCACGCCTCGTTGCTCGAGTTCGCGTAGGCGGAATCGACGGAGGGTTGGTGCGGGTCCTGTTGGTTCTGATAGTGAGGGCCGGAGGCATCAGGACTTGATCCACACGGTTTCGTGTGCACGTGCGCCCCGTACATGTGGTTCGGCTTTAAGCCCTTTACCCCCAGCCCGAGGAGGGTCGACGTGTCTTCGGCGAACTCGTCGACCTCGATGGACGCGGCGGCTGGCACCAGAGCCATGTCGTAGGTGACCGCACGGGACGGGATGAACGCTGTGGGCGGTGCGAACTGTCCCTGCGCTCGCAGCCAATAGGGGTCGGTTGATGCCGACGCGTTCGTCGGCAGCGACATGCTGAGGGCAGCCGCGGCGAGGACAACAGCCGCCTTGGTGAGTCTTGGCAACGTCCGCTCCTTGTTTCTACGGGGAAAGAGACCTGCCGTAGGTACCCCCTCAAAGCCCTTGCTACTGAACGCTTCACCCGCAGGGGTGACCGGCGCGGCTCGCCGAGCAGGCGGAAGCCGGGTCATGCATGCTGAACGGAGATGCTCGGGCCGGAATCACCGGGAGGCTGCCGTGTCAAGTCTCAGCAGGAGCAGAAGCCTGCATCCGTGGCCGGAGGAAGTCACTAAGCCTGGTTTTCCGGAATGGGAAAAAACGGCATTCAAGTGGCTGTGGGAATTACTTCCCACTCATTGCCGCGATCAATGGTTATTGGTGTCTCATCCTCTTCTTCTTGCCCGCCAGGCTCGCCGTCAGGTAGAGGGCGAGATTTACATGCTGCGGTACAAGCGCAGCTCACACTACGAGCTCAAGCGGTTGGGGCTTTCCCCTGCCGTCATCGAGGAGGTGATTCGTCTCGATGCGGAAGAAGTTCACCGGCTGACGCGGGTGAAGGAGGAAGTGATGATGGTCGCGCAGGCATTGGCGCTGTCACCCGCAGGGGGCTGCCGAGGCAGCCGTAGACCATGACCGGACGCGCTTCTCAGCGCTTTCGCACCGCGGCGGGCTCATGCCGGCGCAGCAGTCGCATGGTGAGCGCGTAGCAAGCCAAGGTCATGCTCAACAGCACGCCGGTATCGATCAGCCACTGTGCGAGCGTGGGATGCCACAGGGGATCGGTGGCCGAGGGCGCCGAGCTGTCCATGGGGCCGAGTAGCCGACCGAGATGGAGTGTCACACCGTCCGCCGCGATGGCCCAGCGTGCGGGCGCCAGCCAGGCCACTTGTTCGATTCCTGGATTATTGAAGAGATGGAAAGTGATGCCTGAGAACAGATATTGAAAAACAGAGAACAGCACCAGCAGAGGCATGGCGGCTTCGGCGCTCCTCACCAGTGCCGAGATGACTAGACCACACATCATGGAAGTGAATCCGAGCACCGTGATGCCGAAGGTCAGTTCAATGGCCGGAGCGCGTTCAACAACGATTCCCTCGGACGGCAGCGCTCGGGGGAGGAGACCAATCAGGCACAAGGTGATCCCTTGAAGAGCGGATATCAGACCCAACACGCTTACCTTCGACACAAGGTAAGCGGATCTCGACAGGCCGGCGGCCCGCTCTCGTTCATAGATCGCTCGTTCTTTGACCAGTTCCCGAACGGAATTCGCCGCACCCATGAAACAGACGCTTACGGCAAGGGAAGCCAGGATCGTGCCGGCCCCAGGGTTTGGTGTGCCGCCGGGACTCCCGCGAAGGCCATGGACGGCGGGTATGACAGTGCTCGCCAGCCCCAGGACAACGGGCAGGAGGATCATCAACCCGACGAATCTCCGGTCGGAAGCCATCACCGCCAGCTGCCGACGCACCAGACTGGACACTTGAGCCGTCCAACGGGCTGCCTTCGCAGTGGAAACGGTCTCAGCGGCCGTGGACGCCGTTTGCCGGGGGAGTGTCACAGTTGTGCGCAGCTGGTGTGCGCGCCACTTGTGAGACCAGTCGTGCCCACGCTGTTTCTCGAAAGCGGAGAAGACGTCGGCCCATGTGGTTCGGCCGAAGAAGGCCAGTGCCTCGGCCGGGGGACCGAAGTAGGCCAGGGATCCGCCCGGTGCCAGGACCAGTACTTTGTCGCACAACTCCAACTCCGCGACGGAGTGCGTGACCACCAGCACCGTGCGCCCGTCGTCCGCCAGCCCCCTCAACACCTGCATGACATCACGGCCTGTACCTGGGTCCAGGCCGGAGGTCGGCTCGTCCAGGAACAAGAACGAGGGTCTGGTCAGGAGTTCCAGCGCGACCGAGACGCGTTTGCGCTGCCCGCCCGAGAGCGCGTTGATGCGTTGGCCGGCGTGACGGTCGAGCCTGAGTTCGGTCAGCACTTCGTCGATCCGGCGTTCGCGTTCCGCCGGCCCCGTGTCCCGGGGGAAGCGAAGTCGCGCGGCATAGTGGAGCGCGGACCGCACCGTGAGCTGTGGGTGGATGACGTCGTACTGCGGAACGATCCCCATACGCTGACGCAGTGCGGCGAATCGCTCATGAAGGTTCTGGCTTCCGTAGTGGACCTCGCCCCTGGCATTGAGCTGGTGGCCGGTGAGGGCGCGGAGCAGGGTGGACTTCCCGGAGCCAGAAGGACCGATCACCGCGATCAGGGCTTTGGCGGGAACCGTGAAGCTCACCTTGTCCAGCAGCGTCCGATGCCCCTTGCCGTGTTTGACCCGGACGGTCAGGCGGCGAGCGGTCAGTGACGCTTCCTTCACGAACTCGTCCCCTGCCGCCACGGAGCCGATGGCGTCGGCTGAGACGGGGCGATCGGCAGTGTGGCCGGGTCGGCGATGACGACCGTTCCGGGAGAACATAGCGCCCTTCACGAGACAGCGGTGTTCGGTTGGTCATGCCATGGTCCGGGCAGCAGGCGATGGCCGGGCATGAGGTTCCGGCCCTTCCATTACCGCCACATCGCGCTGAGTCAGGGGGCATCGTCCTACCTGGGCGGGAACATGGGCTCACGGAAGGCCGGCCCTTGATCTGCGTCCCAGTCTGCCGCCTTGGCTCCGCTGAGCAATGTGGATGTTCCCCACAGCCTGCGGAAAGGTATGTCCGGGACTCACTGCTCCTTCGGAGCGGTGATGGCTCACAGTTCGTTCAGAGACTGAGGGCGATCGCGGCGGCGACGCCGCCGAGACCGAGGGCGAAGGCAGCCTGCTTCCACCCGCCGGCACCCCAGTGGAAGAACCGGTCCGCTGCCAGCCGGCCAGGACCGATGGCCGCGACAGCGAGAGAGACCACGGTGATGCACACGCTGTATTCCACGCCTCCGTTCATCTCCCACAGGCCGCGGGCGCCGGTGACCGTGGCCATGGCGTTGATCATGACCCCGATCAACGCGGCGGCGGCGAGTGGAGTCAGCAGCCCGAGGGCCAGTCCGAGGCCTCCGAGTAATTCGGACAGCCCCCCGACCAGGGCGAACAGCTTGCCCGGGTGATAGCCCAGCGCGGCGAAGCCCTTGCCCGTCGCCGTCAGGCCCTGCCCGCCGAAGAGGCCGAAGACCTTCTGGGCCCCATGGGCGGCCATCAAGAGGCCGAAGGTCAGCCTGACGAGAAGCAGGCCCCAGTCGGCGGCGGAGGCGCAGAGGGCGCCGGGCCGCACGGGCGCCTGGGCGGAGTGAACGGATTTCAGAACGCACTTGGTCAACATGGTGATGCTCCGGTTGAAGAGTCGGGCCGGGCGTTCTCCCCTGGGCCCCCTCGTCCAATTCCGGCCGTCAGCCCGCAGTGCGGCAGGCGGGCATTGGACGACAGGACCCAGGCCGGACAATGCCGAACGCCGGTTCAGGTGTGAGATGGGTGGCTGGCAGCATCTCAGAGTGCGCCCGCCGGGCAGGGCCTTTCCGTTTGCCGGAAGGCGGTGTCGTGCTGGCCGGCGACCGTGAAGGTGTGCAGCCGGGGCATTGGGCGCCGGCGCGCCGGGCACAGGACGGATGGGGCCGTGGCCGGTCAGTAGGGCGCGCGCGCCAGTTGCCACCGCTGGTTGGCTGTGCCCTTGCAGGTGTACTGGACGGCCTGCGGGCCGGGGACTGCGGGGTTGTAGACGATGGTCAGACATCTGCCGCTGTGCCCGGCCGTGATGCGGTATCCGTTGGGAAACTTGGTGAAGCGCCATTGCTGGTCGGTGCCGGTGCCGCAGGTCCGCTGTGTCACCCGTTGCCCGTTGGCGGTGGATGACGACGGCACGGTGAGGCACTTGTGGTTGTACCGGGCGACGAGCCGGTAAGAGCCGTTCCCGAGCCGGAGCACCTGCCAGTGCTGGGTCGGGTTCGCGGCTGTGCCACAGGCCCGCTGTGTCACCCCGGCCCCGTCGGCCATGGACCAGCGCGCGGTCAAGCACTGTCCGCTGTGCCTGGCCACCAGCTCGTCGTAGGCGTACCCGGAACCCACGCCGTACGCCACACCGGTCGATGTGTTGATGGAGACCCGCGGGTACCAGGGCATGGACAGCGTCCTGTCGGGCCCGAACCGCAGGGGCAGCCAGACGTACTCGCCGTCCTTGATCCCGCCACCCCAGGCGTTCCCGTGCCGGTCGCCCATGTAGAGGTACGAGGTCGTGGTGCGACCCTGGATCGGCAGGACGAACGAGGGCTGCGAGCCGTAGGTGATGCTGTCACCCAGGTTGGCCATGGGCCGCCACGGACCGGCGATGTGTGTCGCGGTCGTGTATGTCGTCTGGTTGGGCTGCCAGCCGGTGACACCGGAAGTCAGAAGGAAATAGACGCCGTTACGCTTGAACAGGGTCGCCGCTTCCCGGTTGACGTTGTGGAGAGTGGTCACCCGGGCGGCGACCCTCAGATAGTCGGCCGTCATACGGAAGACGGTGAGGTCCTTCTGGTGGTTGGTCGTCGAGATCACGTACGCCGTGCCGTCGGTGTCACGGAAGACGCTCATGTCGAAGGACCTGTACCCGAGGGGCCGGAAGCTGCCCCGGTAGGTGTATCTGCCGTCCACCGTGGCCGACGTGGCGATGGCGATCTGATCCTCGGTCAGGGGCGCTGGATGGTTCTCCTTGCGCATGAACAGCACGTATTGGTGGGTCCGGGCGTTGTAGATGACCTTGGGCCGCTGAAGATTCTCCACCTGGGGAGCCGAGGCCTGGCTCAGCACGTTGTTGCGGAACTGCCAGGCACGCAGATCGGTCGAGCGGTACACGGAGATGTAGTGGAAGCGGTTGTTGGAATAGGGGTTCTCGCCGAACCAGTAGTAGTACGGGCCCACCTTGATCACCCCGCCGTCGTGACCGCGGACCACCTTGCCCGCGGTATCGGTGAACTGGGTTCCGTTGGTAATCGCGACCGGCGTGGCTTTGGCATGGGCTCCGGCCAGTAACGGAAGTAATAGCCCGAGGCAGATGGCGACGGCTGATCTCCGGGGCGTACGTAAGAGCATGGCGCGCATGATTGCACCTCTTTCGCGAACTCAGTGATGAGCGTGTGGTTCAGCTCATCAACGGCCGCCTGGTAGGGGTAACGTCGCACGCGCCTCGCCGCCATGCCACTCACGTTCGCGGCGCGGGCGGAGAACACGCGGACGGGCCTCGCGCAGGGCGCCGATACCGGGACTCGACGACCACGCCCCTTGAGGGAACAGCGCGGTGTCCGGGAGGCCGACCTTGCGGAAAGCGCTTGCTGCAAGGTGAGTGTCCAAGTTCACATCCCCTGGGCTTCGACCGCTGCCGGACGGGAGCTGTGGCGCCAAGGCCGCCGCATCCACTCGTTCCGGCCGGACGGCGGGCTGCCATGTGCGCTCTGTCAGCGCGCCGGGAATCGCCGTCTCCGCACCACACCCGGGATGCCACGACCTGAAGGAGGTCTTGAGCGATCCTCCCGAACGACCTGGGAAGATAAGCGGAGTCGCGTGACGTACGGCGTTCCGCCCCGTGAGGGAACCGCCGGGGCGGCAGGCCGAGCGTGAGGTGCCGCCGGGGGCCAACGTTCGCCTCGACCCACGGACCTCCGGGGGTGCCCTCGCGGCCGGCTCATCGCTTGCCGGCCAGGAGCGCTCCCACCGTGAAAGCGTTATCCTACGGCCCCTCAGGGCCATGACATGGCCTTACCGTCACTGCCGTCACACATCGCAACTCCCGTCACTCAAGCAACACAAGGACGGGCCGGCGCGCTGCACGATCGCAAACCACTCAATGTGCCAGGGGAGTCCATGCGGCGTTTGAGCACGTCCCACGTGGAATCAGGGACAGAACGCCCTCGATTAGCCAACGGCGCCCGTCTGCCCCATAACGCGAAGACACGGTGTTATCTGCCGATGACACTGGCCGCGGACACGACGGGCGCCGGCCTACCTGTCCTCGGCGTGTTCACTGCCACGGAACAGGCTCACGCGGCGCTCGCCGCAGGGACCGCGGCGGCAGCCTGGCTGGGCGTAAGGGCGTCGCACGGGCGGTACACCTCCCAGGAGTTGGGCGAATCGCGGGGCGGCCTGCCCGTGCTGCGGGACTGGCTGACCCTGCTCGGGCTGCTGGCGGTGGTACGGGTACTCACGGGCGAGGGATCCCAGCCGGCGCCGGCCCTGCTGGCGCTGGCCGTGGCGCCGGTGGTGACGGCGCTGTGCCGGAAGGCGACGCATCGGCATCTGACCGCGTCGCGGCGTGAGGCGCGGGCGCTGCACCGGGTGGTGGTGGTCGGTGAGCCGAGCGCGGCGGACGAGGTGGTCGAGCATCTGGCCGCGCGTACCCACCACCCGTATGTGGTCACGGGGGTCGTCCCGGTGGGCGATGGCCACCCTGTGGCGGGGGCTCCGGTCGTGGCCCGGCTCGGCACCACGCGGCCGGAAGTCTGGAGCGACGACGGGGTGCCCGTACTCATGGCCGCCGAACGACTGGGCGTGCGACTGGTGCTGGTGGCGCCGGGACCGCTGCTGAACGGGGAGCGGCTGCGCCGCCTTTCATGGGCCCTGCATGACGGCGGGCTGCGTATGGCCCTGGCACCGGGACTGACGGACGTGGCGGCGCACAGGCTCCGGACCGACACCGTGGCGGGGCTGTCACTGCTGCATGTAGCACCACCGGCGCGGCGCGGAGCCCAGCCAGCGGCGAAGGCGGTGCTCGACCGGGCGGGCGCCGTCCTGGGTCTCCTGCTCCTCGCCCCGTTGTGCGGGGCCATCGCTCTGGCGATACGGCTGGATTCTCCCGGTCCGGTACTGCACCGGCAGACCCGGACCGGGCAGTGGGGCGCGCCCTTCACCATGTGGAAGTTCCGCACGATGGTGGCGGACGCGGAACAGCGGCGCCAGCAACTCGCCGCGGCGAATGAACAGGACGGACCATTGTTCAAGATCCGCCAGGACCCGCGGGTGACGCGGGTGGGGCGATGGTTGCGGCGCACTTCGCTGGACGAGCTGCCCCAACTGCTGAACGTGGCGCGCGGCGAGATGTCACTGGTGGGCCCGCGCCCGCCGCTGCCGGACGAGGCGGCGCGCTACGACCAGCTTGAGGCCCGCCGGCTGGCGGTAAAACCCGGCATGACCGGGCTGTGGCAGGTCAGCGGGCGCTCAGACCTGTCGTGGGACGAGACCGTGGCGCTGGACCTGCGCTACGCGGACAACTGGTCGCTCGGCGGCGACCTGGATGTCATGGCCCGCACCTTCCGGGCGGTCGTCGACGGCCGCGGAGCGTACTGACGTGGCGCTCCACTCAGGTGCCCGTCCCGCGGCGGGGGCCGGGCACCGCCCGCTCACTGCCAAAACCCCAGGCCGTGCCGCGCTGGTCTCTGGCGCCACCGCGGCCCACCCGCCGGACGCATCGGATGCGGCCCCCGCGGGGGATCTCACGCCGGTGGCGTGGCGGGGGCACGCCATACGATCAGGCTTCGGCGGTCTTCCGCCAGTCCTCATAGACAGCCGCTATCCCGTCGCGCAGCGCGATCTTCGGCTGCCAGCCCAGCGAGGTGATGCGCGAGACGTCGAGAAGCTTGCGGGGCGTGCCATCGGGCTTACTGGGGTCGAAGGTGAGGGAACCCCGATAGCCGACCACGTCCCCCACGGTCTGTGCGAGGTCACGAATGGTCAGGTCCTCGCCGCAGCCGACGTTGACCGGCTCATCCGCGTCGTAGGCGCGCAGCAGCACCGTGCAGGCGGCGGCCAGATCGTCGACGTGGAGGAACTCACGGCGCGGGGTGCCGCTGCCCCACAGCACCACCTCGCTCGCACCGTCGCGTTTCGCCTCGTGGAACCGGCGGATCAGCGCCGGCAGGACGTGCGAGGTCTCCAAATCGAAGTTGTCACCAGGCCCGTAGAGGTTTGTCGGCATGGCGGAGATGAAGGAGGCGCCGTACTGCCGCCGATAGGCTCGCACCTGCGTGATTCCGGCGATCTTGGCAAGGGCATACGGTTCGTTCGTCGGTTCCAGGGGGCCCGTCAGCAGCGCGTCTTCATGGATGGGCTGGGACGCGTGCTTGGGATAGATGCAGGAGGACCCCAGGAACAGCAGTCGGTGTACCCCCGCTGCGTGAGCGCCGCCGATCACACTCAGCTGGATCCGCAAATTGTCCTCGATGAACGGCACCGGATATGTGCTGTTCGCCAGAATGCCGCCTACCTTCGCCGCGGCGAGCACCACCGCCCAAGGACGCGTGTCCCGCAGGTACGCCTCCGTGCGCGCAGCGTCGCGCAGGTCCAGCCGGTCACGGCCGACGGTGACCACTTCATAGCCCTCGGCCGCCAGGCGGCGGGCGAGGGCGGATCCGACCAGGCCGCGGTGGCCCGCCACGAATATCCGGGACCCGTCCGGCAGTAACTCGTTCACTCGCGTCATAGAACCCATGGCTCCGGATTGTGCCAGGGCGCCGACCGCGCGTCGCCGCACACCAGGAACCACGCAACACACCCCGAGGGGCGCATCACCATGACCAAAACCGCGCTGATCACCGGAATCACCGGACAGGACGGCTCCTACCTCGCTGAACTGCTGCTGTCCAAGGGCTACACCGTGCACGGCCTCATCCGCCGCTCGTCCTCCATCAACACCGACCGGCTCGACCACCTCTACCAAGGTCCGCAGGAGCCCGACCGCCGGCTCGTGCTGCACCACGCCGACCTCTCCGACGGCGTGGTACTGGTGAACCTCTTACGCGACCTGCGCCCCGACGAGGTCTACAACCTCGGCGCCCAGTCCCATGTCCGGGTCTCCTTCGACACCCCGCTCTACACCGCGGACGTCACCGGCGTCGGCTCCCTCCGGCTGCTGGAGGCGATCCGGGCGAGCGGCATCGACACCCGGATCTACCAGGCATCCTCCTCGGAGATGTTCGGCTCCACCCCGCCCCCGCAGAACGAGCTCACCCCGTTCCACCCCCGCAGCCCCTACGGCTGCGCCAAGGTCTTCGGCTACTGGGCAACGGTCAACTACCGCGAGGCCTACGACCTGTTCGCCGTCAACGGCATCCTCTTCAATCACGAGTCGCCCCGTCGCGGCGAGACCTTCGTCACCCGCAAGATCACCCGAGCCGTGGCCCGGATCCGGGCAGGCCTGCAGGACCACCTCTACCTGGGGAACCTCGACGCCGTAAGGGACTGGGGGTACGCCCCTGAGTACGTCGAGGCGATGTGGCGGATGCTCCAGCACGACAAGCCGGACGACTACGTCGTGGCGACCGGCACGGCCGGCACCGTACGGCAGTTCCTGGAAGTCGCCTTCGCCGTAGCCGGACTCGAGTGGACCGACCACGTCCGCTTCGATCCCAAGTACCAGCGGCCGAGCGAGGTCGACGCGCTCATCGGAGACCCGTCGAAGGCGGAGCGAACGCTGGGCTGGAAGCCTCGCGTTCTGTGGCCGGACCTGGCCCGGATCATGGTGGAGGCGGATATATCGCTGCTCGAAGATGAATTGGCAGGCACCTTGGTGCGTATCGACAGATAGCCAAGAGATTTACCGCAGTGGCCAGTTATGACCAAGGGGTTGGGAAGGTTTATGCGATTACGGTTGGTTGGGGTGTGTGGGGCTGTTTTGTCGTTGGCTGCGGGTGGGTTGGCCGGGGTGGGGGTGCCGTCGGCTGTGGCGGTGACCGCGCCGGTCGGGTTGTCGGCGGGTGCGTTGCCGGCGTGGCAGACGAACGGGATCGTGTGGGCGATGGCTCAGGCGGGTGGGGTGGTGTTCGCTGGGGGGACGTTCTCGGCGGTGCGGCCGCCGGGTGCGGCGGCTGGGAGTGGTGAGCGTCCGGCGGTGAATTTTGTGGCGCTGGATGCGGCGACGGGTGTGCCGACGTCGTGCCGGTTGTCTTTTACGGTGGGTTCGGGGCTGGCGACGGTGCGGGCGCTGGCGGTGTCGCCGGATGGCGGGACGTTGTATGCGGGTGGGCGCTTTGGTGCGGTCAATGGTGTGAAGACCAGTAATGTCGCGGCGATCGATATTCGCAGGTGTGCGCCGAAGGCCGGTTTCAAGGTGTCGGTGAATGCGACGGTGCGGGCGCTGGATGTCACTGGGGATGCGGTGTATCTCGGTGGTGACTTCACGAAGGTGGCTGGTCAGGCGCGCCGTTACTTCGCTTCCGTGACGACCTCGGGTGCGTTGCGTCCGTGGACGGCCGATGCCGACGAGGTCGGGCGGACACTCAAGGTCACGCCTGACGGGAAGAACGTCATCCTCGGCGGCGACTTCTTCCATCTCAATGGTGCCGACTCCCACGCCCTGGCCGTGGTCAACAGCACGACCGGCGCCCTGACCAAGACCTACCCACTCGGCTTCTTCCCGCACGCCATGGCGAAGGGAACGTCGGGCTGGGAGCCGGACACCCGGGTGAAGGACATCACCACCGACGCCACCGGCTTCTACATCGCCAACGAAGGCTGGTTCGACGGCAGGACCGCCTTCAGCCTCAAGGACTTCACGATGCGCTGGCGGGACGACTGCTTCGGCGCTACCCAGGCGGTCGAGGTCTACAAGGGTGTGCTCTATTCCGCCTCCCATGCCCAGGACTGCCATCTCATGGGCGAGTTTCCCCGAGGGCCACGCAAGCACCTGCTGGCCGAATCGGTGAACGATCCGAAACTGCTGGGCTGGTCGCCGAACACCAATGACGGGATCGGGGAACAGATCGGGCCGCGCGTGCTGACCACCGCCTCGAAGAACGGCACCGACTACCTGTGGGTCGGCGGCGAGTTCACCACCGTCAACGACACACCGCAGCAGGGCCTGACCCGCTTCTCCAGCGGCGCCGACACCACGGCGCCCTCGGCCCCCCAGGTCAGTGCCGGCAGCACCACGCCCGGCCGGATCGACGTGCACTGGCGGTCGAGCCTCGACCTGGATGACAGCGCGCTGACCTACCGGATCTACCGCAACGGCTCCCACACACCCCTGCACACCGTCACCGGGACCTCCCTGCGGTGGAAGCGCCCGCAGCTGACCTTCACCGACACCCACGTCACCCCGGGGGCGACCTACACCTACCGGATCACCGCCAGCGACGGCACCAACACCAGCGTCATGTCCCAGCCCGTCAAGGTCACCGCGGCCAGGACCGCGAACCGGTACGCCCGGCGGGTCGTCGCCGACGGGGCCAGCCTCTACTGGCGTTTCGAAGAAACGTCCGGCTCGTTCGCCGCGGACTCCTCCGGCACCGACAACGGCGGCGTCCACCGAGGCGCCCCCGCCTGCGGGATCACCCCCGGCGCCGTACCGGGCTCCCATGCCGCCATCGGCTACCGGGGCGTGGACCCCAAGCAACCGACCGCACCGGAGGACACGGCCGGCGACTACACCTACAGTGAACGCCCCATAAGCCGCCCCAAGACGTTCTCCATCGAGACCTGGTTCAAAACGACCACCACGTCGGGCGGCAAACTGGTCGGCTTCGGCGACCGGCAGGAACGGCCGAGCGTCCTTTACGACGACCACGTCTACCTGACCGACGACGGCCGTGTCGTTTTCGGCGTCGTCAACAACCCGACGCTCAGCAGCGGCCCAGGCCTGAACAACGGAACCTGGCACCACGTCGTGGCCACCCAGAGCCCCCAGGGGATGCGGCTGTACGTGGACGGCCACCTGCAAGCCACCAACACCGCCGCGCCCAGCCTCATGGACTACACCGGCTACTGGCACGTGGGCGGCGACTCCGTCAAGCAATGGCCGACCGCCCCCTCAAGCCCCTACTTCACCGGGCAGATCGACGAGACAGCCATCTACCCAAGCGTGCTGTCCCCTGCTCAGGTCGCACAGCACTACAGCCTCGGAACCCACGGAGTGTCACGATGAAGACCAAGCCCACGAGGCGTCCCATGACCGGCCGTGTGAGCGCGGCATGTGCGGGCGTGGCGGCCGCGGTGCTGCTGGCAGCCGGATGCGGCAGCGGGAACGCCCACCACGACCGGGCGGCCCAGAGCCCCTCGGCGACAGCCTCGGCGACGCCGAAGTCCCCGGCGAAGGACGCGGACAAGCTCCCGCCGGGCCCCACCGTGCCCAAGGCCGAACTCACGCCCGCCACCGGCACGTTCACCAAGAAGCAGAAGAAGTACCTCACCAACCGGGTCCCCAAGGGAATCGACCCGGCAGCCATCCTGGAAGCCGGCCAGGACACCTGCGACCGCATCGCCCGTACCGCCAAACACGACCGCGACGCGGCCGTCGGAGCCATTCGGAGCGGTGAGATCACCGGGGCAAAGGACGCCATCACGCAGCTCTGCCCCCAGTACAAGCCATTACTCGAAGCAGCGGGAAAGAAATGACACGAAGTGAAAGCCGCTCTGACCGTGACGTCAGTGGCATGACATCGGAAAAGGGGTTGGGAAGGTTTATGCGATTACGGTTGGTTGGGGTGTGTGGGGCTGTCTTGTCGTTGGCTGCGGGTGGGTTGGCCGGGGTGGGGGTGCCGTCGGCTGTGGCGGTGACCGCGCCGGTCGGGTTGTCGGCGGGTGCGTTGCCGGCGTGGCAGACGAACGGGATCGTGTGGGCGATGGCTCAGGCGGGTGGGGTGGTGTTCGCTGGGGGGACGTTCTCGGCGGTGCGGCCGCCGGGTGCGGCGGCTGGGAGTGGTGAGCGTCCGGCGGTGAATTTTGTGGCGCTGGATGCGGCGACGGGTGTGCCGACGTCGTGCCGGTTGTCTTTTACGGTGGGTTCGGGGCTGGCGACGGTGCGGGCGCTGGCGGTGTCGCCGGATGGCGGGACGTTGTATGCGGGTGGGCGCTTTGGTGCGGTCAATGGTGTGAAGACCAGTAATGTCGCGGCGATCGATATTCGCAGGTGTGCGCCGAAGGCCGGTTTCAAGGTGTCGGTGAATGCGACGGTGCGGGCGCTGGATGTCACTGGGGATGCGGTGTATCTCGGTGGTGACTTCACGAAGGTGGCTGGTCAGGCGCGCCGTTACTTCGCTTCCGTGACGACCTCGGGTGCGTTGCGTCCGTGGACGGCCGATGCCGACGAGGTCGGGCGGACACTCAAGGTCACGCCTGACGGGAAGAACGTCATCCTCGGCGGCGACTTCTTCCATCTCAATGGTGCCGACTCCCACGCCCTGGCCGTGGTCAACAGCACGACCGGCGCCCTGACCAAGACCTACCCCGCGGGCTTCATCGACGCCAAGGCCGTGGTGAAGGACATCACCACCGACGCCACCGGCTTCTACACAGGCGGCGAAGACGTCGGCGGCACCGACGAGGGCCGGACCGCCTTCAACCTCACCGACTTCAATCAGCGCTGGCGGGACACCTGCGCGGGCGCGACCCAGGCGGTCGAGGTCTACAAGGGCGTCCTGTACTCCGCCTCACACGCGCACGACTGCAGCAGCATGGGCGAATTCCCGCAGCTGCGGAACGACCGCCAGCACCTGCTCGCCGAATCGGTCAACAACCCGGCACTGCTGAGCTGGTTCCCCGACACCAACGACGGCATCGGCGAGCACATCGGGCCGCGCGTGCTGACCACCGCCTCGAAGAACGGCACCGACTACCTGTGGGTCGGCGGCGAGTTCACCACCGTCAACAACAAGCCGCAGCAGGGCCTGACCCGCTTCTCCAGCGGCCCCGACACCACGGCCCCATCGGCCCCCCAGGCCAGCGCCAGCAGCACACGGCCCGGCCAGATCGACCTGAGCTGGACGTCCAGCCTCGACCTGGACGACAGCGATCTGACCTACCGGATCTACCGCAACGGCTCCCACACACCCCTGCACACCGTCACCGCCTCATCGCTGTTCTGGAAGCGCCCGCAGCTGACCTTCACCGACACCCACGTCACCCCGGGGGCGACCTACACCTACCGGATCACCGCGAGCGACGGCACCAACACCAGCCGGTCCGCGCCCGTCACCCTCATCGCTTCGCCACCCAGCGGTCCGCTGCGCCGTGGCTACAACCCCGCCCTCGGCAGCCACGTCGCGACCTCCCGGCCCCTGCCGCCCGGATACACCCTCGAAGCGACCTGGCACCTCGACGCCGGCCAGCAGCCCGGCACGGTCAGGCTCTACGAATGCCAGGCAGGAGGCAAGGGCTCCCTGCTCACTCGGGACCCCGGGTGCGAAGGCCAGCGCCCGCTGGGCCCGGTCGGCTACATCCACACCAGCCAGGTACCGGGAACCCTCCCCCTCTACCGCTGTTACATCCCCGGCAACGGCGACCACTTCGTGTCTCCCCGGTCCGACTGTGAGGGCCCCTACACCAGGGAATCCCTGCTCGGCTACGCCCTCCCCTGACCTCCCCACCCAGGGAGGAAAACCGCTCGTCCAGGCCGCCCTCGCGCGGCCTGGACGAGCCCTCGGCGCGACCGACCGCAGAGGCGGGGAACAGCGACAGCCGCGACCGAAAGCGGCGGAGAAAGGAAGCACGGGTGACGAAACTGCCCATCACGGTGGTCATACCCACCAAGAACGAGGCCGAGAACATCGCCGCGGCCATTCGGTCCGTCATCGATCACTTCGAGGCCGTGGTCGTCGTCGACTCCCACAGCACCGACGACACCTGCTCGATCGCGGCAACGCTGGGCGCCGAGGTCGTCTCCTACGCGTGGGACGGCGCGTATCCGAAGAAGAAGCAGTGGTGCCTGGACAACGTGCGGTCCCGGACTCGATGGGTGCTCTTCCTCGACGGCGATGAACGAGTGAGCCTCGCGCTGCTGGCAGAGCTGCGGTACGTCTTCTCCAGGCCGGTGAAGGCCGCGGCGTTCGATATCCCCTTGGACTACTGGTTCGCGGGCCGCCGCCTGCGGCACGGCTACACCATCGTCAAACGGGCCCTCATGGACCGGACACGGTGTCATTTCCCGGTGCTCGACGACCTGGACGCGCCAGGCATGGGTGAGCAGGAGGGCCACTACCAGCCGGTGGCGGAGGACAGCTCCGAGGCTGTACGGAGGCTGAAGTCGCCGATCGAGCACGAGGACCTCGACCCCGTGCGCACCTGGTTCGACCGGCACAACCGCTACTCCGACTGGGAGGCGTGGCTGGAGCACCACCCGGAGGTGAAGGAGTCCACCCGGCAGGCCAAGTCCCGGCAGGGACAGCTCTTTCACAAGGCACCCCTCAAGCCGCTCGTGTCCTTCGTGTACGCCTACCTCTACAAGCGAGGGTTCCTGGACGGCCGGGCCGGCTTGGACTACGCGCTGGCCATGAGCTTCTACCGCTGGCAGATAGGCCTCAAGGCGAGAGAGCTCAAGACGGAGCGACCTTGACCGCCTATTCCCGGAGGAATAAATATCATGCCATTTTCCCTCGGCGGGAGATCGGGCTGAAGCCGTAAAGCGGATTCTGCATGCCTATTCTTCGGGGAGTGACAGGGTATTCTCGAAGAATTCCGGAGCCTCTATATGGGCATGGAGTCGGCACTGTTATTCCGGCATGCAAGGAGGATGAAGCGATGGTATGCCACATGAAGCCGTGTGGAGGGCTGGTCTGGAGGTGGAATTGGGTGCTGAGAGTCGGCGCCGTGGCAGCTTCTGTGTCGGCGGGATTCATGTTCGCCGTCAGCGCGGATGCGTCCGCCGGTGAACTCGCTCCGCGGACGCACTCGTTGCAGCCCCCACAGGAACGGCACGGACACGCGCAGATCACCCTGCGCCACGAGTCCGGCTCCGATCATGCGGCAGGCGACTCCGGGACCACCGGATGGTCCGTCAGTGCCGACGGCGTCAAGACCTGGCTGGGGCCACTGGCACGCAACCACGTCACCGGTACCGTCACGTACCCGACCGACCCACCCGTCGGGGGCCCGCACAACCCCGTGTGGCTGGACTGCAACGGCGAGGTCTACACGGAACCGGTGCGGAACGAAAACGCCGTGCACTCGCTCGAGCACGGCGCGGTCTGGGTGACGTACAACAGCAAGGCGTCCAAGGCAGACGTCACGGCGCTGGCGGCAAAGGTGAGGAAGACGCCGTACACGATGATGAGTCCGTACGAGCATCAGAAGGACCCCATCATGCTCACCGCTTGGGGGCACCAGCGCACGGTGACGAGCGCGAGCGATCCGAACGTCGAGACGTTCTTCGCGGCGTATGCCCAGGGGAGGCAGACGCCCGAACCGGGTGCCCCGTGCACAGGCGGGACGATGAAGTGAGGGCGCCTCGGCGTTCGTGATCGGCCACTCTCCGCCCGGCGCCGGCGCGGCGCGACCGTCACGGGCCGGGCGCTCAGACCTTGTCGAAGGCGCCCGGGATGGGCAGGGTGTCCCATCGGCTGATCGGCCAGCCGATGACAATGGCACGGCCGACGACATTCCTCACAGGGACCATGCCGCGGTCGCTGTCGAACTGGTTGTAGCGCGAGTCGCGGGAGTCCTGGCGGTGGTCACCCATGACCCAGACGTATCCCAGGGGGACCTTCACCCTGAACTGGCCGCCCAAGTCGTCGACGCTGCATGGGGTGTTGCCGGGATACACATACGGCTCCTTCAGCGCGTGGCCGTTGATCCGCAGTGGCCCTGGTCCCCTGCACTCGACGGTGTCGCCGCCAATACCGATCACTCGTTTGATGAGGTCCTTCTCCTGCGCCGACGGCATCAGGCCGATCCAGCCCAGGACCTTCTGGACGGGATTGGGTTTCCGCGTCGGCTCGTCCGCCAGCCAGTTGTTCGGATCGTGGAAGACGACGACCTCACCCCGCTCCGGTTCGGAGCCGAACCACGGCGTGAACTTGTCGACCAGGACGCGGTCCCCCACGTGGAGCGTGTTCTGCATCGACGCCGAGGGGATCGAGAATGCCTGCACCCCAAACGTCTTGACCAGCAGTGCCAGCACGAGGGCGACGACAATGAGGATGGGCAGCTCCTTCCATAAGGAGCGGTGTCTCTTCGGCTGGGGGGACGTCCGCCTCAACCGGTGTCCGTGGGCCGGGCGCCGCTCACCAGCCTCCCCGCCGTCGCCGGGCGCCCCGGAGTCACTCGACGGCTCCTCACTCAGGTCAATCAACTCCTTCTCGTAATCGAACGCGGAGGGATCAGGGAGGCGGGGGAGACCACACTTTTCCATGTGTCATGTAGGTGCGAAGTAGTGGCCTGCACCCGCCTGTCTATATGACACCGGTACGAGCAGACTATTACGACGATATCAGCCCAAATGTGTGTGACATGGGACACAGTGTGGCTCCACCGGTACGGTCAGCCCTCTCGAACGGGAGGAACATCAGCCAAGTCAGGCCAGGAGCGCGGCGGTGACGGTCCGGCCCCGCCGCGGCAACCTCCGCGGACACTCACTCGCCAGGCAATCTGGGGCAGGTGATCGGGTCAAACGACTCACAAGCGGCAATGCCCTCTTCCTCTGCCGTTTTCTGCCGCTCCTCCCTCGTCCTTTGTTCGGTCTCATTCCGCCGCGTGATGTCGAGGCCGTCCTCGTCGCGCAGCTCCTGACGCGCCCCCAGGTCCTCCAGCCGCTCGTTGGTCACCTCCCTGGCCGACGTGCGGTCGGTTTCCTCGATCTCTCGTTTCCGCCGGATGTTCTTCGCCTGCTCCTCTTCGGCCTCGTTCTGCTGCCGCTTGATCTCGGCCTCTCGCTTCGCCTCGATCTCCTCCTCCTGCTGCTGCCTCCGCCGCTCTTCTTGCGCCTGCCTCCGTTGCTCCTGTTGCTGCCTCTGGAGTTCCTCCCGCTTCCTCCTTTCGGCTTCCGCCCGATCCCGCCCGTCGTGTGGCGGATCAGTCCTCTTTCCCAGGACACCCTTGACCGAAATGGCGTCCGTTGCCGCCGAGGCGGCCGCCCAGTCGGGAACGGCCGCCGCGGCGCGGACAGTCCCCGACAGTCCCACCGCGCTGGCGGCGAGCACCACTGTGAGCAATCGCGTGGAAACGCACTTCTTCATCTGCCTGACTCACCGATCCGTTCTCGGAGGAACATCTCCACACCAGAGGGCCACCCCTTCTCGGGGTGACGATCAGGTGATCCGGACGGGTGAGAGGTATGGGGAGCCTCCTCCGCGCGAAGACGAAGAGAAGCCGGAACGCGCCCGCTCGGGCGTGTTACCGGCTTCTCGTACGCGGCAATACCGGGTTACCGGCGCTCCTCCCGGCGGTGCTCCTCAGCCCGCCGGTCCGCCTCCTCACGGGCTCTGCGGTCCGCTTCCTCGCGAGCCTGCCGGTCCGCTTCCTCGCGAGCCTGCCGGTCCGCTTCCTCGCGAGCCTGCCGGTCCGCTTCCTCGCGAGCCTGCCGGTCGGCTTCTTCCTTGGCCTTGCGGTCGGCTTCTTCCTTGGCCTTGCGGTCGGCTTCTTCCTTGGCCTTGCGGTCGGCTTCTTCCTTGGCCTTGCGGTCGGCTTCTTCCTTGGCCTTGCGGTCGGCTTCTTCCTTGGCCTTGCGGTCGGCTTCTTCCTTGGCCTTGCGGTCGGCTTCTTCCTTGGCCTTGCGGTCGGCTTCTTCCTTGGCCTTGCGGTCGGCTTCTTCCTTGGCCTTGCGGTCGGCTTCTTCCTTGGCCTTGCGGTCGGCTTCTTCCTTGGCCTTGCGGTCGGCTTCTTCCTTGGCCTTGCGGTCGGCTTCTTCCTTGGCCTTGCGGTCGGCCTCTTCCTTGGCCTTGCGGTCCGCTTCCTCCTTGGCCTTGCGGTCGGCCTCTTCCTTGGCCTTGCGGTCCGCTTCCTCCTTCGCCTTGCGGTCGGCCTCCTCCTGCGCCTTGCGGTCCGCCTCTTCCTTCGCCTTGGCGTCGGCCTCTACCTGAGCTTGGGCTCGGGTTTCGTCCGCTGCCTTCTGCTCCTCGGTTGCCGGTTTGTGGTCGGCGATGTAGTTCCGGGGGTCCTTGATCTCCTGCCAGTCGCCGTTCGCCATGCCGTAGCCCTTGACGTCGCTGTAGCCCGTGGTGGAGGCCCCAGCTGTGAGGGAATGCCACGCACCATCAGCGGTCTGGCCGTAGAACTGGGTCTTGTCGTACTCGTTCTCCCCGGCCTTTGACGGCTGCTCCGCGCGCCGTACATAGCCCCCAGGATCCTTGATCTCCTGCCAGACGCCGCTCTTCATGCCGTAGCCGGTGAAACCGACGTAGTCCTTGGTGGGGGCCCCGGGAGTGAAGGGATGCCACGCGCCATCGGCGGTCTGGGCGTAGAAGCGTGTGTCTTGGTAGCCGTTCTTCCCCTCGTCCCCGGGCGCCGGCTCAGTCGGGGCCTTGGGTTCCTGCCCCGTACCCTTCGTCCCCGGGCCGTCCTGAGGTGACCGGTACTTCCTGTTCCAATCTGTACGCGGCACGTACGAATGGGTACTCGGGTCGTAGCCGTACCATCCGTCACTGGTGAGGTGCGGAGTTGACGCGTATGTGGCATACCATTCCGCGTACGGTAACCATGACTGGGTCTTTGGATCCCACCCGCGCTGATTTCCGAATTCTGGACGGGGCCAATTCGGGTCGTTTGGCCGGGGGTTTCCGAGGAGACCGTTGTTGAAGTGGTTCGCCATGATGGCTTCGTCGGAGGTGGGCCGGACCGACGGTTTGTCTCCCACGCCAGAGAGCATGATCTCTTCAGTGCGCCCATTGACGGAATGGTTCAAATTGAGAGCATGCCCGAATTCATGCGCGATGACCGAGACAGCTTGATCTTCGGTCATACCGGTCAGCACATTGTCAAGCTTTGCTGTGAGACAACCACGCAGCGCCGCTCCGGAGCATCCGACGTAAGGAGAGCTGCCAAGGATCTTTGCTGGGCCGTTATGCCCGAGATTGGCCATACTGAATTGGAAGCCAACCTGTTCCCCCGGCTTGGCCTCCCGGAACAACTGAGGGTTGTTCATGGCCACTGACCACGAGCTCAGCGCCTTCCTTATGTCATTCCGAATACTGGCGGGAACCTCGGGGCTGACTCCCCAGGTGATAGTGCTGGCGCCGGCCCTTCGGACGGTGAGCGGTATATGAAGGTATCCGTTCAGGGCGCTGTGATTGACATCGGCTGAACTTATGGTGGCGTTTGCCAACTGAAGGCCGCCAGTTACGGCCAGTGTGGCGAGCATCGCAGAGACGGTGCTCTTGCTTTTCATATGCAGGCTTCCCCTCCTGGCCTGCCCCTCTAAGCGGTGCCGGGCATGCCTCTTCCTGGAAGCAGTCATATTCACCTCTCTGGTATATGTGTTTGCCTGATGGCAGTCGAATCCGATGCAGGACCCGTTGGCTGGCATGGAAGGCATTTCCATGCGGTACCAGGAAGGCAGGCATCACTGCGAGCATTGATTTGCTTGAATCTGCGGGGGAACGAACACCCTGAATCAGCATGTGCTGCGTTTGCCTTGCCTTCAAGAAGCGCCGAGAACGTGCGCCACAGGAATTGATCTCGCCTCATTTGAGGCTGCCCGCGGCCGCTGCGCGATCGAACGTGATCCGGTGCGGCTCAGCAGAGAGCGGCCTGAGGCATCATGGCGGGAACCTGCCATGTCCCGAGTCGATGGCTCTATCCGAACTTCAGTCGCTGCGCGCTCTTCTGTCAGCCAAAGATCGGCTGCACGGCCAGGCTCAAGCTCCGTGAGACTCGTCACTGATAATGGGCCTCAGGTAGGCGATTTCATATCCGTCATCGCAGTCTCGCCGCTGCGGCCGCACGAGGCTATAGGAATAAGGCCTGTTCTTGTCGGCAAGCATGTGTGGAAAATGCACACCTGCTGGATTGCGCCCAAGCAGAGACCGCGAAAAAGACTATGTCATGTACGCGATTGCCGGGACGGGCCGGCTCTACTGACCTGGAGGACGGCTCCGGCCTCGTTCGTCCTCGCCGATGGCCGAGGGAAAACTCACCAAGGGGGCTCTGGTACTGCTGCACTCATCTCTTCGAGCTTCGCGAGTAAGAGCAGACAGTTGGCAGCCGCGTCCTGAGGGTCACCCAGCGGCGGGGCACAATAGGCTCCGAGCTTGGCCGACCACAGTCCCCGCCACACAGAGCAAGGCTCCCACGCGTCCTCCCACCGGTACCGGGCCAGCCACTCCTCGGCCGGGGCCTGATCGCCGTAGTGGCGAATCAATTCGCGCTTCAAGACAGCCCGGTCGGCATCGGCGTCGTACGACACCAGCGTGCTCCCCCCGAGCACGTCCCCGAGAAGGGGCAGCAGTGCGCCGAAGGCCGGTGCCTGGGCATTGCGTTCGGGCGCGACCCGGTGAGCGTCTCGCATCGCGGGCCCGACGCGAGGCTGCGGCTGCACGTGCTCGTCGAAGACCACAGTCCCGTCCTTGGCCGCCACCACGGCGATCCGCACCATGCGTGCGTTGCCCGGTTCTTCGGTCCGCAGGTCGACCGCCAGCAGCGAGTCGTCCTCGCTGAGCCGGCGGGCCCAGCGGGCCACCTCCTCGCGCTCACGCGGCCATGACGCCGGCCGCCGGAGGGCCCGAACCGCGTCATCGAGGCTGGCGTGTCCCTCCCGGGTGGCCAGCACTCGCCACATCGGGCCCCCCTCGCCGTCATGCTCGGCGTTCAGGGTGCCCAAATACCGGCGGGCGTCGTACACGGCCCAGATGGGCCGGTCGGTGCCGGCAGGGCGGACGAACTGGACCTCGTGCTCATCCACGCGACGGGTGAACAGGTCGTCCAACCCGTTCAGCTGCACGAGCGACACGCGCTCCCCTTCCCCGGCCACCACGGCCGCACCATGGATGATCAGCGTCACTGTAGCGGTCGCACCGGGGTGAAACGGAGCCCCAGACATCGCCACGCTCGATGCCTATGACGGGTTCTTCTCTGTGTCCGACGAGGGCGACCTACCTGTTGGCTGATCAACCATCACTCTGAGACCGGGGGCCCGGCACCGGTTGCAGCGAATGGTTCGACGTCCCCATGCCTGCTGAAGCCAGCCAGCAACTCGCGTTCACGCCGTGGGCGAAGGCAGACCCCTGCCTGGAGGGAGGGCATGACGCGTCCTCGCTGCCGCGTGCAGTGGACAGTTGTATGCCGAAGCCGACCAGACCTGCTCTCACCTGGGCCAGCGCAGCGTGGGCGGCATGGCGCTCGAGTCCGAGGTGCTGTGTGGCCGCGTAGACCGCCGCATCGCTGTCTCCATGAATCATGAGTAGCTCAATGAGCCGTGCGGTGCCGGTCCCCAGTTCGAATTGCTGGTGGCTGTGCGTGTCGTGGAGGACCGCCACGTCGGCGCTGAACAGCAGTAGGGGCATCTCCGCCCCGGCGGGCATGAGGTCGAGGGCGGGCAGGTAGTCGTCCGCCCCGGCGGTCAGGCGGTGGGGGAAGCCGGAGACCTTCAGCGGGCTCAGTCCTCGCTCGGCCGCTGTACGCAGTGCGTCCAGGGCTTGGAGGTATCGGGAGAGCCATGGACGCTGCTGGTGGGCGATGCGCAGGAGGGGCGCGGGCACGGCTTGGCTGAGGCAGCCCGGGCAACCGGATCCGGAGGGCCGACGGAAGGCAGACCATGTCGCCGTCAAAGAGGCCAGACCATCCGTGACGGAGCCGAGGGGCATGCCCCAGGGGGTGGTGCTGGCCTGACCGGTGGCGCGGACGAACAATCGCTGGGACGGACCGCCACACGTGTGAGCGCCGCCCAGGGCGCACAAGTCAGCCAGCCGCACCATGGGGTGGAGCAGAGCCGGCAGGAAAGCACCGTGCTGGTGTGCGTGGTCCGCGTGCTCCAGGAAGGTGTAGAAATCGTCCTCATTGTTGATCCGTACGAAGGTCGGGCTGGCTGTCGCGAGGTAGGGAGTCAGTTCGTACTCCTGGACCTTCACTACGCAGATCTCACCTACCACCATTTCGTCGCCCGGTGCACTGAGCGATCCAGTGTAAGGAGCAATGATGGTTTTTCCGACGCTGGATGGAGTGTCGCGTGAGGGGGAGAAAACGACAGTGCCTTCACCGCACAGATCACTGTCCAGAAGGGCAGGCAGTACATCGGCCGACTCGGTGACGATGGTCCGCACAGGAATGCCGTCAGGGGATGCGATGAGGGAGTCTGAATGGCCACACCCCCAGGAATTTAAATGACATAAAATGCAACGCATGTTTACCCGCCTACAGGTGACTTGAGTCTTATGAGTCGCAGTCGAATATTCGGTTGAGGTGGAGACAGTCGCGGCCAGTTGGCAATCGATCGTCATCATCCACCACGCGGGCCACGGTGTCAGATTTCCCCGACCCAGCCCAAGCCTCGTCCAGCCACCGCCGGGGACGGAACAGCAACCGTGCGGGAAGTCCGTATCGCGGCAAATCGATGACTCTGCCCATCAGATTCGACAACTCATCAGTAACCATTTGACGGACGTGGGAGCCGCAGTGCGTCATCGCCGGGTGTAGACAAGATCACACATCGGGAAATCGGTCCGTGGGTGACGCTGGGAAGCACAGGACCTGACGTGCCGCCAGAATCCTTTGTACGACATGTATTTGATTGCGCATCAGCAACTACCGCCCGAGCAACCTACCGCGATGGCCTGGATATTGGGGCCGTAGCAGCCGCGCTTCTCTGAGAAGATGTCCACACGCAACCCATCCCTCGGTGTGCCGTCATGTCTCGATGCGAAGACCCGTTTCGTCGGTACGCCGTCATTGGGTTCTCGTCTTCTTGAATGGAGCATCGTGCACAGGATTCGCTTATCCAACGGCATAAGAGCGCTCATAGCCACCGTCGCCGCCGCACTCGGCGCTGCCCTCTGCCTGATCCTTGGGGCCCAAGCGCACGCAGCGGTCACGGGAACGGTGTACAGCGGTCAGGGCAATTACCGCTACATCAACCATCGTGCGCAACCCTCGACTTCTTCCCGGATCGTCGGCCACTCCTCTCCCGGCGACCAGATTCTGATGACCTGCCGCACCACCGGCACCAGGATCGAGAACGACTCCCGGTGGGTGCGCGCAGGTTCGTACTACATCGCCGACGCCTTCATCGTCGAGAACACCAACAGCCTGCCGGCCTGCGGCAGCACCAGCCCTCAGTCTCCTGCCACCGGGCAGAAGACTGTCCCCATCAAGATGCAGAAGCAGGTCGAAAGCCAGTGGTGCTGGGACGCCTCCGGACTGACCATCGCGAAGTTCTGGGGCTTTACCGGCTACGACCAGCACGAATTCTGCCAACTGGCCGCATCCGGTCGATGGCTGGACTGCAACAACCGGCCCGCCACGCTCGATGACATGGCGAACGGACTGGCGAGGATGGGCATCGCCGACAGCGGCGACAGTGTCAGCCGGATTTCCTTCTCCCAAGCCACTCGACAGATCCAGGCCGGCCGTCCGTTCGCCGTCAGGATCGGCTGGCGCAGCGGCGGTGGCCACATCAACGTCATCTACGGCTACGACCCACACAGCCAGATGATCGCCGTTGGAGACCCATGGCCCAACACCCAGACATACACGTGGTGGGACTACAACAAGTACGCGAACAATAGCCAGTTCGAATGGACCCACTCCCGTATCAACATCCACAACTGAAAGAGGACGACCGACCATGCAGATCATGCGACGCTCCAAGCACGCGGTCGCTTGCGGCGGTGTCCTCGCCGCAACGGCCCTCGCCGCGCTGTCCGTCACCCCGGCGCATGCCGCCGACAGCGGTGACCGGATCGCTGGATACCAGTCGGCCCGAAAGGTCCTTCAGACCGAGAAGGTCAAGGAGACCGTTTCGCGATTCCTCGCCGCGGACAAGCGGGCAAAGACCATGGGGGCAGCGGACGGTGGCGCGCAGGGAGGCGGCCCTGCGCAGAACCGGGAGACAACTGGCACAGCACCCATATTCGATCTCAAGAGGCTTGTGCCGATCTACGAGATAAGCCCCCAGTTCGTCGAGGGGGAGACCAAGAGCGCCCGTCAAGAGCCCCTGCGGCTCTCGTTCCTGGCCTCCCGCGTCACTGCCGACGACGGTCAGAAGGCATCGGTACTCCTCTCGCCGACCGGCCGGAGCGAGAACGCCGGCGGCCCGTCCGCCGGGAGCGGAGGCTGGCAGTTGTCCGGCATCCGTGACGGGGACAGAGAGATCACCCTCGCGGAACGCGGCAATCCGCATACCCGCACGTTCACCGAGCCACAGATCAACGCTTGGTACCAGCTCACCGACAGCGGCATGGTCGAACCGCTGAACAACGAGGCACGTGCCGGCCTGCGCGGCCGAACCCGCCTTCCCCTCAGCGAGTACCAGAAGCTGGTGAACAAGCGGTACGGCGACAAGCTGCCGGGCTCTGAGTACGACCACAAGGGCCTTGCCGGCGGATACGCCGACTTGACCGAGGAGGGCGGGACCGACCACACCAGAACGCTCGAAGCCACCCCGCACACCGACGAGTTATGGCGGTCGGCCGTAAGTGCGGGAGCCGTGGGCCTGATGACAGTCGGCGGCGTGATGTACGTACGCCGACGGCGAGCCTCTGCCGATCGGTGATCTCCTCGCTGGTTGCCGGTCCCTGGGACCGGCAACCAGCCTTTGCCGGCAGTGTCGGCTCCAGAAGATCAACAGCTCATCCGGCTCAATCCGTGAGCGGCCTCCGCTCCAAGCTGCTACAGCCTCCGCGAACGCTGGAAGTCCCTACCCGGGGTTTCGCCACTGGACGACCCGTCATGCGTGCCTGGAGACGCGCACCGTCCACTCAGTGATCCGGGTTCCCAGATCACTAGGACGCGCGCCACCACCAAAGGTCCACCAAGGCGGCCGCCCGCCGGGCCCACGTGATCCCCGTTCCGCCCTGGAATCCGATCCGCCGGCGATTTCTCGCTGGGCGCTGCCCGGCCAGGTCCCGCT
Organism: Streptomyces sp. L2; assembly: GCF_004124325.1. NCBI lineage: Bacteria > Bacillati > Actinomycetota > Actinomycetes > Kitasatosporales > Streptomycetaceae > Streptomyces > Streptomyces sp. L2. The sequence goes on from NZ_QBDT01000002.1 coordinate 277,913, forward strand.
CGCCCACCTGACGGCTGCACAGTCGTGTGCCACAGATCACATGTCCGCCCTCGGGCGTAACACGCGGCCGGTTACGGCGTCGTAGAGACAGCGATGTGTACCGCGATCACACATGCAGCAAAGGAACACGCGATGTCTGACGTCGGCATGAGCCCCGCCACCATGTTGGTCACGCTGCTGTTGGCTCAGCGCGCGGCGGCCGAGGCCGAGAACGGAGTCGCCGGCGACCTTCTTGAAGACCTGCTGGCCGCTCCGCCCGAAAACACCGAGCACCTGTGCGCACGGGCACAGCGCCTGGGGCGAGATCTGGCGTCCCCGCATGTGCTCGTCGCCGTACATGTCGTGAAAGAGAAGTCGGAACGCTCCTGGCCCTGGGCTGCCGCGTATGCGCATCGAAACAGGGGGCTGACCACACAACGACACGGCTGGCTGATCATCATGCTTCCGGGGCAGGATCCGCAGGCAGTCGCCGACCGAGTCGTCGTGGAACTGCGTCGCGCCATCGGTCACCCGGTCACCGCCGGCGCGGCGGGGCCGGTGACGTCACTCCAGCACGTTCATGGTGCCTACCAAGAGGCTCTCTCCTGCGGCAGGGTCTTGCTCGCGCTGGGACGGACCGCCGAAGCGGCGGTGGCCGAGGGGCTGGGGTTCATCGGGTTGCTGCTCAAGGGAAAGCCCGAACTCGCGCCCTTCGTCGACGCGACGATAGGCCCTCTGCTCAGGTATGACGCACGCCGAGGCACGGCGCTGCGCGACACTTTGCGCGCTTACCTGGACAGCGGCCAAAAACTGAGTCGGACTGCGAGAAAGCTGCACATCCACATCAACACCGCTGCCCAGAGGTTGAGCCGGATTACCGTCGTTCTCGGCCCGGGCTGGCAGGATCCGCAGCGCATGCTCGATATCCAAGTAGCCCTGACACTTCACGAGGTAAGCCATGCGTTTCAACGTGAGGCAGTTCACCGCGACGCAAGGTGATCACGAATAGTTCACTCAAACGCGCGCAGCAGTGCGACCGGCCCATGCCGCGGAAGGGCTGGTCCGCGGCGAAAGAGTGTGGAAAAGGTCACACACGTGACTGCGAAACCTGCGTAACAGGAACGCCGAAGGCGGGTCTCATCCGCGCGGAGAACGGAACCCTCGGCGGACAGAAAGGGAAAGCGAAGCTCAGAGCCGAGGCCGCGACATGACGAACGGATGCTCGTCACACTCAACGTAGCTCAGGTGGCTGCCCGTTGCCCGGAGGTCACCTGACTCTCTTTTTCCAGGAGGATGCGATGGCTGAGGCACGCCATAAGAAGGTTCGTAAGGTATCCACGATGGTGGCAGGCCGATACGCTGCTATTTCACTGGGGCTTGTGCTCGGTATCGGTGCGGCAGGCGCGTCGCCTGCCCTTGCGGCTGCTACGGCTGCTTCGAATTCACCCACGGGCGGCAACGGTGCGTCAACCGAAAACAAGGGTCAGTCCACGAGTGTGACGGTCAAACCCACTCCGGATGGCGTTCAGGTCGAGACCAAGCTTCGGCCGATTGAATGGAAGCTCGGCGACTATACTCTGAAGGCAAATTTGGTGGTGACCAAAAACGCTCATGTTGTATATGACGCCTCGGGCAATATCGCGGGGATTAAGGGTGAAGTACAATTCCCGGCCAACATACAGGTATCCAACCCCAAGGTGGGCAAGGTCGAAGTCCAGGGGTTGAGCGGTGGGGCCAAGGTCGACTGGTCAGTGAAGGATGGGCTAAAGGAACTCAAGGCGAATTTCGGGGCCGCCCCACAGTTCAAAGCGACTGACAACGAAGGCAACGGTCTGGAGGTCAAGGGGCTGAAAGCCGGGGGAGCCATAGCTTGGTCGCCCAAGGACGGACTGCAGTTGGAAGGCAGCCTGGGAGGAGACGTAAGCCTCAAGTTGACCAAGCCGGGTGGTTACGGCTTCTCGGCCGATGGGATGGAAGGCGGAGGCTCGTTCAAGTGGTCTCAGGCGCAAGGGTTCACAGAGCTTGAAGGCCATTTCAACGCGAAGCCACACCTGACCGTGCCTGTGAGCGGGGGGCTCAGCGTCGAGGGCCGCTTCCTTGAGGCGGGCGGCAGCATTAAATGGACGAAGGAAAACGGAATTGAAATTGCTGGCCATGGTGGTGTCGACCCGAAGCTGGGGCTGCACTTCGCCAATGGAACCAGCATCGAAGCCGAAGGGTTGAAGCTTGGCGCGGACTTCAAGTGGTCCGAGAAGAAGGGGCTTGAAGCAGGTGGCAATTTCGAGCTCAGCGGAAAGGCGAAGCTGACCTACAAAGACTACACGGCCGAGATCGATGGAATGAGGACAGGGGCCAAGCTCAAGTATTCACCGACTGACGGCTTCACATTCGAGGGAGTCGAATTCGACAGCGCCAACGCAAAGGTAAAGCTCAGCAAGGGCGGCGACAGTATTGAGCTCTCAGGGCTGGACGTCAACGGTAAGCTTAATTACACGGCGGCGGACGGATTCACCTTCAATGGGCACGCCGGGATCAAGCCGACAGCGACCGCGACATCCAAGGAATACGGTTCCGTCAAGCTCGAAGGACTGAGCGTCGGGTCTAACATAAAGTATTCATCGAAGGATGGTCTTGCGGTAGACGGCCTCCGCGTCGCGTATGATGGCAAGCTTACGTTCACTAGTGCTGATAAAAGCTACGGTGCCACGATCAGCGGCTTGACTGCCAGTTCTCAGGTGACCCTCAATAGAGAGACTGGGACGCTCGATATTGTGGGCAGCGGGCGAATGAATCCCACACTCGAAACGAATATTCTCGGTCTGCACAACAAGACCCAGTTCTTCGACACTGGCACCGGGAATTTCCACATCTCGTACGATGTCCCATTCATGTGGAAGACTCCTGCTGATCGGCAGCCGCGCTCGGCCGCCGAGGTGTCGAAGATCATGGAGCAGGCCCAGAAGGACGGTTTTCTCGGCGACGCCGTGAAGATCATGCAATTCCACAACCCGTCTAAGACGCCCGAGGAGGCGCGCCAAGCGGTTGCGGATCAGGTGCGGACCGGCCTTACCGTCGAAGGAATTATCGCCAAGGAAAACCGGCAGTTCAAGAATAGCCTGGGATTTACGATTCGGAATATTCAGGATGTCCTGAATCAAGTCAAGTCGCACCCGGGTGATCAGAACGCAACCTCAGAGGCAAACAGGGTGCTGAATGAGCTGAAGCTGGATGATCTCGCCAAAGTAAGCTCGACGATAGGCGGCCCTGATGCGCCGGTGCAACTGGAAAAGCTCACTAAGGCCATCAATGGAGTGAAGGCCTTCCTGAAGGCTCCCAGCGATTCATCGGCGGCCACGGCCCAAGCAGAACTCGATGGCGTGAGACAGTCCATCGGTCAAGGCGCAGAACACAAATATCAAACGGATAAGAACGGCGCCGTGTACCTGGTCGACGGAGCCAGGAAGACACTGGTAGGGCATTCCTCTGATCCCATCGAAACCAGTACGCGACCGAAGCGATCGACGCCTGAGCAGCCGAAGCCCGGAGATGAAAACTCCGGCCCAATAGAGTCGAAGCCGACGTCCGAGCAGTCCGGTACGGACGATGACGCCAAGGCCAAGGAGGAGGCTGACGCCAAGGCCAAGGAGGAGGCTGACGCCAAGGCCAAGGAGGAGGCGGACCGTAAGGCCAAGGAGGAGGCGGACCGTAAGGCCAAGGAGGAGGCGGACCGTAAGGCCAAGGAGGAGGCGGACCGTAAGGCCAAGGAGGAGGCGGACCGTAAGGCCAAGGAGGAGGCGGACCGTAAGGCCAAGGAGGAGGCGGACCGTAAGGCCAAGGAGGAGGCGGACCGTAAGGCCAAGGAGGAGGCGGACCGTAAGGCCAAGGAGGAGGCGGACCGTAAGGCCAAGGAGGAGGCGGACCGCAAGGCCAAGGAGGAGGCGGACCGCAAGGCCAAGGAGGAGGCGGACCGCAAGGCCAAGGAGGAGGCGGACCGCAAGGCCAAGGAAGAGGCGGACCGCAAGGCCAAGGAAGAGGCGGACCGCAAGGCCAAGGAAGAGGCGGACCGCAAGGCCAAGGAAGAGGCGGACCGCAAGGCCAAGGAAGAGGCCGACCGCAAGGCCAAGGAAGAGGCCGACCGCAAGGCCAAGGAAGAGGCCGACCGCAAGGCCAAGGAAGAGGCCGACCGCAAGGCCAAGGAAGAGGCCGACCGCAAGGCCAAGGAAGAGGCCGACCGCCGGGCCCGGGAGGAAGCCGACCGGCGTGCCCGGGACGAGCGGGCTCGTCAGGACCGGGCACGCGAGGGGAGGTAAGGGCTGCCTGAGGGTCTGGGAGACTGGTAGCCGCTCCACCTGACGGCTCGAAGCCTCCCTGACCCTGACCAACTGGGTCACCTTTGCTGGTCAACCGCACCCCTACTGCGGGGCCCGTAAGCCGGAACGCTGCGGAGCGCTTCCGCAACGCGCCCCGCATGCCGTGTTCGCAAGCACCCCCTCACTGCTCCGCTGCTGCACGCGGACATCGGGCACAACCTGGCAAGCGGTAGTCAGAAGGTGCCACGAATATTGACCGGGCCCACCTGGAAGAGCGCGGAGCATATCTTCCACGGGGCCGGAACGAGGACTGCCTGGTACGAGGCAGGCGGATAGACCCGCAGATAGATGCCGGTGGTGAGACAAGGTCCGCCGAGGGGACCATTGCTGGTGCGGATGACTGCCGCAGCGGATCGAGCCGGAGCGAGAACGACAGTCGTGTATGGCCTCCCGCTGGCGGAAGCGGCCAGGCCGATCTGGCGATGCGCGGTGTCGAGGACACTGACGCCCGGATACCCGCGTAAAGCACAGCGAGTGGTGCTCGTGTTGGTGAATGTGATCGGCCAGTACAGTGACCCCGCTGCGACTTCCTTACGGCCCATCGACAAGTAGAGGTCGTTCACCGTGCAGGTGCGAAGAACTGCTGACGCCTGCGCGTCTGCCGTAGCCTGCGCGGCGCCGGCGGCCACGCCACCAGTGGAAACGATGGTCAGTGCCGTGGCCGCGATGCGCCGGGAACGATGGCGAGAGTGAGAGGACATGGCATATCCGCCTCCGTCAGGCGAATCGGTTCATGTATGTCACTCTCCAGCATGCGCTTCTGACTCCGAGAGCAGTACCCGGGGCCGCACTCGTCGTCGGCCGCTCCGATGGCGGCCCTGCCCTGACGACCCGTATCAAGGGCTCCAGCAGAGGAAGGACCGCGGAACTGTCTGAACGCCGGCGGCCCCCAGCGGCGTTTCCCGGGCAGGAAGAGTCAGAAGTCGAAGACGGCGCCCGTGGCTGCCTGCAGTTCACAGGAGTTCGTGAACGTCTTCTCGTAGGAGACCTTCTTTTCCTTCCACCACCCTTGGGCAGTTACCTTCACCGGCCGGTAGATCTTGGGGCACATGGCGTCAGGATTGACGTTGAGCCTCTTGAAGTCCCCGGCGACGGACGTGAGCGTCGCGCAGGCTTGCTTGGGCTGGTGATGCCCTGCAGCCCACGTGGGATGGCAGCCCAGGAGCGCGGCCCTGTCCGGCGAGGACGCGGGATTGATGCCGGCGTGGGCACTTGTGAGCACCAGGACGGTGAGGGGCACGTTCTTCGCACCGGTTGGGGGTTCGTCGGCCGCTGCGGGGGTCGTTGACAGCAGAGCCCCGACTACGGCCGCGGCGGAGACAGCAGCGGCGGTGTAAGTGCGCATAGAGAGGCGTTTCTCCTTGTCGGAATGAGATCGTGGATCGGGCTCCCCGGCGGGCGTCACGTGGATGTGGACGCTTTCACCAGTCAGTGGCCCGACCTATTGCGGAGGTCTTGCACAGCTGCCAAGAGCGGATGGCCGACCGCCGCCGGGCGCGTGCAACCGACCAGTAGCGGATAGCTGCTCATGCCCCCAGGCGCCCCAGTGATCCGGGGCGCTGTGGTGATGCCACCTGCTCTTCTCTGCCTTCGACTGCTTGGCGCGTTGGAGCTTTGCATGCGAGCGGGAAGAGACACCCTTACGAGAGCGTCATGCACGCTGTGCATGACGGCCTGGCAATCCGAACGAGTGAGGGGGTGTTCTTTTTGCGGCCTTCCGGCCTCCCTATGACAAACAACTGAAGGCGCGTTCGTCCTGAGCGGCGACTTGGCCCATGCCAGTCATCGGTGCTTACGGGGGGCTCGGCGACGGCCTCGCCCGCGGGCCATGGATGGCACTCGGCGCCCTGCGAGAGCGGGAGCGGTGTCATCGGGACTCTCATCCCTGGCAACTCCATCAGTGGCGGCGCTTTCCTCGGCCGCGGCCTGCGCCCGCTTGGCCAGCACCCGCTTGCGCAGGGCCTTCATCTGCGGCTCGCGCTCCTTGAGGTCCGCGACGAGCGGCGTGGCGATGAAGATCGACGAGTAGGCACCGGCCGCGAGACCGACGAACAGCGACAGGGAGATGTCGTTCAGCGTGCCGGCGCCGAGGAAGCCACCGCCGATGAACAGCAGGCCCGCCACCGGCAGCAGCGCGACGACCGTGGTGTTGATGGACCGCACCAGGGTGCCGTTGATGGACTTGTTGGCGATGTCGGCGTAGGTCCAGCGGGTCTGCTTGGTGATGTCCTTGGTCTGCTCCTTGAGGCTGTCGAAGACGACGACCGTGTCGTAGAGCGAGTAACCGAGGATGGTCAGCAGACCGATGACCGTGCCGGGGGTGACCTCGAAGCCGACCAGGGCGTAGATACCGGTCGTGATCGTGATGTCGTGGATCAGCGCGACGAGGGCGGCGACGGCCATGCGCCACTCGAAGGCGATCGCCAGGTAGATCACCACGAGGACCATGAAGATCCCGAGGCCCTCCCAGGCCTTGTTGGCGATCTGCTCACCCCAGCTCGGGCCGACCAGGTCGGCGGCGAGCTTGTTGGAGTCGATCTTCAGGTCCTTGGCCAGGGTGTTCTTGATCTGGTCGGACTTGGAGGTGTCGATGCCGGCGATCTGGATGCGCAGGCTGCCGTTGCCGAGCTTCTGCACGATCGCCTCCTGGCCGGAGGCGGTGTGCGCGTACTCCTTCGCCTGGGCCACGGAGACGCTCATATTGTTCGGTGTGGTGAAGACCGCGCCGCCCTGGAACTCAATGCCTAAATTGAGGCCGTTGACGACCAGGCCGACGATGGCCGTGATGGTGATCAGAAACGAGATGCTGTACCAGTTGTTGCGTTTGCCGACGAAGTCGTAGCTGATCTCGCCGCGGTGCAGTCGAGCGCCGAGGTTGCCGAGTTTCGACATCGCTCACGCCTCCTTCGGGTCGACAGGGCCGGCGGCGGAACCGGCGGGTGCACAGGATGGGGCCACGGGCAGGCAACATCGGACGTGACCACCACCGTACGATCGGCTCCCGTCAGGCGCTTGGGTTGAGAATGATGCGGTCGCCGTCGGTGCCGGTGAGTGTCAGATTGCCGTTGTGCAACTCGGTGGTGAAGGTGTGTTCGTGCAGAGTGCCGTGAAGCGCATTCCTGAAGGTCCGGTCCGGCCCCTTGCAGGGTACGTCGCTGGTCGACAGACGTCCGAAGGTGATCTGTTCGCCGCGGGCGGTCACCGGTGCGCTGAATGCAGTCATGCAGCCGAGATCGCCGCGGGCCTGGTGGGCCCCTGTGTTGATGGAGATATGTGCTGAAGTGATGGGGCGTCGGGACACCCCATGAGTGGTGAGGGTGTTCACCTGCCACTGGACTCCGGTCACGTGCGCGAGAGGACCGCGGCTGAGATGGATGAGGTTGCCGTTGTCGGCGACGAGTGTCAGTTTTCCGCCATCCGCCTGGGCCGTGAAGGTGTGGTGGCTCAAGATGTTACTGAGTGCCACTTCGAACGCGCGTTCATTCTGCGCGCAGAGCATTCTGGTTGTGGTCAGTTCCCCGAAGGTCAGCTGAGTGCCGTTCATGGTGACGTGCGAGAAGAAGCTGTTGCAGCCCAGGCTGCCGTAGACCTGGCCGTTGGGGGGCATGCGGATATGGGCGTTCGTGACGGTGTCCCAGGTGGCGGCGGCGGTCGTGAGTCTGTCGATCCGCCAGTCGTTGCCGACCACGTCGGCCAGAGCGGCCGGCCGGCTGGGCGCGGAGGTGGCAGCCGGTGTGGGGCCAGGGGGGCCCACGGTCGAGCTGGCGGTGGCGCTGGCTGGCTGCAAGCCGGTGACGGCGAGTGCGGCGATCATCGTAGAGCGGATACTCATACGGGCGAGGAACTTCTTTGCGGGGGCCATGCGCTTCCTTTCGGTTTGCCGTGCTGACGGTCCGTGACGCAGCACGTGGCCGGTCAGTCAACCGCGATACCTGGGGGTGTAAGGGGGTCGACGGACTGTCACAGAGGGGCAGCCGCATCGAAGATGCGGCTGCCAGGGACGGGTGGGAACCTGAACTGAATCCGCCTTCTGAACCGAAGGAGTCATGTGATGAACAAGGACAAGGACGACGCCCACCAAGTCGGCAAGAAGCGGGAGCAGGCGCAACGGTCCGGGGGCGCTGAGACTGGGGAAAAATGGCAGCAGACCCAGCGGCGTGGCCGTCACGCGCGGGAAGAAAACAAAGACGCGCAGTCTGAGCGATCTCTGTCGTTAGACGACAGCCTCGGCACCATCGACGAGCGGTAGCCGAACAGGGGGTTGCCCGTGACGACCGGAATCCCCTCACCGCCGAGGCCGTGAGGGGATTCCGGGTATGCGCATCACTGACCAGCCCTCAACGCTCACGCTCTTCCGGTGCCACGGCGCCGACGGTAGGAAGACACTCCGACAACGGCCAGAGAGGCAGCAGCAGCGCCGGCTCCGAGGGCCGGATCAATCATCGGAACCGGTACGACGTTCGTGGAAGAAGCGGTGTTGTTCGCGTTATTGGGATCGGTCTCGTTTCCTGAGACCAGGGTGACCGTCCTGCTCATCTCGAACAATTGGTCTCCACTGATGGTGAAGGTGGTACTCGCACCGGGGGCCAAAGCACCGCCGGCACAGGTGACGGCCGACAGAACATCGCTCGGGACGCCGGCGGAGCCTGCTCCGACTGGATAGCTGCAGCGGCTGTCCATGGTGCGCGGAGCGAACCCGAGGCCGTTAGCTGTCTCCTGAGGTGTCCCACTGTACGCGCGAACAATCACCGGTAGGTAAAACGACCAGCCAGTCGCGGTGTCCGGGCCATCGTTTGTCACTGTCACCTGATAGGTGACACTCGTCCCGTAGGCCGGAGCAGGCGGTGGACCCGGCTGCGGACCCTCGATCTTGATGGACAGGTCAGCACTGCCTGCAGCACTGGCCGTGGGCGCACCCACTCCGACCGCGCAGACAGTCAAAAAAGTCGCGGCCAGCAGTCGACGCATGGAACTCCGCCTCATCAGCACACCACCAATCCCTGAAGCTTCACACGGAATAACAGATGTTCATGCAGACTGCTCCCCCGGGGGCTTGCTGACGATTGGCTGGACTGAACGGGGGACAGGACGCAATCAACTTGCGTCGACAACGCCATCCGCTTTATCCGGAACACCGAGCAGCGAACGCCGGACCAGGACGTCAGATTGGGCTGAGAGGCAGGCGCTGGCTCAGCCCGGTTGAGACACGCGCCGGCTCCGCCCGGTTGTACCGGCCGGCGGTTGCCGAACGTCGGTGCCAACTGGCGTACCGACGGGGTGTATGCGACATTGCGCCTACCAGGGCGGCAGTTGAAGCGATCCTGCGTCATGCGCCCGTCATGGATATCGTGCGGAGGGGCATAGCCATGCGCAGGACACTGCATGCTTTACTCAGATTCCTCATCGCCGCATGCATCGGACTGATATTGCCGTTGGGGACTTCCGGCAAAGCCGAGGCCGCCATGATTGCTGTCGTCAACGGGACACACTTCACAGACATCGCCGGCCAAGAAGTCCGCGGCCATGACGGCGGCGTGATCAAGGTCGGCGAATATTACTACTTCTTCGGTGAGAATCACTACTCGGACTACCGCTTCCAGTCAGTCTCCATGTACCGGTCGACCGACCTGCAGACCTGGGAGTTCCGCAACAACGTGCCGTGATCCCGGCAACCTCACCAAAAACCTGTACGCCGGCGCAGCACTTCCCGGACCCTGGACAGAAGGACCGGGCATCGTCTCCCGCCCGGACAAACACTCCGTCGTGTCAGCGAGCAACGACTGCGGCAGGATCCCTCTGGACGTGATCGTCTCAGCCGCCTCATGGCCGCCATATCCCCTGCTCCACAGGGGGCTCGACCTCCTCAGCGGCACCAGCTGCGCTCAGATGCCCGCCAGCCAGGTCGCCGCGATGTATGAGGGGTACGGGCTGAAGCTCCTGGGACGCCCCCCGGCCGTCGTAGTGAACGGCCGTCCAGGACCCGGCCGTCTACCGTGACCTCACGCATAACGGGATGTCCGTGCCCCGGTCCGTCTACGACGCCGTGCCGTACGGTGCCACTTTGCACTTCGGCCAGACCGTACTCGCGGCATCAGGTCAGCCAGCGGCGTTCAACCTGGACAACAACACCCTCTGGCCTGTCAGTTGCTCGCAGATGATCACCGACAACCATTCCTCTGTCATCACGGTGGCCTCCTCAGCGTGGCTCTCACACCCCAAAGGCCCCGGCCTCTTGACAGAAACACCGGGAGGCCAGAGAAGGGGGCCGAGCGCGCGCACAATAGGACGCCCCCACGGCGGATAGGAATGTCGCATTCACAGGTGTGCTGTCCCCTTGGCATCGGCATGGAGCAGGGAAGACAATCGGCACGTCCCGGCAAGATCAACACACGGATGGTAGCTGTGCCCGACACCCCCAGCCCCGATTTCCCCGGTCTCAAAGGCGGTGAGGAGCAAGCGGCACAGGACGCGGTGCAGAAGGTGGTGCACTGGTACAGCACCCGCATCATCAAGGAGCGCCGCGCGTCAGTGCCTGACGATCAGCGGCTGGCGGAGCTGAAGGCCGGCCGCCAGGCCGCGCTCGCTGACCAGGCGCAGCTTGTGACGGCCGACTTGGAGGAGGCCGGTTGGATCGCCGCCGTCTACGCGGCTCGGCTCAAGGAGCTCAACCAGCCCAAGCCCAGGAGCTGAAGAAGACCGGGTGTCGCCGGGAGCAACTCGTCCATCGGGGATTGTCATGCCCGGAGCGAGACTCTCACCATTCAATATGAATCCGGCCAGGAAGGGTGAAATTCCATGCCTTGCCTTGCTCTCGCGGTCGGCCGAAAGGCGGTCGATGGGATCTTGGGTTGCTCCCACACCAATCGACATCCGGAGGCTCACCATGAGGGCAGATGTGAAGGCGGAGTTTGCTGCTTACCTCAGGACATGGGAGACGTGGGAGACGCTGGCCCCACAGGCCCAGGACGCCGACGAACCGACCGGAAGGGCCTCAGAGAAGGAGGTCAATGGCTCCATTCGCCGCGAGCAACCGTGGCGCATCACCGCGACTCCGGAGGAGATCATCACGTCCGACCCGAACGCGTCCGCACTCTTTCCCGGGGCGATCGTACAGGCGGCTCCGGCGATCCAACAGGGCCGTCTGATCTCCGCCGGAATCGAGGACACCCAGCGGACCCCGCTGAGAATCGACGTCAATGTCCTGGCGCCGGGAGAGTCGATCACGGTCAATCGCCCCTCCCGTGACAGGGTGATGAACGCTGTCAAATCGGCCGTCGAGGGCATGCGCACCGACTACAGCGCCGTCCTCTGTCGTACGGTCGGCTACCACACCGGTGCTCAGACCGCGCTCGGGCTCGGGTTGTCGCCGTCCTACCTCGGCTCCGGCACTGCCCCACAGGCGTCGGTACAGCGCCCGGACGGCCGCAACGCCGTCGCCGTATACCTGCGCGAGCGTGTCTATACCGTCGCCTGCGATATGCCACCCTCCGCCGACCAACTCATCAACGACGACTTCACCGGACGGCACCTCGTCGAACTCGTCGATTCCGGCGCCATGGGCCCGCGGAACCCTCCCGTCCTCGTATCCCACGTCATCTACGGCCGCTTCCTCGCCTTCGTGATCTCTTCGACGACGTCGGAAGAGCACCTCGACCAGGCCGTCAAAGCCGGATACTCGGCGTTCGCCGACGTCGACAGCCAGCTCAGACACCAGCACCAGAAGGTCCTCGGCGACGCCGAGATCTCACTCCTCAGCCCGAACGGCAACCCAGCCATCGTCGGGGAGCAGTTGAAGAACGGTACCCTCGCCAACTCCTTCCGGAGCCGGCATCACATGACGAATTACGGCCCCATCGGCTTCATGCTGAGAACCCTGGACGGCCACCCCGCGACTAAGAGCGAGACCGCCGACTACCAAAAGATCACCTGGTCATGATGGTCCGCCCAGCCACGTCCCTCCATCTGGCCGGCGGCCCAGGGAAGCCCCGCGGTGTCAATTCCCCGGAAACGCAAAGCACTTCCCTATGCGGCCTACAGGGCTGGTCAGTAGGTGTTTGGGGGTGGGTGGGCCGCTGTCATGAGGTGGTTCGACGCCGGCTTCCGCCAAGCGTCCCGGAGCCACCGCCGGGCCACCAAGAGGGTAACGGGGTCTCCATACCCTGACGGTGCCCCGCACCAAGATGGGCACCCATCAACCCGCTATGTTTAACTGAAATATGGTACAGATCGATTTTTCGCTCTTACGGTACAGAAGGTGCAGCCTGTTAGGTGGTGTTGCCTTATTAGTGGGGGGCGCGGTCGTTGCTCCGGCACGGCAGGCTGATGCCGCTGACGGGGTGCCCACTACGTGGGTCTCCTTCAGCAAGGGCAGACTGATCTACCGTGCCGACTCGTACGGCAACCGCGTCCCGGACTTCTCCTACGTCGGCTATCACAGCGGTAACAAGAGGATCCCTGCTGTCCGTGCCCGCGTCACTCTGGGGCCGGGTGGATCCGGTGATGATACGACGCGCATACAGACGGCAATCAACAGTGCCGCCAAGGCGGGAGGCGGCGCGGTGGTGCTAAAGCCGGGTACGTACCGGCTCGCCGGCACCGTCCACCTGAACCGGTCAGGAGTCGTCTTGCACGGTTCAGGGGGTTCGAGAACACTACTGGCGGGCGCGGGAAAGCCGCACACACTCATCACGATCGGCGGCCGCGGCAGCATCAGGCGAGTCGGCGGCGCCCACCGCATTACCGACCGCTACGTCCCGGTGGGCTCGCGCGTCGTGCATGTCGCGGCCGCCAACAAGTACTTCAAGGCCGGAGACAACATCATCGTCCAGCGGCCTATCGGGAACAAATGGATCCACGCCATCGGCATGGACAAGATCCCGCCGCGCACCGACGGTCGGCCCATCACCCAGTGGAAGCCCAGTCCTGGGCATGAGTTCGAGCGCAGAGTCATTAAAGTCAGCGGCAACACCATCCTATTCGATGCCCCGCTCCCCCAAGCGCTTGAAAGCCAGTACGCGAACTCCTCGGTATGGAAGTACCAGTTTCCGGGCCGCATCAAGGAGGCCGGACTGGAATACCTCTCCGCCACCGGCCAGGCCTTCGAATCCCATCCGTCCTGGCGGGGCGGTGGCTTCTTCAACTCCAGGCTGGTCAGCATGGAGAGTGCGGAGGACTCCTGGGTCCGCTCGGTGTCGGCGAAGCGCTTCGGCCAGGCCTACAATTTCGGGCGCGGCGCACTGCACGACACCATGATCAACACCACAGCAACCAATGTGTCCGTTCCCAAAGGCGTCAGCGCCTGGCCCGCTGCCTACTCGATCAGCGGCCAGCAGACACTCATCGACACCTGCAAGGTGACCGGCAGCTACGTCCACGCCTGGGCAACAGGATCCTGGGTCCCCGGGCCCAACGTGGTCCACAACTGCACCGCGCTCAACACCGGCTCAGGTGGGCTGGACGGAGGCCCCCACCAACGCTGGGCGACCGGCACGCTATACGACCGCGTACACATGAACGCCACCGGTCGGTTCTCCATCGAGGACCGAGGAAACAAGGGCACCGGGCACGGCTGGGCCGGCGCCAACAACGTCCTGTGGAACTGCACCGGCGGCACCTATCTCGTAGAGAAGCCGCCCACCGCTTACAACTGGGCCATCGGCTGCACCGGCAAGAAGGCCGCACCCAAACCTGGACACCACGCCGGACAAATCCAGTCAGCCGGCCACAACGTCCAACCCCCAAGCCTGTACAGAGAACAACTGAAAGAACGCCACGCCACCAGATAGGCCCCGCACCCCCCTCCAGGCGGTGGTGGTGATGCGCCTATGACTTCGCCTGCCCGAACCGCCAGAGTCTTGCCGGCCTTGAGGCGGGCGTGGGCGAGGCGGTTGGGTTGTTGTTTGCGCAGGTCAGGAAGTGGGCTAGGGCGCACGCCGGTCGATCGCACACCGCAGCGCCGCCAGCACCGCATCACGGCTGGGCTCATGCGGCGTGACAGCCACCCCGACGATCACCTTGGTCTCACAGTTGATGAACCAGGTCACCCACGGACAGACCAACTCCCCTTCGACCTCGACCGGGGCACGCTTGTGATCACCCTGCCACACCGCATTGCGATGACCAGCCGGCCGACTAGTGCTTTGACCAGGAACGTTCGCCGGGTGGTTGGGCAACGTTGTGGTCGTTGACCGCGCTCGGGGATCATCGCGGGATGAGCGAGATCATCTTGATGTCGGATCCACGGGTAGCAGCTGTCCCCGTGCATGAGTGCGGTGAGCCGCTGGTCGATGTCCGGAGGGGGCCGCTCCTTGTGGACTTGCGGAAGCAAGACGACTCGGACGCCTTTTTCTACCTCCGGGAAGGTGTGCTGGAGCGTCTGCTCCAGGCACAGGCACACTTGCCGGCTGGCCTGGGGTTCCTGGTGGTCGAGGGCTATCGTCCCCCAGGGCTGCAGCGGCGCTACTTTGAGAAATACGCGGCCAGACTGCGAGCTGAGCAGCCTGGCTGGACCGACGAGCAGATCCGGTCGGCAGCGAGCCGTTTCGTGTCGCCACCGGAGATCGCGCCGCACAGCGCGGGAGCGGCGGTGGATCTGACGCTCGTGGATGCGGACGGCCGTGAGCTGGATCTGGGTACGCCTATGAACGCGACTCCGGAGGAGAGCGCCGGCGCCTGCTACACCGACGCTGCCGGGATCAGCGAGCAGGCGCGCGCCCACCGGGAGATCCTGGGACGAGTGCTGACGGCCGTGGGCCTGGTGAACTACCCGACGGAATGGTGGCATTGGTCGTTCGGCGACCGCTACTGGGCGCTGGCCACTGGAGCGGCAAACGCCTGTTACGGACCGAGCTGGCAAGGCGTGCACGAATGACGCTCTCGGCTGAGCCGCGTAGCCCATCAGGCTGTCGCGGTGAGGGGGCGTCCGCCCCAGCGGGTGCCTTTCTCGCTGCGGATGCGGGCGCGTTCCTTGCGCTGGGCGGGCGAGCACATTGGGGTGACGGGCGTTGGCGTTGCGCCAGCGCAGAAACGCGTGCAGGGCCCGGGTCTGCGCGGGGTGGCTGCGATGGTTTGAATTGGCCAGAGTGAACTGCCGCAGCGGTCCGAAGTGGGCCTCGATCGGGTTGGCCCAGGAGGCGTAGGTCGGGGTGAAGCACAGCTCGACGCGGTTCTTCCTCGCCCAGCGCCGGATGGTCTCGCCCTTGTGGGCGGAGAGGTTGTCCAGGATGACGTAGATCGGGGCGCCGTCCGGGCGGGCCGCGCGGATCGACTTCAGCGCGGCCAGTGTGTTCGTGGCGCCCTTCTTCCTGCGGTTGACGCCCCACAGCCTGTCGTCGCCGAGCGAGTAGCAACCGTGGAAGTACCGCACCCCGTGGGTGCGGTGGTAGGTCGCGGGATGCCGCTCGGGGTGACCGGCAGGAGCCCAGCACGAGCCGGCGGTGGGCCGGATGCCGAGCGGCCCGAACTCGTCGAACGCGAACACGCGATCCGGGAATCGCTCCAGTACGTGCTCAATGCGGTCGAGCTTGGCGTCACGCTCCGGGTCGGGTGACTCCTTCCATGTCTTGGTTCGCTGGAAGGTGATGCCGCGGCGGGCGAGCAGGCACCGTAACGTCTCGCGGCCGATCCGGATCACGCGGCCGCGCACGCGGCGCAGGTAGGCGGCGAGTTTGCGGATGGACCAGCGGGTGAAGGGCTGGCCCAGCTTGGTCGGGCGGGTGGTGGCCGTCTGGACGACGAAGTCCTCGTCGTCAGGACTGAGAAGGCGGGGACGGCCTCCCGCCCACCGAGGGTCCAAGCAGGCCAGGCCGATCTCGTTGAACCGGTGGATCACGTCCCGGACGGTGTCCTCGTCAGCCTGCACCAGCTTCGCGATCACCGGCCCCCGGTTCCCGCCGGCCGAGGCCAGCAGCATCATCGCTCGCCGGAAGCGCACCGAACTGGTACTGCCCCGGCGCACGATCTGCTGCAGCTTCTGCCCTTCTTGGTCGGTCAACCTGCGCACACGGACAGGCTCAGCCACCACACCCCCAGCAGTCGGAGCGGACGTCACCACACATCCAACCGCCGAAGCCGCCGCCCCGGCGAACCTATGTGGTCAGAGCACTAGCCAAGAACACGTCATGAACCCGCCGCGCCCTTTACACCCTGCCGCCTGCGCGCTCACCCGCCGTCAGGTCCCGGCGGATCGCCCGATGCACGTGGTCAGCGACGGCACCGGTCCCTTGCGGACGGGTTCAGCTGGGCGCGCTTGACCCGCTCGGGGTGTGCGCGGGAAGGGTGGCCATTCCGCAGGGCGGGCAGTTGCCGCGTCTGTGCCGTCACCGTGAACAGGCCGGCCGGCACCCGTCGGAGGACGTCCCGCGCGGCGGGCGTCCAGCCGCTGTCACTCCGTCCGCTCCGAATGCCCCAACGTCTCTGCCGACAGCCGGATATGAGCAGACGTCAGCTCATCAGGGGCTTCCAGCCCGGGCAGACGCTCCACTGCAGGCGCACGCTGCGCGCCGGGCGAGTCGTTCGGCACTCCTTCGTCTTTCTCCCCGTCGGTCCCATCGCCGGAGAAGCTCCGGCATGGCGGAGACAGCAGTGGACCCAGTGCGCTAGGACGGCTCGTTTCACCTCTGGCACGCATGTTGCTGGGAAGGCCGGCACGACGTACTGCCATCAAGGATTCCAACAGCCCGGTTTCCACACCGAAATGACGGAA